>NZ_SCNZ01000061.1:0-43466 GCF_005502655.1 Burkholderia sp. 4NA327C6 | reverse complement strand
AAGCCGTTGTAGTCGGGCGGGTTGTGGCTGCCCGTGACGACGATGCACGAATCGACGCGGCGTTCGCCGCCCTTCAGCGCGAGCGGGACGTTCGCCGCGAAATAGCCGACCGGCGTCGGCACCATGCCGACGTCGACCACGTCGACGCCTGCCGCACGCAGGCCGTCGGCCAGTGCGCCGACGAGGTCCGGCCCGGACAGGCGGCCGTCGCGCGCGACGACGACCGCATCGCCGCCCTGCGCACGCACTTCACTGCCGAATGCCCGGCCGATCGCGCGCGCGGTGTCGGTGTCGAGCGTCTTGCCGACCACGCCACGAATGTCATATGCCTTGAAGATGGATTGGGAGATCATCGATTCTCTTCTCTCGGTTGCGTGCATGGAAAATTGTCTGGCTTGCCTGGCCGCCGCTCGCCGGTGCCGCGCATGATACATGCGGGCCCGGCACGGCGTGAAACCGCTGGCGCCGAACGGCGGGAGCGACCCCGATCCCACTTATAATCGCGGGTTTTGATGACGCGCATGCCGCCCATTTTAATGCCTAGCCGTCCCGTCGCCGCCAACCTGCAGCCCCCGGGCGCCCTGCCGGCCGCCTCGCGCGCACGCCGCTGCCGCGCATGCTGAAGCGCTTCGGCAACCCGGACGTCGCGAAGGCCGTCGCGAATCTCGTCTGGCTGGGGCTCGAACGGCTCACGCAGATCGGCGTCGCGATCGCGATCAGCGGCCTGCTGGCCCGTTATTTCGGGCCAGATGTGTTCGGCAAATGGCAGTATGCGAATACGCTCCTCCTGGTACTGGCGCCGCTCACCTGGGTGTGCGGCGCGGAAATCCTCGTCCCGACCATCGTCCAGCGCCCGCCCGCCCAGCTCGGCGCGGTGCTCGGCAGCGCATTCGCGCTGCGCATCGCCGTCTCCGTCGCCGCGCTCGTCGCGACCTGGATCGCGATCGCCGCGGGCGCCTTCGATCCGCTGGTCGGCGCGATGCTCGCGGGCCTCGCGGTCACGATGGTGTTCCGCGAGCCGTTCGTCGGCGTCATCAACGCGTGGCTGCAGAGCATGACCTACAGCAAGCCGCAGCTCATCACCAGCATGGTCACCGCGCTGGTGAAGGCGCTGCTCGTCTGGCTGCTGGTCCGCGCGGCCGCGGGCCCCGCCCGCTTCGCGTGGCTGTGGGCGCTCGAGGCCGCCGCAATCGGCTTCGCGCTGCTGCTGTACTACCGGCATCGTAACGGCGGCGCGCTCGGCTGGACGTTCGACAAACCGCTGTTCAGGCACTTTGCAACGGCCGGCACGGTGTTCTGGCTCGGCCTCATCTGCATGTACCTGTTCCTGAAGCTCGACCGCCTGATGCTCGAGCGTCACGTGTCGTTCGCCGATCTCGGCCGCTACTCGGCCGCGCAGCAGCTCAACGAGAACTGGATCACGCTCGCGCTGATGCTCGCGCAGACGATCGCGCCCGCCTTCGTCTACCGCGTGCAGGACGTCGCGCGGCTGCGCCGCAACATCGTCCGGCTGATCGCGATGACGGCGTGCCTGATGACGGCCGGCGCGCTCGTGCTCGACGCCGCCGCCCCGCTGATCGTCGGCAAGGTGTTCGGCCACGGCTACGAGGCGTCGGTCGACATCTTCCGCTGGGCGGTCTGGCTGTCCGTGCCGGCCGGCATCGAGGCGATAGGCAATCTTATCGTTCTCAAATATCAAGCAAAATTCGTGTTGCTGTCGAAATGGCTGCTCGCGCTCGCGATCGCGGCGCTCGTCAACCTGTTCGCGATCCCGCGGCTCGGCCTGTACGGCGCGCTCGTCGGGCTGGCGGCCGGCTACCTGGCCGCCGCCGCCGTCAATTTTTATTACATCCGTTTCAAGCTGCGACCATGACGTCCCCTGATTGCCCGCCCCCGCTCGACGACGTGGCCGTGCTGATGCCGGCCTACAACGGGCACGACGACGTCGTTCGGACCCTCGCGTCGTTTCGCGAGGATGCGCCCGTGCACGTGCTGATCGTCGACGACGGCAGCACGCCGCCGATCGTCGCACCCGACCTGCCCGGCCTCACGATCGACGTGCTGCGCATGCCGCAGAACGGCGGCATCGAGCGTGCGCTCGCGGCCGGCATCGATGCGCTCGCCGCGCGCGGCTTCCGCTATGCGGCGCGCATCGACGCGGGCGATCTCGCCGCGCCTCAGCGCCTCGCCAAAGAGCGCGCGTACCTCGGCGCCCACCCGCGCGTGGCCTGTGTCGGCATGTGGACTCAAGTCGTGTCCCGCGCCGGCGAGCCGCGCTTCATGCTGACCCCGCCCGCCGATCCGGGCACGCTGCGCCGCACGCGCTTCCTGCGCTCGCCGCTCGTGCATCCGTCGGTGATGCTGCGCATCGACGCCGTGCGTGAAGTGGGGAACTATCGTGCGAAATACCGTGCGGCCGAGGATCTCGATCTTTTTTTGCGGTTAATGGAACGCTACGATTGCGCGAACCTGCCGGAACTGGGCCTCTATTACGAACTGAACGAGGGCGGGATCAGTGCGACCAAGCGCCGGCGCCAGTTGGTGTCGACGCTCACGCTGCTGCTGAGCCATTTCAACGCGCTGAACCCGTACGACTGGGCCGGCCTCGCCAAGAACCTGCTGCATTTCGTGACGCCGTACCGGACGTTGCAGCGGATCAAGCAGACGCTGTTCGCCGCGCGGCCGTCCGCGTGACGCCCATTCGGCGTATCCGGCATTTACGACGCTTTATTTATTCTTTTTTTCATGTCCTCCACCTCCCCGCTGCGCATCGCGCTCGTCTGCAACACGGCCTGGGCGATCTACACATATCGCCACGGGCTGATCCGTACGCTCGTCGCGCGCGGCGCCGAGGTCATCGTGATCGCGCCGCACGACCGCACGGTGCCGCTGCTCGAGCAGATGGGCTGCCGCTACGTGGCGCTCTCGGTTGCATCGAAAGGCACGAGCCCGCGCGAGGATCTCGGCACGCTCGCCGCGCTGGTGCGTCACTACCGTGCGCTGAAGCCCGATCTCGTGTTCCACTACACGATCAAGCCGAACATCTACGGCTCGGTCGCCGCGTGGCTCGCGCGCGTGCCGTCGATCGCGGTGACGACCGGGCTCGGCTACGTCTTCATCCAGAAGAGCCGCGCGGCAAGCGTCGCGAAGCGCCTGTACCGGTTCGCGTTCCGCTTCCCGCGTGAAGTGTGGTTCCTGAACCGCGACGATCTCGCGACCTTCACCGATGAGCGGCTGCTCGCGCATCCCGATCGCGCGCGGCTGCTGCACGGCGAAGGCGTCGATCTCGAACAGTTTGCCCCGGTGCCGCTGCCGGCCGGCGACGCACCCGTCTTCATCCTGATCGGCCGGCTGCTGTGGGACAAGGGTGTGCGCGAATATGTGGAAGCCGCTCGCATCGTGCGCGCGCGCTTCCCGAACGCGCGCTTCCAGCTGCTCGGGCCGCTCGGCGTCGACAATCCAAGCGCGATCGGCCGCGCGGATGTCGATGCGTGGGCCGCCGAAAGCGTGATCGAATATCTCGGCGAAGCGCACGACGTGCGCCCGCATATCGCGGCGGCCGACTGCGTCGTGCTGCCGTCGTACCGCGAAGGCGTGCCGCGCACGCTGATGGAAGCATCGGCGATGGGCCGCCCGATCGTCGCGACCGACGTGCCGGGCTGCCGCGACGTCGTCGCCGACGGTGACACGGGCTTCCTGTGCCGCGTGCGCGACAGCGCGAGCCTCGCGGAGCAGCTGCTCCGCATGATCGAACTCGGAACGGCCGGACGCGACGCGATGGGCGCGCGCGGCCGGCAGAAGGTCACGACGGAATTCGACGAACAGCAGGTCGTCGAACGCTACCGGCGTACTATCCATTCGTTAACCGGTATCACCCTCTGAAGGAGCGCATCAGCAATGACCGCTAAAGGCACCATCCTCGTCACGGGCGGAGCGGGCTATATCGGCTCGCACACGACCGTCGAACTGCTCGGCAACGGCTACGATGTTGTGATCGTCGACAACCTCGTCAACAGCAAGGCCGAATCCGTGCGCCGCATCGAGCGGATCACGGGCAAGACGCCCGCGTTCCATCAGGTCGACGTGTGCGACGAAGCCGCACTCGCCAAGGTGTTCGACGCGCACCCGATCACCGGCACGATCCATTTCGCGGCGCTCAAGGCCGTCGGCGAATCGGTGGAGAAGCCGCTCGAGTACTACCAGAACAACATCGGCGGCCTGCTTGCCGTGCTCAAGGTCATGCGCGAGCGCAACGTCAAGCAGTTCGTGTTCAGCTCGTCCGCGACCGTATACGGCGTGCCCGAGCGCTCGCCGATCGACGAATCGTTCCCGCTGTCCGCGACGAACCCGTACGGCCAGTCGAAGCTGATCGCCGAGCAGATCCTGCGCGATCTCGAAGTCTCGGACCCGACGTGGCGGATCGCCACGCTGCGCTACTTCAACCCGGTCGGCGCGCACGCGAGCGGGCTGATCGGCGAGGATCCGGCCGGCATCCCGAACAACCTGATGCCGTACGTCGCGCAGGTCGCGGTCGGCAAGCTGGAAAAGCTGCGCGTGTTCGGCTCCGACTACCCGACACCGGACGGCACCGGCGTGCGCGACTATATCCACGTCGTCGATCTCGCGAAGGGGCACATCGCCGCGCTCGACGCGCTCGCGAAGCGCGACGCGAGCTTCGTTGTGAACCTCGGCACGGGCCAGGGCTACAGCGTGCTGGAAGTCGTGCGTGCGTTCGAAAAGGCGTCGGGCCGCCCGGTGCCGTACGAGCTCGTCGCACGCCGCCCGGGCGATATCGGCGAGTGCTACGCGAACCCGCAGGCCGCGGCCGACATCATCGGCTGGCGTGCCGCGCTCGGCATCGAAGAAATGTGTGCCGACCACTGGAGATGGCAGGAGGGGAACCCGCGCGGTTTTGTATAATCCGCTGTCCATTTTTCGAGCGATCCCATGCTCAGCTTCGCGTCCGGCTTCATCGTCTCCCTGCTCGTCACGCTGTTCATCGTGCGCTATGCGCACCTTCACGAGAAATTCTCGATCGACAGCGACCTGGCCGGCGTGCAGAAATTCCACGTGCGGCCCGTGCCGCGGGTCGGGGGCATCGGGATCCTCGCGGGGGTCGTCGTTGCGGCGCTGATCCTGTCCCGGCGCTATCCGACGATCGCCGGCAGCATCCTGGGCATCACCGCCTGCGGGCTGCCGGCATTCCTGTCGGGCCTCGTCGAGGATCTGACCAAGCGGGTGTCGCCGCGCGCGCGGCTGCTCTGCACGATGGGCGCGGCCGCGCTGGCGTTCTGGCTGATGAACATTGCAGTCACGCGCATCAGCGTGCCGCCGCTGGACTTCCTGCTCGGTTATGTCGCCATTTCGGCGTTCATCACCGTGCTCGCGGTCGCGGCGCTCGCGAACGCGGTCAACATCATCGACGGCTTCAACGGGCTCGCGTCGATGGTCAGCTTCATGATGTTCGCGTCGCTCGCGTACGTGGCGTTCCAGGTCGGCGACCCGGTGGTCATGTCCGCGTCGATCATCATGATGGGCGCCGTGCTCGGCTTCTTCCTATGGAATTTTCCGGCCGGGCTGATCTTCCTCGGCGACGGCGGCGCGTACTTCATCGGCTTCATGCTCGCGGAGCTCGCGATCATGCTCGTGATGCGCAACCGCGAGGTGTCCGCGTGGTACCCGGTGCTGCTGTTCATGTACCCGATCTTCGAGACTTGCTTCTCGATCTACCGAAAGAAATTCATCCGCGGGATGTCACCCGGCATCCCGGATGGCGTGCACCTGCACATGCTCGTGTACAAGCGGCTGATGCGCTGGGCCGTCGGCACAAAGCACGCACATGATCTGACACGGCGGAATTCGCTGACGTCGCCGTATCTGTGGCTGCTGTGCCTCGTCGCGGTGATACCCGCGACGCTGTTCTGGCGGCACACGGTGCACCTGTTCGCGTTTGTGGTGCTGTTTGCGCTGACCTATGTGTGGCTCTATCTGAGCATCGTGCGGTTCCGTGCGCCGCGGTGGATGGTGGTACGCAAGCACAGACCCAGTCGCTGAGCCGTTCTCGGCCCGGCATGAACAAAGCGCCCCGAAGGGCGCTTTTCTTTTTGGCGGGCCGGCTGACCGCTACGTGGCGACCACACGGACCTCGGCGTTCAGCGGTTCGACGCGAACTGTACGCTCTTCAGCGCCGGAACGGCAGCCGTCTGATACTCGGGCACCCAGCGGCGCAAATCGCGCCGCACTTCGTCGTCGGGCAGCACACGATGCTGCATCAGCCACGGCAGCAACTCGTCGAGGAAATTGTCCGGCACTTCCCGCGCCCGCGCGATCCGCAGCTTCGGATGCGGGGTACGCGTCGTCGCCTCGTCGTCCGCCAGCAACTCCTCGTAGAGCTTCTCGCCAGGCCGCAGCCCGGTGAACTCGATCCGGATCTGCTCTTCCGAGAAACCGTACAGTCGGATCAGGTCGCATGCGAGATCGACGATCTTCATCGGCTCGCCCATGTCGAGAATGAAGATCTCGCCGCCATGCCCCATGCTCGATGCCTGCAGCACGAGCTGCGACGCTTCCGGGATGGTCATGAAGAAGCGCGTGATCTCCGGATGCGTGACCGTGACCGGGCCGCCCTTCGCGATCTGCTGCTGGAACTTCGGAATCACGCTGCCCGCGCTGCCGAGCACGTTACCGAAGCGCACCGTCTCGAACTGAGTGCGCCCGCTCGTCTGCTGCAACGCCTGGCAGGCCATTTCGGCGAGGCGCTTGCTCGCGCCCATCACGTTGGTCGGATTGACTGCCTTGTCGGTCGAGATCAGCACGAAATGACGCACGTCGTGGCGGATCGCCGCGCGGGCCACCCGATACGTGCCGAGCACGTTGTTGCGCAGCGCCTGCCACGCGTTGTGCTCCTCCATCAGCGGCACGTGCTTGTAGGCGGCTGCGTGGAACACGATGTGCGGCGCATGACGCGACATTACCTGGTCGAGCAGCAGCGAATCCTTCGCATCGCCGATGATCGGCACGACCGGCAGGTCGGGGAAGCGCTCGCGCAGTTCCTCGGTCAGCCGGTACATCGCGTACTCGGACAGATCGAACGCGACGAGCTGCGCCGGCGCGAAGCGCAGGATCTGCCGGCACAGCTCGGAGCCGATCGAGCCGCCCGCGCCCGTCACCATCACGACGCGCCCGCGCAGCAGCGCCTCGACGTGCGGCGTGTCGATCGTCACGGCATCGCGGCCGAGCAGATCCTCGAGATCGATGTTCCGCACCTGCGACAGGAAACCCTGCCCCGGCAGCAGCGCGGTCAGCGACGGCAGCACCATCGCCTTCACGCCGGCCCGCACACACAGTGTCGCGACGCGACGCTGGGTCTCGACCGACGCCGACGGAATTGCGATGATCGCGTATTCCACCTTCATTGCATCGGTCCAGTGCTTGAGATCGTTGAACGAGCCGAGCACCTTGTAGCCGTAGATTTCGCGGCCCTGCTTCGTGACGTCGTCGTCGAGCAGGCCGACGAGGCGCCATTCGCCCGAGCGTGAGAGTTCGCGTGCGAGGCTCGCGCCTGCCGTGCCGGCGCCGAGCACCAGCACTGGTTTGCCCTTCCCGACGAGCCCGCCGTACAGGTAGTACTCTTTCGTGGCGCGATACAGCGCACGTGCGCCGCCCATCGCCAGAAACAGCATCAGCGGCGACACGAGCAGCACCGAGCGCGGAATGATCGGTTGCGGCTGGAACATCACGGCACCGATCATCACGATCACGCCGCCGCCCACTACTGCCTTCGATATACGCATCAGGTCGGGCAGGCTCGCGAATACCCACAGCCCGCGATACAGGCCGAACCCGTGAAACATCAACGCGTAGACGGGCAGCACCCACATGAGTGCCATCAGCGCGCCGCTCAGGAAATCATGCGGAACGCTGCCATTGAAACGAACGAGATAAGCGAACAACCACGCGGCGGTGACCGCCGTCAGGTCAAACAGGAAAGCGCTCAGCGAAAGCCATGATGCTTTGGATCGCAACATCGGCAGGAAACCTCAAGAGTTATTTTCGGCGGCGGACTGAAACCGGCGCCAACGCATGTCGATCACCAATCCGATACATGCCAGGACGCCGTACCACGCGAAGAACGAAAGCCACTGCTGCAGTTCAGGGCGGTCCTTTGCCCACACGGCGACGATTATGCCTGCGAGCATGATGAGGTACCAATACAGAGCAGTCCGGCGGTGACCTACGCCGGCCCGGACCATTCTTTGATAATAATGCTCCCGGTGCGCCTGCCAGAACTTTTCGCCTCGTAACAGCCGTCTCAAAAGTGTTACAGATGCGTCGGCGATAAAGGGCGCGAACACCAGCGCAGGAAACCAGATCGGCCACACGCCGCCGCGCCAGCCCCAGTAGCCAAGGGCGCCCGCCAGGAATCCGAGCGGAATCGAGCCGGCATCGCCGAGAAACAGCCGGGCCGGGTGGAAATTCAGCAGCAGGAAGCCGAGCGCGGCGCCGGCGACGGCCGAGCCGGCCACGACCAGATCCGGCGACGGCGTCGGGGCGGTCAGCGCCGCGACCGCGTACGCGCCGAAGCCGAACAGCGCCATGCCGCCCGCGAGGCCGTCGGCGCCGTCCATGAAGTTGTACAGGTTCGTCAGCCAGACCATCACGAAGCCAATGCCGACCACCAGCCACCACGGGGCCTGGGCCGGAAACGCGATGATGAGCGCAACGACCGCCACGAGGTGCGCCGAGAACCGCACGCGCGCAGGCAGCCCCCGCCGGTCGTCGATCTGGGACATCGCGGCAAGCCCGGCGGCAGCGACGGCGATCAGCCACAAGTGCGGCGCGAGCGCGAACAGCGCAATGACGCAGACCGGTACGATGCCCCAGCCGCCGACGCGTGGCGTAGGCCGCGTATGGAGCGAACGGTCGTTCGGAATGTCGGTGGCAAGGCGCCACGCAAGGCCGGTCGCGAGCAGTACGCGCAGAATGACCGTCGACGCGATGGCAGCGGCCAGCGCCACCGCGGCCGCACCGGGCCACGTGGATAACGGGAAAGGCATGTTGGCTATTGTTGTGTATTGCGCGAACGATACCATGCGGCGGTCGCTTCGAGGCCTTGTCTTGTCGTATAAGGCGGATGCCAGCCGAGCACGCGCGTGATCCGGCCTGTATCGAGCTCAAGGCTGCCAGTCAGTCGGTCGATCGCCGCGCGGCGGCCGGTAAGCGTGCCCAGCGCACGCAGCAAGGGAGACGGGACGGCGATCAGGCGGGCCGGCTTGCCGAGTGCCTCGCCAACCAGACGTAACAGGCCCGTGACGGACGGCGCATTGTCATCGGCGACGTGGAAGCATTCTCCGGCCGCGCGCGGATCGATCGCGCATTGCAGCAGTGCGTCGGCCAGGTTGTCGACGTAGACGATACTGCGGCGTGCCGTGATGGAGCCGAGCGGCAGCGGCAGCCCGCGTGCAACCGCGTCCATCATGCGCAGGAAGTTGGCCCGCACGCCCGGACCGTAGACCAGCGGTGGACGAACGACCACGACGTCGAGCCCGTTCGACGCACCGAATTGCGCGAGCTGCCGCTCCGCTCGCAACTTCGAGCGACCATATGCATCCTGCGGCTGTGGACTCACCGCTTCTGACACCGGCGCACCGCCGTCGCTCTCGCCAACCGCCTTGATGCTGCTTGCGAAGACGATGCGGCGCACGCCGTTCCGGCGCGCGGCTTTAGCGAGACGCAAGGTACCGGCGACGTTGGTCGCATCGAATGCGGCGTCGGGATCTGGTGACTCATCGCGCATCACGTGGACGCGCGCCGCCAGATGGATCACGCCGTCGACCGCGAGGTCGTCGGGCCACGTGTCACCGAGACCATCGAAATCGGGCGCATCGTGCACCCATTCGCGCACGCCTGGTATGCATCCGTCCCGACGGCGCACCAGGCCGGTGACGTCATGCCCCGCCGCGAGCGCGAGCCGGCACACCGCTCGGCCGACGAAGCCATTCGCGCCGGTCACGACGATGCGGCTCACCACCACCTCCAGCCGAAGCGGTTGTAGAACTTGAAAGCCGATGCCGCGAACATCCGGATATGCGAGAAGCCCTTACGGGACGCTCCACCGCCGTGGTGAACCACGCGAACCGACGGGACATATGCGACGCGGGCGAGACGGTGCGTTCGCAGGCTCAAGTCGTAATCTTCGAAGTACAGGAAGTAACGGGGATCGAACCCGCCCAGCTTTTTCAGGACTTCGGTCCGGAACAGCATGAAGCACCCGCTGATTATCGGGGGGTCCCATACGATGTCGCAATCGTTGATGACATCGCGCATTTCGTAGCGGGCAAGGCGATTCGTGAAAGGCTGCTGGAACCGCGCGGGCAGGAAGCCGCGCACGAGCAGGTCGAGCAGCGCCGGATAGCGGCGGCAGAGATATTGCGGCCCGCCGGATTCGTCGCCGATACGGGGAGCGAGCGCACCTGCATCCAGATTCGAATCGAAGAACGTGCGAGCGGCAACCAGGGCGTGCGCGTCCAGATCGATATCGGGATTCAGGATTAGATGAAGCGCGCGCGTCGATAGGTCGATCGCGAGATTGTGTCCTCGCCCATAGCCGACGTTTCCGTGTCCCGTCAGAACCCTACATCTGACGCCCTGCGCGTCGAGCCGGCGTGTCACTGCACCGACATCGCCGAGGCCGCCGTTATCGACCAGATACAAGTCGACCGGACACGTGGGCGACGCCGCGCGCAAGTGCGCGCAGGCCGTGCCCAAGCTGACGAGTGTCTGCTCGAGTTGAACAGCGTCAGGACGGTATACGACGATGGAAACCGACAAGCCGTCGGCATCTTGCGACAGCGCGCTTGTTACATTCATCCGTGGTTCGGCAACGCGCTCGCATGACGAAGCGCCGGGTGTATAGGGCAGCCCATTCTATGCATCTGGACACACGAAGGCAGTTGCAAGCGGGCCGCGTTCATATCGGGCAATTAATCGGCTTGCTCGGAAAGCAGTCGCTCGCTCTCCTTGCCCGCCCGGTTTCGGATCGCATTGCGAAACAGATCGGACGGCCTCGGGATACACCCCGCGGCCGTCGTCTGCTTCACGAGCGACGTGTGCCGGGTCCGGATTGCATGCGACGTACCAGGAACGATCTTGTGAATGCCGCCACTGTTGATGACGGAGATATTCCATCCCCAATCTTCATATCCGATGTTGTTCTTGAAATCGGTGCCCGAATACGGCACCGACCTCAAAAAATCCCTGGATGTGAAGACGAGGGACGTCCACGCATTGGTAAATGCAAGCTGCGCGACATGGAAACTCGGATCTTCCATGTCGACGTGCAGATAGATATTCGGTGTAGCGCCGAAACACACGTTCACTTCGGGATGCCATGCGACATTGCGACGATCGGCTTCGGCGGCCTTGTGCGCCGCGACGAGCCAGTCGGTACACCAGATGTCGTCAGCATCGAGAAACCCGATCCATTTCCCGTTTGCTTCGTCCGCGGCGGAATTGCGCGCATAGCCGAGGTCGCCATGCTCGACCGTCACGATTCGCAAATCCTCGCGCCGCGACGCGTATTCTTCAAACACCTGCAGCGTCAGCGCGTTCGGCTTGTCGAGAACGGCGAGCATTTCGACACGTAATCCAGCCGCCGCCGCGGCATCCGCGCTGCGCGACAAGCTGTTGAGCGAGGCGTGCGCAAGCAGCCCCTCGGCGTGGCCATTGATGACTGCTGTAATATCGAACTTCGTCATGGTCAGTTGATAAACGACGGAGATACGCGAAGGGTTGCGCAGAACTGCTCCCACGAGTGCTCGCTTTGCACCCAGTCGATCATGCGCTCCGCACGCTGCCTGGCTTCATCGGGACGGCGGACAATGTCTTGCAACGCGGCAACGTATGGATCGGCATCCTTGTACGACTGCACCAACCACCCCGTGCGCTCCGTCACGAGATCCGGAATCCCACCCACTGCGGATGCAACCATGGGAATACCCGTGCACGCGATATCGGCTAGCGTCAGCGGCAAGCCATCCCAGAGCGAGGTGTAGAGAAACGCATTGTAATCGTTGATCGGAAGACTCGCCGTCGACGGGAACGGGCCCTTGACGGTCAGGTTACCGAGCACGCGCTGCGCGTCCGCCAGCTTCGACGCGTAGGCATCGTCCCCATAGCCGTAAACGTCGAAGTGGAAGTCTGGCGCACGCCGAGCGATTTCGACCAGCAGATCGACATTCTTCTGCTTGCAGAAACGACCGGCCCACATCACCCGATTGCCCGCTTTCGGGGCGCCCTTGTATGTCCCGACAGCCACATTGCCGACAGGCTGGTGAAGCGTGACGAGCCTCGATCGCATGCTCGCAGGCACACCATAATCCGCCGCCAGTTCGGCCATGAAACCGGCGTTGTCGAAATAGACTTTCGTCAGATACGGTACGCTGTCCCGAAAGTGTGTATCGGCATAGCCGGCCGCGCGACCGTCCGGCGTATAGTCGCGGCAGAACAGGCACGCATACAGTTCGGTCAACTTGCTCAACGCGGCGCCCTTCTTCGCGATGGCATCCCAGCAAGCACCGCTATTGACGTTCATGACCGACTTCGGACGCAACGCCAAGATCAGTGACTCCACCAACTGGATTCGGTCCGCACGTGTCAGCGATGGCTCGATTTCGGACAGCACCCGCACGTGCGTGCCAGCCGGCAGCCAGTCGATGGCATCGGTACGGTCGTAGTCGGTCAGCACGATCAGTGTCGAGTCGATGCCGTTTTCCTGGATGCTTGCACGAACGACATTCGCCGCGGCGAGATCGGCACCTCCGCGCACTAGCCATGGCACGAACACGATATGCTCGAACGCGCAGGGCAACGAATCGAAAAGCCTTTGCCACGCACCGATACCGGACCACGACTGTCCGCCGTAACTGATGCCGAGCAATGCCGGCTCCGCAAAAGCGGAGTCGAGAAGAATGGTGGGCTCCAGTTCACCGGCTTCGGCGACCATTTTTTCGATGGTCCCCAGGACGTGGGCGGGCAGCCCGCCGTGACGCCCTTGTGGCCGGCCAATCGTCATGTAATGGACGAGCGGATGCATTCCGCTCGTCGCGACGTCCGGGTAGGCCCACGTGTACCAGCGCCCGTCGAAGAAACGATGAGCACGCCGCCCCTCGAATCCCCCGTGCCTAACGTAGTGATCGAGTGGGTCGGGCAAACTTGCCAGATCGGGATTGAGCCTGCAATACAGTTCGAGGTCGAACAAGCCGGACTGCTCGATGATCCGCCGGATTTCCTGCGAGGAAGATTGCTCGTCGCTCGCGATGGAATCGCCCGGCCCCGCATCGGAATTCTCCTGGTCCGTCGCGCGCACGGTCACCGGTGCGAAATGACGTCCCTCTTGCTTGCCGAATGCCAAGTAATGGACGAGCGGATTGACCCCCGCGGCCCGAACATCAGGGTTATCGTCGAGATAGCGGTTACCGTCGAACGACATGCTCGGCTGCCGCGCTTCCCTCCACCCGAATTGCAGGTAATGAACAACGGGATCGATAGCCGCATCCGCTACGTCCGGATAGGTCGCCAGATAATATGCGCGATCGAATAACGGCGATGTACGCAGCAACCCGGCTTCGTCCACCGATACGTCCGGTGATTCAGTGAAGCGTCTTGCAAGCCTCCCCACGCGCCGACGCGCAGCCCCAAATCGATCAATTAGCATAGTTGATGTACCGCGGCCGGACTCTGGAGATGGACGAGGAATGAGGCTGATCTCTGCCTTGTGTTGCGCGAGCAATTCCGTCAGATTCTGATTGGCCAGCTCGTTGGCGGCATTGATTTTGTGGCATTCGTCCAACCTTTTCTCTAGCCATTGCTTCTCGGTAGTGAGTTCATTGATATCGCTCTTGAGCTGGCGCGTCATTGCTTCGAGCCGTTCGATCTCCGACCGGTGCTCAGCAAGCGCTGCGCTCAGATGTTGCTTGTCCTGCTCCATGGCGACGTTGGCAGTCTTATAGTTGCTCCACTGCACTTCAAGCCATTCCTTGCCCCGCACCAGGGATGCGATATCGTCTTTGAGCTGGCTGACAATACCTTCGAGGCGCTCAATGTCCCGTTCGTGTTCCCGCTGCGACCCGATCAGGCCCAGCCGTTCCCGCTCGAGGGTGACATTGCTCGAGTAGATCTCTGCCGACGTCTGTATGAGCAGTTGCATGGCGCTGGCCAGTTGCCGGGGAAACGCCGCCATGTTCTTTGCGAGCGTCGCCTCCGCCGTCGAGCGCATGTGTGCTGAATCCTTGCTCATCGACTGATCATGGAGGCGGTAATAGCCGAGTTCTCGTGGCACGAACCGTGCCGTGAATCCGGACGCGACGATCCGGATCCACAAGTCCCAATCGCAGCACCCTCCGAGCAACTTATCAAAGCCCCCTACCTTGTCGAGGGCGGACGCGCGCACCATCACGCAGACCGGCGGGAAATATCCGCCGAGCATCAGCGACGGCAAGATATTGCCGTTCAGTTCGGCTCGCGCATGCGCAACTTTATGCAGATCTGCCACTTCACCTTGCTCATCGACACGGATGATGTCGCAGTAAGCCATACCGGCATCCTTGTCGCCGATAAGCGCCTGTGACAATTCTTCGATCATCGTCGGTGCAAGCCAATCGTCAGCGTCCAGGAAGACCAGAAACTCCCCACTGCTGGCGGCAATTGCGTTATTGCGCGCGATCGCAACACCCGCATTCGCTTGCACGATCAATTTGATGCGAGGGTCACCCAATGCTCGTACGAGTTCCGCCGGATCTTCCGCGGAGCCATCGTTCACGAGCAGAACTTCGATATCATCAAATGTCTGCTTCAGTACACTCTCCAAGCATTGCCGGAGATACTTCAGCTGATTGAAAAAGGGGACAATAACCGAAACGGTAGCCATCGAGGTCCTTCAATCTGATCACGGTTGCACGGCTGTGTTCTTTGAAAAGCGAGCAATCGTCTCGCTCATGCCGTCGCGGAAGGTTGTCTTCGGCACCCAACCGAGCACCTGTTTGGCACGCGATACGTCGAGAATACTGACCGGTACGTCAAATGAGCGCGCGGCCTCGTACTTGACGCAAACCGGCGTACCGAGAATCTCGCCGATCGTCTCAACAATCTGCCTGAGCGACGTGCCTTCACCGGAGCCGATATTGAAGACGGGGTCCATGCGCCCGAACGCGGCGCTCGGGGAGTCCATTGTCGCGACGAACGCGTCCACCGCATCGTCGATATACAGGTAATCGCGAACGACCGAGCCATCGCCCCATATCTGAATGTCGAGACCGGCCAGCGCGCGCCACGCGAAGATCGACGCGGCGCCCAACTGGCCCTCGACGTTCTGCCCAGGCCCGAACGGATTGCTGACACGCAGGATGCGCGCGTCCACATTGAACTGCCGGCGATAGAGCATCGCATAGCCTTCAACCGCCGCTTTCGACGCGCCATACACGCCGAGGGGCCGCAGCGGATGCGACTCAGAGACCCGATCGGCTTCCGGTACGCCATAGACCGTTCCGCCCGACGAAGCAAAAACGAACGGAACGCCCGGGTGCCGCCGCATCGCCTCGAGCAGCGCAACGGTACCTATGACGTTGGTGGCGACGTCGTCGAGCGGCGCACCATTTGCCGTTCGCGGCACGGTCGACCACGCAAGATGGAAGACACCATCGACACCGTCAATGGCGTTGAGCCAGGTATCGATCGACGCGCCAAGCGGGCACTCGACGTCATTCGCGCAATCCATAACCCTTCTCATCGCACATCGCACGACGTGGCCATTCGCACGTAGTCGCTCGACGAGCAAATCGCCTACCAAGCGCCGGCAACTGTAGGTGTGCCCGCAAGTGCTGTCAAACGCCGTCCAATACCTGCCCACATCGATCGATGCCTCATCGACGGCGAACCGATCCGCCAAGGCGGCCGGGCTCCTTGTTGGTGACACGAATGTATCGCACCGCCCGACCCTGCCTGACGCTCGCTCCGATCCGTAGGCGTTCTCATCCGCCGTCCCAAAGTACCGGCAAGCGAAGGCGAGCCAGTCGCCCGCGAGCTTGTCGTATCGAGTGCGGACCCGATCAAAATGTCTGATGCGATTGAAGAACCGGGCAACGATGCTTTGAGTTCGGTACAGCTCACGGCCACGCCTTGTGTCTCGCTTCGAACGCGGCGAGATGGCAGGCCGGGCGTGCGCGGCGCGACTTCTCGAAGGCATCCAAGCGTAGCATCTGCCGGCCCTCCCCGCACTCGTGCGCAGGCGCTCCACCCATCCACGCGCGCACGATCTTTGGACAACCCGAGCCTCGGCAATGCTCGGTCGCGAAGGACATGCGGCTGCATCGACAGCCACATAGATTGGCGGTCGGGCCGCCGCATGATCGGCCGAGCGCTGGTCGTCGTTTTGTCAAGCATAAGCCGAATGCTGAGGCTCATACACGACGGCCAAGTACAAGTAAAACAAGAAAAATTATAGCGACAGCATTGTAGCCGATGAGTTTGGCATCGGGGTTCAACGAAAGTCATATACCCGTCGCAGACGAGAATGGAACGCATTGGAAGTGCAACAAAAAGTGTTCGAACACCTCTCATCCCGGATAGAAAACCGCCCCCCATCCATGCTCATTCCGGAATACGGTAGGCGAGACGAGAGCCTTTGCGCAATCTGGCCGCTACCTTTATGGGGCCAGAAACAAAGCAATTGAACGCAAAGACACATCAGGCGCCGGGCCATCGGTCCCGCAGCGACGAATGCTTCGCCTTCGGGATTCGAGCCGCGCTCCGCTTGTTCCTCGATGGAGCAGTTCCTACCCGGGTGTTGGACGACTGAAGGCCATTACGAGCGCAGCCGTCTGCGCGCACGCCATACGGTTTGCAACCCGTGCCGCGTCAGCTTGATCGCCCACGGCGCCTTGGCCTTGAGGTACTCCACGATCTTCCGCGTCGCAAAAATGGCCCTGCTGTTCTGATAGAAGGCGAGCTGACTGCGTAACGCGTGGAGTTCCTCCTCCAACGCGCCGGGCGCTGCAGAGGCGGCCTGCCCGCCCTCAAGAACATACAGTGGGAGCCTCACCTCCCCCGCCTCGACCATCTTGCCCGTCAACAACGCGTGGTACAACTCACGATGCCGCGCGACACGCTCCGGAGTGTGATACATCGAATTCGCACGACGCCGATAGAAGAAATGAATGCCGTTCGTTGCAATGAAGCGCTTCCCCGTGGCGAGTGCGCGGGAATAGAGATCCCAATCCTCATACGCTTCGAGTTCTTCACGATACTTCAGCTCGCGCAACACTACCGTACGCGCCATGCAGGTTGCGGTCGAAAAGCGGTTTTCGTACATGCCGAGCGCCCGCGCTTCGCCATAGAACACCGCGTAATCGGCGAATGCGGCCTGTCGACCGATCTGCCCTTCCTCTCGATCCAGGAAGAATCCGGTTTGCGGCACGACGAAATCGAATTCAGGATTGCGTTGCAATGCGTCGACCGCCAGTTCGATGAACTGGGGACCAATGAGATCGTCCGCATCGAGCGTGAGTATGAACTCTCCGCACACGTGCTGAAGCGCGACATTCCTGGTTGCCGCCAGCCCAAGATTCATGGGATTCCGAACGATGCGTATGCGCCCGCCCAACGTCTGAATGCGTTCGATCGCGAGGCAACTCAACGCGTCAGTCGAACAGTCGTCAACGACGACGATTTCAACGTTCTCGTAAGTCGACGCCAGGATCGAATCGAGTGTGCGCGGAAGATACTCGCCCAGATTGAAATGCGGTACGACTACCGATACGAGCGGGCGACTCGCGACCGACTTCGGCGCAGGCGGCGCCTGCAACATGTCCCACGGCGTCGGGTCGGAGGGCATTTTCACAATTTCCCGCACGCCATGCGCATAAGCAACGGCAAGGGCGGCGGCAAGCCCTTCTGCGGTACCGTCGAACTTGCAACAATTGAGACCATCACGCCATGGCGAACTGTCACCGAACGCCGGATTGTTGCCATTCAGCACGCAAATGGCACCGGCGAGCGAAGCCTCGTACGCCGACAAACAGAATGACTCGAACTGCGAAGTCGTCACGCTGATCGACCGGGACAGCAGATGCGCGCGCTCGATCGGGCTGGCATTGTCGAGAAAGACAAAGCGCCCCGCCAGATCGGGTGGAACCATCCGCCGCAGCCGCGCCATGGCATCCGGCGACGAATGTGCGGCAAATACGATGTTGCCGCGATATTCCGGATGCGCACGCACGAATCCGCACGCACCGCGGAGAAAGAGATCCGGCCGCTTCAGATACTGGATTTTCGATGGGAATACGATCGGCGTATCTGCGCAAGCGCTGATCGGCTCTCGCGCAACATCGCCGAAATCAAGTGTCACGGGCGGCGCGTGGACGTGGATGCGAGGCAGCCATTGTTCGTCTGAAAAGCCGAAGAAGGCTTTGATCGCGTGTCCGACTTCCGGAATCTGTGCGATGACGGAATCAGAATCGGCCAGCGCCTTGCGCTCGAGGTCATAGATCGCAAGTGCCTGCTTGTCGACCAGCCGGCTATCGACGTCGGCAAGCAGGCTGTCCACCGTATGCAAACGAACTGCGACGACACTGTCGTCGAACTCCCGCCCCAGGCGCTTTTCCTGCGTCGTGGCGAAACCGAGCCCTCCCCAGTCGGGAAATTCAATATAGTCCAGCTTGCCGACTTCGCGTGCGAGCTTGCGCAGCCCCTGCAACGCACGCACCGACCGCCAGTGCCATTCCGTATCCGTGAATGCCCATTCCGGCGGGTAGCAGACCCCGTTCTCGTCGACTAGCTCGTAATCGAGCTTCGATACAACGACGAGCTTGATCTGCGGATATACCGACGCGAATCGATTCGAATCGAGATCGTCACCGACCCAAACAATGGCCGTTTGAGCCGCCTGCGCGGGATCGAGCGACGACAACATGTTGGCGATAGCGCGACCAATGCCCCCGTGCGTAAACGGAAACAGCTCGGTGGTTACGAAAACTTTCATTGGCCCCTTGTCCTTAAATTGCCAGGAATTCGGCATAGCGTTGCGTCGACAGCTCGTGAAGTTGACGCTTGTAGTCATCCATCATGCCGATGAGTTCGCCTTCGTTCGTAGCGAGCACCTGCCCGATACAATGCGCGACGTCTTCGACACTCATCGGATTGTCGACAGCAGTGAGACGGACGTACGGGTGATTTTCGAGACCATCGAGAAACAGCGGCCCGCGTACACATGGCGTGCCCACCGACATGGCTTCGAGGTCCACCATCGGATGGCAATCGATTGTCGTCACGTTCAATACGATGTCCATCGTCGCCATCAGCTCGAGCATGCTTGCGTGATCGCGATATCCCACCTTCTTCACTTTCGTGGAAATCCACTTCGGCAATTCGAAGTCCTTCGCGACCACATAGATCGAATCTACCGAATTCACGGTCTGCGCAGCGAGCACGTTCGTTGCCAGGTTCTTCCGCAAATCATTCCATGACGGCGCGAGCGCGCTGTAGCGCCCCGAGCGCGGCGGCCGCCGCCGCACTTGACTGCTGTTGACCCTCGGCGGCATGTTGACCAACTGCGGCGCGAAATTGCGCTCCCCGACGATCGGCCCAAGGCCGCGACGAATCGCGCTGAAGCGTTTGACCCTGCCTTCGCGCGCCATGCGAATAGCCATCTGCGCGTAGCGCCGCTCGTCCTCCCACACCCATTGCGCCGTCGTGCCGTGCCAGACGAGGTACTGGTCGTGGAATCCGTTGTCTGCAAGCGCGCGCGTCAACGCGTACATGGAATCGGAAATGCCGTGCAGAACGATCTTTTCGATCGCGTGATCGTTCAGTCGTTGCATGATCGCCTCGATTTCGTGCACGGGAATGCCCGTCGATGACGGAATCGCAAGCTTGTAGCCCGGCAGCGCGCCGACAGCCGAGCGGATACCCATCCAGTCGTTATGGAAGATATGGCATACGCGGTCGAATCGCGTGTCCGCGTTCGCGTACATCGTATCGCGCGACGCCTGCCATTCCGCGATCCGCACGTCCGGGAATGCGTTCGCGAAATTGCTCTGGGGGGCGTCGCTCGTCGCAACCGGCACCACATGAATCGGCGCGATTTCGCGGTGCGCGTCGGTCAGGACACGATGCAGACGTTTGCGCAAGTCCTGCACTTCGCGCAGGTCGGCGCACTCCTTGCGCAATCGTTCGATCTCGATCTTCTGGCTTTCCAGCGCACGCTCCTGCCTGTCGATGAGTCGCTGCTGGTTTTCGGTCGTTTCAGCGAAGTCGTGAAGTCGACCTTCGAGCGCCGCAACATCGCTTTGCTCCAACTCGCCCGCGAGTCCTTGAAGAGCGATCTTCAGTCTGGGCAGGCTCATTCTCATTCGCTCGCTCTCGTCGAGAGGCTGAACCCGGCCATCGGATTGCATGATCGATACCAGGCGACCATTCGCACCAGCCGGCTCGATCTTGTAGACGTCGTGATCTTGAATCACATCGTGAAAAACCAGCACGTTGCTGTCGGCGGCCAGATCACCGACGTAATCATGCACCCAGCAGCCGCCATGCCAATTGTTCTCTCGAAGATCAAACGGCACGAGCTGATTCTCGATCAGCAACAGATAACCTTCTGCGTCCAGCAGACGCTTCATCTCCGCAAGCAGACGGGCAGCATCCTCACGCGTGTTGTGAATCAGCACCGACACCGTGAAGACGACGTCGAACGTGGCTCCTGCAAACGCCTCCGTCACGCTTGGCGCGACGCGAATACGGCGACCGGCATCCGTCAACGTCGCAGGCGGCTCGTCGAGCAACTGCCGGATCATCGTTTCAGAAAAATCGTAGCCATGGTAGTCGACGAACGGGCAGGCCGACAGAACACGCGCCATGCGCCCGAAACCACAACCGAAGTCGAGCACACGCACTGGTCGACCGAGTTGTTCGCTGCGATCGCGCAGGTGGTCGATCAACCAGGTCTCCTGCGCTCGGTATGCGGCGCGCCCTTGCTCCGCGCGCCAGATCTGCTGACGCTCGTAATCCGCCCCTGACTGATGCAGCCAGTAGTTCTGATTTGCCTTTTCCATTGATGACCTCACCTACCTGTCGGCACGTGCGCCAATGATGCGCTCATGCCTTGCCCTTCTAAAATGCATCATCCAGTGCGCCATCCGTTTCAACGCTGCCCGCATCCAGGGCGGAAGCCGATTCAGACGAACCTGCAGTGCCAGCGCTGCCGCAACGGCCGCGCTTCCTTCGTACGCCGCGAGCTTCGCGCGCATGGCCTCGACGGACTCCCCATGCGTCGTGCCGCTCATCCCCTCGAGCACATACATCGGCAGCGTCATACTTCCGAATGTGACGCGCTTCTTGCGCAGGATGTCGTGGTAATACAGTCCGATCCTGCGTGTCGCGGCCTCCGAATGTATCATCGAGTGCGCGCGCCGACGGTAATAAAAATGAACAGCGTTCGTGACAACGAAACGGCTGCGCGCCATCACCGCCCGCATGTACAGATCCCAGTCTTCGTATGCGCTCAGCGATTCGTCATATCCAAGAGAGCGCAGCATTTCCGTGCGGCCCATCATGGTCGCCGTCGAAAAGCGGTTCTGACACAACCCAGACGATCTCGCCTCGCCCACGAAAGTGATGCACTGGGTCCACGCGTCTGCAGCCGGGTTCGCGTCGGGGCGATCGTCGAAATAAGCCGTTTGCGGCACGACGAAGGACACATCGTCATTAATCGTCAGCGCATCCACCCCGATCGACACAAACCGGCCATCAATGAGGTCGTCTGCGTCAAGCGTCAGCACGAACTCGCCGCGCGCATGTGAAAGCGCCAAATTCCGCGTAGCAGCCAGTCCGCGATTCTGTGTCGACCAGACAACCCTTATCCGCTCGTCGTTTCTGGCCTGCAGCCGAAGCAGCGCGTCCCGGCTTTCGGGATCGGTCGATGCATCGTCGACGACAATCAGCTCGATATTCGGATACGCGGACTCGAGCACGCTATCGACCGTCTCCTCGACGTAGTCACCGAGGTTATGGTGTGGAATCAGAATGCTGACAAGCGCCGCACCCGATGCCCGTTCGGCCGAGCGCGAGTGCTTCGGCAATGTCCAGGGCCTCGGTCCCGTTGGAACGACAACGGAGCGCAGCGCTCGCGGCGCGGCAAACACCCTGGACAACGCTTGGGCCAAGCCAGCTGGCGATCCGTTGAACTTCACGCAGTTGATGCCGTCCTGCCACGGTGACGCATCCCCGAATGCCGGATTCAAGTCCGCCAGTACGCACAATGCGCCGGAGAGCGACGCTTCGTATGCCGCGAGACAGAACGACTCGAACGTCCCCGGAAACACGCATACCGACTCGCTGACGATGCGATGGCGCTCGGCCGCGTCGGCATCGGTCGCAAAGTGGAATCGATCGAGCAAATCGCCCGGGATAAGGCGGCGCACTTCCGCCAGATAGTCCACGTCCGTCGCCATCGCGATCAGACGAATCTGCCCGCAATAGCGCGGATTGAGCCGGAGAAAGTCACAGCATCCGCGCACGAAGATATCGGGACGTTTGATGCGTTGTATCTTCGATGAAAAGACGATCGGCGTGTCCCACGTGACCGTGATCGACGCCTGCGCCGGCGCGCCGTGATCCAGCGTGACGGGCGGCGCATCGATATGTAATCGCGGCACCCATTGCGCATCGTCGAAATCGAAGATCTGCTGCATGGCGGTGGCCGTTCCCGACACCTGCCCGATGATCAGATCGCAATCGGCCAGCGCCTTGCGTTCCAGGTCGAGAAGCGAAAGTGCGGCCCGATCGACGAAGCGTGCCTCCATCGAGTTCAGCACGCTATCCGACGTGTGCAGGCGCACGGCGATCGTGGCCTCCTGGAAAGCAAGACCCAGTCGCTTTTCCTGCAGCGTCGCGAACGCAGCCGCGCCCCAGTCCGGGAACTCGATGTAGTCGAGCGGACCCTGCTCGCCTTCGAGCCGCCTGAGCGCTTGCATTGCCCTCACGGAGACGGCGTGCAACGGATGCGTCGTGTAGAGATCCGGATGGACGTAGCGAAAACCGGTATCGCCGTCGCGTTCGACATACGTTCGAGGCGTCGCGTCAACAAACAGCACGCCTGGAAAACGGGCGTTGAATCGGGCCTCGTCGAACGACTCGCCCGTGAAGACGACAGCGACCGCCGGTTTGCCCCGGCAATCGCCAGTACTGGAAAACTCCGGCAGATCGAGCAGATTGGCTATAACGCGGCCGATTCCACCATGCGTAAATGGAAACAGCTCACTTGTAACGAAGACCTTTAGCAGCGACATGTATTCCCCGCGCAAGCGGTTTTCCGCGCGATTGCCGACAAGCGCTCGAGGCCCGCCACGTCGCGCCTATTGACAGCAGAACGACCGCAAACGATCGCGTGCGACGTCGCGCCGCACACAACACGTTGCTGAAATGCAATGGCAGCGTAAACCAGATTCACGGAATGCATGCCGGCGAACTCAGACCCGCCGTACTTCCTTGACGGCGCCTGCCTCCATCTCGACGATCACGTTGCAAAGATCGTCGATGATGTTCCAGTTGTGCGACGCAAGCACGAGAATGTCGGCCTTGCCGACGAAATCCAGCATGTGCTTCTCGGCCTTCTTCACGAAATCCGCATCGCCGACACTCAACCACTCGTCCATCAGCAGCACGTCGGCATGCACGCTCGTTACGATCGCGAACGCCAAGCGTAAAACCATACCGCTCGAGTAGGTTCGCACCGGCATGTTGAGGTAATCGCCCAGTTCCGAAAATTCCGCGATCTGGGGCGTGAGACGCTGCATCTCGGTTTTGGAAGAGCCGAGAATCAGCCCGCGCAGCACGATGTTCTCGTAGCCGGTCGCCTCGTAATCGAGGCCGAGCGTCAGATCGAGCAGGCTGGTCACGCGGCCCTGGCTTCGGAACACACCCGCCGTCGGTTCGTAGATGCCGGCGAGCAGACGCAGCAGCGTCGTCTTGCCCGCACCGTTGTGTCCGATCAATCCAACACGGTCGCCAGCGCGAATGTCGAGCGACACGCCACGCAACGCTTCGACCACGGTCAACTTGTGGCTGTCCGAGGCGATCCGCCCGCCGGTCACGGACGACAGCATCATTTGCTTCAGCGAGCGGTTGCTTGCGCCATACACCGGCAAGTTGAGGCTGCAGTTGTCGAGATTAAGAAATGCCATGACTCAGATCCAGAACGCGATACGGGAACGAAAACGGGTGAACAACGGAATCGCCAGCGCGAACAGGATCACCGTCGTGATACCGGCACCCGCGTAAACCGACGCGTCCGGCATCGTCCCGTACAGCGGCCCGCGCACGAGTTCGAGAAACATGTAGAGCGGGTTGTAGTGTGCAACGTAAGCGCGATGGCCGAGCGCACTGGGCTTCCAGAAAATCGGCGTCAGAAAGAACGCGAGCTGGACGATGCTGCCGACGATGGGCTGCATGTCGCGGAACCGCGCACAGAAAATGCCAAGCAGAATCGACAGCGGCACGGCGGCGATCACAATAATCAGCAGTCCGGGGATGACCATCAACCACTGTAGCGTCGGCACGATCTTCGCGTACAGCATCACCGGCACGAACGCGAGAATGTTGTGCGCGAAGAACAGCACATTCCGGTAGACCGAGCGAAATATATGCAACGAGAGGGGAAGTCGTACCGACCGCACGATGCTGTCCGAGCCGATGAACGCGTTGCACGCGTCGAGGATCAGCGTCGAGATCAGCCCCCACGTGATGATGCCGAGCGCGAGATAGGGAACGAACTCTTCCGTCTTGATATTGAGCAACGCACCGTAGAGCGGCCCCATGCCGGCGATCGTGACAACCATCGTCAGCGTGATCCAGAACGGCCCCAGCACCGAACGCCGATAGCGCTGGCGAATATCCTGCCACGCGAGTGTCGTCCAGATCGGGTACGCCTTGATCCCGTCCATCACGTCCCGCATCGCAAGCGTCGCTCTGCTTTCGCCGCCTCGTACTGCAGATAACTGTTGCATGTTTCGTGTGACCCTTTAATCTCAAAAAAATAACAATCCACTACGCTGGCGCGCGTGTCGCCCTTGCATGACCGGCCCTCACCGCTCGTCACGAAAGCAGACTGCGTCGCAGGTAGCCACCCCGTGTCGCGGCGGCGCCCCTGCGCTCCCTGTTTCGAGGCCGTATTGTAATGGCCCCAACCTCGAAGTTCCATCCTCCGCCGCCCGTCGGGCCACATACATCGCTGAATTCATTGGCCTTTTTCTCGTTTCGCACCAACATCCAGCCTCCGTCGCGCGTGCCGCCCGGCGCGGTACGAGCGCATGCCTCCGCTATAATCGATCGCCTCACACAGTGACCGCACGTCTGCACGGTCGCGGTCCGTACTACCCGTCGAATTCTCACGATCATGCAAATTCCCAGCGATTCGCCCAACACCGACCGAGAGACGGCATCCCCAGGCCCGGTCACCATGGGAAGCCAGCATGCCGATGCGCGCATCGCCGAGCTCGAGGCGAGCATCGCCGATCTGCAGCAAAAGCTCGTCGCCGCGGAAACGCGCGCGCAATCGAGCGCGAACAAGCAATCCATCATCGAACAGCTCTCGGCCGATCTTGCCGCCGTTCACGCGTCGGCATCATGGCGCATCACCGCGCCGTTGCGCGCCGGTGTCGGTGCGACGCGTCGCGTCGGACAATCGGCTCGCTCGGTTGCCGCCCATCTACGCGCGCGCGGCGGCCTCGCCACCGCCTTGCGCCACTACTACGCGATCTGGCGTAAAGAGGGCGTGCAGGGCATCCGCCGTCGCGCCAACCGGATTCTCGCTCGCGATACGTTCGAGGACGGCCCCGAAGCTTACGCGAGCTGGATCGCGCAGTACGACACCATCGATGAAGGCAAACGCATCGCGCTGCAGGCAGCTGTTGCGAAATTGGCGCACCGCCCGCTCATCTCGATCGTCGTGCCCACCTACAACAGCGACATCACACTGCTGCGCGAGATGATCGAATCGGTGCGCGCGCAGATCTACCCGAACTGGGAGCTCTGCATCGCCGATGACGCGTCCAAGATCGATGCGGTACGCACCACACTGGCCGATTACGCTGCGCGCGACGCTCGTATCAAGGTCGTGCTACGTGATCGGAACGGCCATATCGCCGAAGCCAGCAACAGCGCGCTCGCCTGCGCATCCGGGGAATACGTCGCGCTGCTCGATCACGACGACATCCTTCCGGAACACGCGCTCTACATGGTCGTCAAGGCGATCAACGAACATCCCCGCGCTCGCCTCTTCTACAGTGACGAAGACAAGCTGACCCCGGAAGGCCAACGGATTGCCCCGTACTTCAAGAGCGACTGGAACCCGGAGCTGTTCCTCACACAAAACCTGTTCTCCCATCTCGGCGTCTACGAAACGGCGCTCGTTCGCGAAGTCGGTGGTTTCCGAAAGGGCTTCGAAGGAAGCCAGGATCACGACCTTGCAATGCGCTGCATCGAAAAAGCCGGCCACGATGCGGTTCACCACATACCTCACATCCTCTACCACTGGCGCGTCGTTCCCGGCAGTACAGCAGCCTCCGGCGCGGAAAAGCCGTACGCGCTGACTGCCGGCATTCGCGCCGTCGAAGCACACTTGCAGCGCATCGGCGTCGAAGCAACCGTCTCGCAAGCCGCGAGCGACATCGGCCTCATTCGCGTGCGCTACGCAATGCCGGCACCGGCGCCGCTCGTCTCGATCGTGATTCCCACGCGAGACGGCGTCGAACTGCTTCGGCAATGCGTCGAAAGCATTTTCGACCGCTGCACATACGCGAACTTCGAGATCGTCATCGTCGACAACGGCAGCGTGAAGCCGGAAACGCTCGCGTACTTCGATTCACTGCGCATGCGCCCGAACGTTCGCGTGTTGCGCGACGACCGTCCATTCAACTTCTCGACGCTCAACAACGTCGCCGTCAGCCAGTCGCACGGCGAATATGTCTGCCTGCTCAACAACGACATCGAGGTCATCACGCCCGACTGGCTCGAGGAGATGGTGTCCCTCGCCGCACAGCCCGGCAACGGCGCCATCGGCGCTTGCCTCTGGTACCCGAACGACACGCTCCAGCATGGCGGCGTGATGCTGGGTGTAGGCGGTGTGGCGGGCCACATCCATGCCCGGCTGCCGCGCGGCGCATTCGGTTACTTCGGCAGAGCCGTGTCCACGCAGAACGTGTCCGCCGTCACGGCTGCCTGCCTGGTGATCCGCCGGTCGATCTACGACGAAGTGCGCGGCCTCGACGAGGAACTCGCTGTCGCCTTCAATGACGTCGATTTCTGCATTCGAGTGCGCAACGCCGGCTATCGCAATGTCTGGACACCCCATGCCGAGCTGTACCATCACGAATCCGCTACGCGTGGCTCCGATCTGTCGCCGGAGAAGGCGCAACGTTTCCGGCGAGAAATCCTCTTCATGGAACAACGCTGGGGCGCGGCACTAGTCAACGATCCGGCCTACAATCCCAACCTCACGCTCGATGCGTCGAAGCATGCCTTTGCACTCGCCGACGAGCCGCGCATTGGCCAATTCGATTGACGTGCGTCTGCGTCGTTCGGCATTCTCACAATTCGTTACAGCATCCCCATCCGGCCGGCCAGCCCGTGCCGGATGCCACGCAGCGCCATCGCCAGATGCGCACGTGCGTTCGGTGCATACAGCGCGTAGATGACCAGCCGCACGGGAAGCTTGACCAACTCAGTCGACTTCCACGTCCACGGCACATACCTGCGCTTCAGCAATGCCACGGCGTTGCGAAACAGATAGTAGTGACGCACCGGGCTGTGCATCGGATAACTCCGACCGAACGCACGAATCGGCTCTTCGCCCAGCTCGTGCTGCATTCTCAACCACGGTATGCCGACCACGCGATAACCGCGTGAGCGCGCGCGTATGCACCACTCGGTATCGACAAAATCGATGAACAGGGAATCGTCCATGCGCCCTACGTCACGCCAGCATCCGAGATTCACGCACGAGCCCGATGTAATGAGGAAGTCCACGTCGATCGGCACGTCGCCCAGCGGCGCGATTCGCTTCAGCCGGAAATAGCCGAATCGCACGAACGGCGCCACGCCTCGAAGCCGCGCATCTTCGTAGGCCGGGCCAATCACCGCAACTGCCTCGCGCCGCGCAACGCATTCGCTCATCACGCGCACCAACTCGCGCACCAGCGCTTCGGTTGGCTCGCTGTCCTGATCAAACAGCAACGCATACTTGCGACCCTCCGCAATCAGGCGCTCCAGCCCCTGATTCAGCGCGGTCGCAATGCCGACATTGCGCACATTCGCCAGATAGCCGATACGCGCATCGAGTGCACGCTCGACTTCCGGTGAATGCGCGTCCGCCGGCGTGTTGTCGACGACGATGCAGCGACACAGATTCGCGATCCGATTGGCACGCTCGATACAGGCGCGGTCCGGGTTGTAGAAAACGACGACGGCGCCGACTTCGTCTCGGTCGACACTGCTCAACATGCGCCACCAAGACAGAGGTCAAGCGCATCACGCCAGTATGGAGGCGTGATGCCGAACACCTCGGTCAGCTTCGACGTATCCAACCGCGAATTCGCAGGACGCTTCGCCGGCAGCGGATACTCGGCCGCCGGGATGGGCACGACACGCGGCGCCGATACCAGGCCCGCCCGCTGGAAGATAGCCTCGGCGAATCCGGCCCACGACGTGCTGCCCGTCGCTGTCAGGTGGTACACGCCGCTTCGCGGCGCTGCCCATTCGTGCACCTCGCTCAATGAGCGCCCCCCCTGCGCCAGTATGTGCGCGGTCAAGGTAGCAACGGTCGCCGACCAGGTCGGCGCGCCGATCTGGTCGGCAACCACACGCAGCTCGGGCCGCTGCTCGGCGAGACGCAGCATCGTCAAAAGAAAATTTTTGCCTCGCCGCCCATACACCCAGCTCGTGCGAAAAATGAAGTGCGCGCAATCCGCAGCCGCAATCGCCTGCTCCCCTTCAAGCTTGGTCGCGCCATATACGCTCTGCGGCCCAGTCGCATCACTCTCAACATACGGGCGGGCCTTGTTGCCGTCGAACACGTAGTCGGTCGAGTAATGAACCAACACCGCCCCCAGCCGCCTTGCCTCTTCGGCAAGGACGGCGGGCGCTTCCGCATTGATCTGCCGCGCCGTCAAGGCATCCGTTTCCGCCTGGTCGACCGCGGTGTACGCGGCCGGGTTGACGATGATTGACGGACGCGCTTCGCGCACGAGCGTCCGGATCGCATCGGGACGCCGTAGATCGAGTGCATCACGATCGACAGCGATCACGCGCCCGAGCCCCTGCAACGTGCGCAGCAGTTCGAAACCAACCTGACCGTTGACTCCCGTGACGAGAATCGTGCGATTACCGTTTGCGGCAACCATCATTCGCCCCTCTGTTTCGGGTCACGCATATACGTCGGCATCGGCAAGGCGCTTGCCAGCCGCGTCTTTCGCGGCCAGCACCGGGTCGCCATCGATCGGCCACACGACCCCGATATCCGGGTCATTCCAGACGATGCTGCGCTCGTGCTCCGGAAACCAGTAGTCGGTCGTCTTGTAGAGAAATTGCGCCGACTCGGACAGCACAACGAAGCCGTGCGCGAATCCGGGCGGGATCCAAAGCTGCCGATAGTTGTCGGCGGACAGATTCACGCCGGCCCATCGGCCGAAATTCGGCGAGCTGCGGCGCAAGTCAACCACGACGTCGAACACCTCGCCCTCGACCACGCGGACAAGCTTGCCCTGCGCATGCTCAATCTGATAATGCAGCCCGCGCAGCACGCCCTTCGCCGATCGCGAATGATTGTCCTGCACGAATTCGACACCGGGCGCGACAAGTTCGGCAAACTCACGCGCATTGAAACTCTCGTAGAAGTATCCGCGTGCGTCGCCGAACACTTTCGGCTCGATGATTTTGACTTCCGGCAATGCCGTTGCCGTTACCTGGATGGCCATGCGACTTGGTCAGAAAGAATGTTCTGGAGATACCGCCCGTAGCTATTTTTCGAGAGCGGTGCGGCGAGCTTGCACAGTTGATCGGCGTCGATCCACTTCCTGCGGAATGCAATTTCTTCCGGGCAAGCGACGACGAGCCCCTGGCGCTTTTGCAGCGTCGCGATGAACAACGCTGCGTCGATCAGTGAGTCATGCGTGCCGGTGTCGAGCCACGCATAGCCGCGCCCCATGATCTCGACATCGAGTGCTCCGTCAGCCAGATAGCGCGAGTTCACGTCGGTAATCTCGAGCTCGCCGCGATCGGACGGCTTGATGTCGGCGGCGATATCGCACACACGGTTGTCGTAGAAATACAGGCCCGTCACCGCGTAATTCGAGCGCGGTTTGGCCGGCTTTTCCTCGATCGACAGTGCACGAAAATTTCGATCGAATTCGACCACGCCGTAACGCTCGGGATCGTGCACGTGATAGGCGAATACCGTTGCGCCCGCCTCTTTCTCGTTCGCGCGGTCGAGCTGTTTCGCGAGATCGTGCCCGTAAAAGATGTTGTCGCCGAGAATCAGTGCCGAAGGATCGTTACCGACGAACTCCTTGCCGATGATGAACGCTTGCGCGAGCCCATCAGGCGACGGCTGCACCGCGTACTGGATGTTCATCCCCCACTGGCTGCCATCGCCGAGCATCGACTCGAAGCGCGGCGTATCCTGCGGGGTCGAGATGATCAGGACATCGCGGATGCCGGCGACCATCAGCGTCGAGAGCGGGTAGTAGATCATCGGCTTGTCGTACACCGGCAGCAATTGCTTCGAGACGACGTGCGTGATCGGATACAGCCGCGTGCCGGAACCGCCCGCGAGAATGATGCCTTTACGTGCCATCGCGTTTCTCCTCAGGCGCGTTTCGTGTAGTTGGTCTCGACCCACTTGCGGTATTCGCCCGATGCGACCTCGTCGGCCCACACCTGGTTGTCGAGGTACCAGTCGACGGTCTTTGCCAAACCGGTCTCGAAGGTCTCCGCAGGCTTCCAGCCAAGTTCTCGCTCGAGCTTGCGCGCATCGATCGCATAGCGGCGGTCGTGGCCCGGGCGATCCGTCACGTAGGTGATCTGGTCACGATACGAGCCGGCCACCTTCGGGCGCGCCTTGTCCAGCAGATCGCACAGCGTGTGCACGACTTCGAGGTTCTTCTTCTCGTTCCAGCCGCCGACGTTATACGTCTCGCCCGGCACGCCGCGCGCCAGCACTTCACGGATCGCGCTGCAGTGATCGCCGACATACAGCCAGTCACGCACGTTCTGGCCATCGCCGTACACAGGCAGGGGCTTGCCGGCGAGCGCGTTCGCGATCATCAGCGGGATCAGCTTCTCGGGGAACTGGTACGGACCGTAGTTGTTCGAACAGTTGGTCGTCAGCGTCGGCAAACCGTACGTATGATGGTAAGCACGCACCAGATGATCCGAGCCGGCCTTCGTTGCGGAATACGGGCTGTTCGGCGCGTACGGCGTCGTCTCGGAGAATTGCGGGTCGGTCGCGGACAGCGAGCCGAACACTTCGTCGGTCGACACGTGCAGGAAACGGAACGCGGCCTTGTCGGCGTCGTTCAGGCCATTCCAGTATTGTCGGGCGGCTTCCAGCAGCGTGAACGTGCCCACGACGTTGGTCTGCACGAAATCGGCCGGGCCGTGGATCGACCGGTCGACGTGGCTTTCGGCGGCAAAATGCAGCACCGCGCGCGGTTTGTGCTCAGCGAACAGCGCGTCGAGCGCGGTACGATCGCAGATGTCGACACGTGCGAATACGTGCTTCGGATTGCCGTCCAGCGATTGCAGTGTACGGAGGTTGCCCGCGTAGGTCAGCTTGTCGACGTTGAGCACCGCTTCGTCGGAATCGCGCAGCCAATCGAGTACAAAGTTGGCACCGATAAACCCTGCGCCGCCCGTAACCAGAATCATGAGACTCCCTCTGTAGTAATGCGCGGCGAGCGCCTTCAGGCGGTCGCCGCGTCAAAATTCGAAGCACTTGGCGATGTGTCGCCACATCAGACCGGGAATTTTAACCGGTCGACGTGGTCGCCAAAGTCACGAAATGCTAATTTTGTTCGGGAAAACCACAATTATAGGGAGCCGCACCGTGCAAAGGCCATGCCGCTAACAACTTGATACAGCGCTCCGCGTCTTTGACGGGAATGAATTTTTCCTGTCGAATCAATGGCGTTTCAGAGAAACCTAATCGCAAAATGTGGTCTGACGCCGAGTACTTTTCTTTTATCCGGGAAACCCGCAGGATTCGCCTTTCATGACGCACACCCCCATCGCCATCGGCGACATCCAAGGCTGTCATTCCGCTTTCCAGTCGCTGCTCGACAAGATTTCAGCCCCCGCCGACACGCCGCTGTGGATCGCCGGCGACGTCGTCAACCGCGGCCCGGGCTCCCTCGCCTCGCTGCGCGCGGTCGTCGACCTCGGCCCGCGCGCGACCGTCGTGCTCGGCAACCACGACCTGCACCTGCTCGCGGTCTCCGCCGGCCTGCGCACCGAGCGCCCGGGCGACACCATCGGCGAGATCCTCGACGCGCCCGACGCCGACGCGCTGCTGGAGTGGGTGCGTCACCGCCCGTTTGTGCACTTCGAGAACGACATGCTGCTCGTCCATGCCGGCGTGCTGCCGCAATGGGACACCACGCTCGCGCTCGAACTCGCGGACGATCTGCAGCGCGCGTTGCGCGCCCCCGACTGGCGCGACACGCTGCAAGGCCTGTACGGCAACGAGCCGAACCAATGGAGTCCGAACCTGAAAAAGCGCGACCGGATGCGCGTCGCATTCAACGCATTCACGCGCGTGCGCTTCTGCACGCCCGACGGCGTGATGGAATTCAAGGCGAACGGCGGCCCAGACAGCGCGCCACCCGGCTACCTGCCGTGGTTCGACGTGCCGGGGCGCCGCACGGAGGACGTGACGGTCGTGTTCGGGCACTGGGCCGCACTCGGCCTGATGGTGCGAGACAACGTCGTCGCGCTCGATTCGGGATGTGTGTGGGGGAACCAGCTGTCGGCCGTGCGGCTCACGGCCGATCCGGCCCGGCGCACGGTCACGCAGGTGCAGTGCGAAGCGTGCCGCACGCCGGGCGGCGAGTGACGGCACACTGATTCGCCCGGCCGCCGGAAGCGCCGCGTCTCACCCCTCGCGCCCAGGCACCGGCTCCTCGGCCGCCGCATCGCCCGCCGCACCGGCGCCGAGCTCGGTCGCCGGATACGCATGCTTCTGCAATTCCGCGAGCGACTCGGCCGTCGGCTTGCCAACCTTCTCCTGCAGCTTTGCAAGCGCAGCCGCGATCGCATCACGCGCCGCCGCGGACGTCGCCCGCCGGTCGCCACCCGGCGCGATCGGTTCACACACGTAAAGGTGCGCGACGAGCGGGCCGCCGCGCAACACCATGTCGAGCGACGTGCCCAGCGCCAGTTCGCCCGTATAGGCCGGCGCGACCGACTGCCGCCCCTGCGCATCCTCGTACATCAGGCAGATCGGCTGCACCGCGCAGCCGGCCGACACCGCGGCCTGGAACAGGTTCGCGTGGAACGGCAGCAGTTCCTGCCCGTCGGTCGTCGTCCCTTCCGGAAACACGCACATCAGCCCGCCGTTGCGCAGGCGCTCGGCCATCTCGTGCATGACACGCATCGCCTCGGTACGCTTCTCGCGCTGCAGGAACACGGTATCGAGCTTCTCGGCGAGCCAGCCGACCACCGGCCACTGCCGCACCTCGGCTTTCGACACGAACGGCGTCGGCCGCCACGCGTTGACCGTGTAGATGTCGAGCCACGACACGTGATTGCCGACCACGAGCGCGCTCGCGTCGAGCCGCGCGCTGTCGTTATGGACGACGAGACGCATCCCGCAGATCCGCAGCAGCTTGAGCGACCAGCGGCGTATCAGCTCGGCGCGGCGCGCGGGCGTGACGTGCGAAAAACGCAGCGCGACGATCGCCATGCCGCGCAACAGGTGAAAGACGAGACGCAGCTTCCGAATGGCAATCATGGCGAGGGTCCGGCGTGGTTCAGTGGCGCTCGAACGCGACCTGCCCGGCCACGAGCGTCGCGCGCACGGTGGCCGGCAGTTCGTAGCCGAGGAACGGCGAGTTGTGGCCCTGGCTCTTCAGCGCCCGCGGCTCGACACGCCAGTGTGCACGCGGGTCGAACACGCACAGGTCGGCCGCGCCGCCTTCGGTGAGGCGGCCGGCCGGCAGCTTCAGCACATCGGCCGGCGCGGACGTGATGCGGCGCAGCGCCTGCGCGAGCGGTGTGCGCGTCTCGTCGGCCCACTTCAGCGTCAGCGACAGCAGCAGCTCGAGCCCCGTCGCGCCCGGCGTCGCTTCGCCGAACGGCAGCAGCTTCTCGTCGTCGTCGACCGGCGTGTGGTCGGAGCAGATCGCATCGATCGTGCCGTCGGCGAGCGCCACGCGAATCGCTTCGCGATCGCGCTCGCTGCGCAGCGGCGGATCCAGCCGGAACTGCGAATCGAAATAGCCGATGTCGACGTCGATCAGGTGCACGTGATTGACACCGACGTCACAGGTCACGGGCAGCCCCTCGGCCTTCGCCTCGCGCACGAGCGCGAGGCCGGCGGCGGACGACAACCGCGCGAGATGCACGCGCGCGCCCGTCACGCGCATCAGTTCGAAAATCGTGTGCAACGCGATCGTCTCGGCCGCGACCGGCACGCCGGACAGCCCGAGCCGCGACGCCAGCGCACCGCTCGCGGCGACACCGCCGCGGCCGATGAATGCGTCTTGCGGGCGCAGCCACGTGGTGTAGTCGTAAGTGCTCGCGTACTGCAGCGCGCGCAGCAGCACCTGCGTGTCGCGCACCGGCACGTTGGCATGCGTGAAGCCGACGCAACCGGACTCGGTCAGCGCGACCATCTCGGTGATCACCTCACCCTTGAGGCCGACCGTCAGCGCGCCGAGCGGATGCACGTTCGCCTGGCGCAGGTTGCGCGCGCGGAACTTGAGCATCTCGACGAGGCCCGGCTCGTCGAGCACGGGGTCGGTATCCGGCGGGCACACGAGGGTCGTGACACCGCCCGCGACGGCCGCGGCCATCTCGGACGCGAGCGTCGCCTTGTGCTCGTAGCCGGGCTCGCGCAGCCGCGCGCACAGGTCGACGAGGCCGGGCGCGACGATCAGGCCCGCCGCGTCGATCGTCTTGTCCGCGTTGAAACCGGCCGGCGCCGCCGTGCCGAGCGCGGCGATCGTGCCGTCCGCGACGAATACGTCGGCCTGCTGCTCGGTGCCGGCGACCGGGTCGACCAGCGTGCCGCCTTTGATATGAATCTTCATGCGCTGTCTGTGAATACGTTGAATGCGTTGAATGCCTGATGAAGGATGCGCGAAACGGGCTCAGTCGCTGTTGCCGGCGACGATGCCCATCACCGCCATCCGCACGGCGATGCCGAAGGTGACCTGGTTGAGGATCACCGACTGCGGGCCATCGGCGACCTGCGAATCGATCTCGACGCCGCGGTTCATCGGCCCCGGGTGCATCACGATCGCGTCGGGCGCGGCGAGCGCGAGGCGCTCGGGCGTCAGGCCCCAGGTCTTGAAGTACTCCTGCGCGGAAGGCAGCAGCGCGCCGCTCATCCGCTCGTTCTGCAGGCGCAGCATGATGATCACGTCGACGCCCTTCAGCCCTTCGTCGAGGTTGTGGAACACCTTCACGCCCATCTGCTCGAGACCGCCGGGCAGCAGCGTGCGCGGGCCGATCGCGCGCACTTCCGGCACGCCGAGCGTAGTGAGTGCATGGATGTCGGAGCGCGCGACGCGCGAATGCAGGATGTCGCCGACGATCGCCACGCGCAGCTTCGTGAAGTCGCGCTTGTAGTGACGGATCGTGTACATGTCGAGCAGGCCCTGCGTCGGGTGCGCATGGCGGCCGTCGCCGGCGTTGATCACGTGCACGTGCGGCGCGCAGTGCTCGGCGATCAGGTACGGCGCGCCGCTCGACGCGTGGCGCACGACGAACAGGTCGGCATGCATCGCCGACAGGTTGTTGATCGTGTCGAGCAGGGATTCGCCCTTGCTCGTCGACGATGCATTGATGTTCAGGTTCAGCACGTCGGCCGACAGGCGCGTCGCGGCGATCTCGAAGGTCGTGCGCGTGCGCGTCGAGTTCTCGAAGAACAGGTTGAACACGGACTTGCCGCGCAGCAGCGGCACCTTCTTCACTTCACGGTCCGTCACGCTGACGAACTGCTCGGCCGTATCGAGAATGTGGTTGACGATCGAGCGCGGCAGGCCCTCGATCGACAGCAGGTGCTTCAGCTCGCCGTTTTTCGTGAGCTGCGGGTTGCCCTTCAGGAAGCCGTAGCGGAACCGGTCGGGGCTCGCGGCCGCAGCGGGATTGCCGGTGCGGCCAGTGGTGTCGGTGGTCATGGTGTGCGTGATTCCAACTATGCAAACGGGCCGCGGTGAAAACCAGCGGCCCGGGATACGGTTCGCGTGTCGTTCAGGCGCCGTGCGCCTCGACGCGCAGCGTGAACTGCGCATCGTCGCGTGCGAGCACGAGCGTCGCGCCGGCCGGCACGTCGAGCGCGCCGCCCGCGAAGCGCGCGGCAACCGGCAGCTCGCGGCCGCCGCGATCGGCGAGCACCGCGAGCTCGACCGCGGCCGGACGGCCGTAGTCGAACAGCTCGTTGAGTGCCGCGCGCACGGTGCGCCCGGTAAACAACACGTCGTCGACGAGCACGATGCGCGCGCCGTCGATCTCGAACGGCAGCGACGTCGGGCTGGCCTGGCTGTGCAGCCCCTTCTTCGCGTAATCGTCGCGGTGCAGCGCGACGTTCACGACACCGAACGCCGGCGCGCCGAGATCGCGCGCGAGGCGCTCGGCAAGCCATGCGCCGCCGCTGTGAATGCCGGCGAGCCGCGGGCCGCCCGGTTCGGCGAAAGCCGTGCCGTATGCGGCGCGGATCTGGTCGAGCAGGACGCGGTAAAGCGCCTCGGCGTCAATGGTGCTCATGGTCGGACAATTGATCGAGATACTGTTGAAGGATGACGCGCGCGGCCTCGGCATCGAGCATGTCGGCCAGGGCGCGGCCGCGCACGTTGCGCTCGCGCAGCCCGGCCTCGGCCTCCACCGACGAATAGCGCTCGTCGACCCACGTGACGGGCAGCCCGAAGCGGCCGTTCAGCTGGTTGCCGAAGCGCTTCGCCTGCTGCGTCATGTCGTGCGGCGTGCCGTCCGGATGCATCGGCAGGCCGACGACGAGCGCGTCCGGCCGCCATTCGGCCAGCAGGTCGCCAACCGCCTTGAAACGGTGTTCGCGGTTCAGGTTCTGGATCACGACGAGCGCACGGGCCGAGCGCGTCAGCGCGTTGCCGACCGCGACGCCGATACGTTTTTCGCCGTAGTCGAACGCCAGGAGCGTCGCATCGCGCGCGCTCGCGCCACTCATGCGTGCCCTGCTTCGCCGGACAGCATCGACGAGCTGACGCCGAGCAGGCCGAGCGCGGCTTCGAAGCGCTCTTCGGCCGGCGTGTCGAACACGATGCGCGGATCGGCGGCGACCGTCAGCCAGCCGTTGCGGGAAATTTCTTCCTCGAGCTGCCCGGCACCCCAGCCGGCATGGCCGAGCGTCAGCAGGAAGCGCTTCGGGCCGGTGCCCGTCGCGACCGCCTCGAGCACGTCCTTCGACGTGGTCATCTCCAGCCCGCCCTCGACAGACATCGACGAGTTGTAGCTCGCGCCCTCCACCGGCTCGTGCAGCACGAAACCGCGCTCGGTCTGCACCGGGCCGCCGAAGTACACAGGGATGTGCAGCAGCGGCTCGATGTCGAGCTTCAGGTCGATGCGGTTGAACAGCGATTCGAGGTCGATGTCGGTAGGACGATTGATGACGAGGCCGAGCGCACCGCGCTCGCTGTGATCGCAAAGATAGACCACCGTTCCCGAGAACGTCGGATCGGCCATGTTCGGCATGGCGATCAGGAACTGGTTGGTGAGATTGATGCGATCGGAAGGCTTTGACATGGTTTGAATTTTAGCAAAGACGCCGCGGCCTGACCGGGCCGCGATCAACAAGCAACGCCGCACCGCGCTGGCAACGGCGCGCACGGATCACACGGCACTCTAACACGCGCGCGGGCGCTGTCGGCAGCGTGTTGCGGGCCCGCGCGGCAAGGGCCGCCGGCACGTGTTCGTCCCCTTGTTCGTCAGGCCCGGCCGAGCGCCGCGCCGAGCGCGCCGGACGCCGCCGTGAGGTCCGGCGGCGCAACGCCTGCTGCAATCTTCAGCAGCGCCGCGCGCAGCATGTCGGACGCGTGGCCGTGCGCATCGAGGCCGCCGTCGGCGAGCGGCACGCCGTGCGCCGCACGCCGCCACGCGAGGCCGAGCGTGTCGGCCAGGAGCGCCGCGTGACCGAGCCCGAGCGCGCACGCGGCCGTGCCGACCCGGTAGGCGGCGCCGGCCGCATGCCATGCGGCCCCCGCGTCGGCTCTCGCCGGATCGGTAGCAAGGTCGGCCATCGACGCGTCGGCCGTCTGCAGGAAATCCTCATAGGCATGCGCGTTGACCGTCACGACGCCGAGTGCGCGAGTCGGCGCGGCGGCAACCGCGTCGTGCTCGGCCCGGGCGGCATCGGCCTCCCACAGCGCTTCGGACGCGGGCGTGCCCGCGACGTGCCAGTCGACCGTCAGCCCGTAGTCGTGCAGCACGTCGACGAGCGCGACATCCTCGGCCGCGGCGCCGAACAGCGCGAAATCGCGCCACAGCAGCGCCACCGTCTCGCGCACGAGTGCGGGCGGCGCATTGCGCCGGCCCTGCGCGTGCTCGCCGAGCAGCAGGTTCGTCCGCGCGAGAAATCGCTTCAGTTCGGGCGCGCCGCTGGCACGCAGCGCACGCACGCATGCGGCCGCGAGCCGCCAGAAATCGTATGGATCGTCGCCGGCGAGCGCGGCCAGCATCGCATCGAGTTCGTCGAGTGCCGCATCGGGCGCGCCGTGTTGCGCGCGCAGCACGCCGAGCAACGCCTGTTCGTAGCGTGCACGAATCCGGGTCGCGAACGCGTCTGGCAGCACGCGCAGCGCGGCTGGCGGCACCGCGCGGCCAACGAGCGCGAGAGCGTCGAGCGGCGCATGCGCGCGCAGGTCGGCAGCGCTTTGCGCACGCAAGGCACTGAAGTGTTCGAAGAGAACGGGCGAGCAGGCAAGCTCGCGCAGGTTGTGGCGTGCGACTGCCGCGCGGAAATCGCGCAGCGCGGCACGCCAGCCGGCCGAAGTCGGCTCGGTGGCGACGAGCGGCACGGCCGCCGACAACTGCCCCGCGAAACGCGCGGCCGGCAGCCAGCCGGCTTCCGCCAGCACGGCCGCCGCAGCGGACAGCGGTGCGGCCGCGTCGTCGCGATGCTCGAAAGCGTCGGCGGCCGCCGCAAGCCATGCGTCGGCCGCACGCACGGCTCCGCCGCGCGGGTTGGGCAGTGCGTCAGGGTGGGGAACGTTCGCCGGTTCGGGCCTCATGGACACGCGCGCCTGTCATCGTCAACTCGCTCGCGCAAGCCCCGGCGCGCGAGCGCCGGGCCGATGCGAGGCCTGAGCGGTGTGTCCGTGGGCCAAGGGTCCGGTCAGATCTGGACCATCTCGAAGTCTTCCTTGCGGGCGCCGCATTCAGGACACGTCCAGTTGATCGGGACGTCTTCCCAGCGCGTGCCCGGGGCAATGCCCTCTTCCGGCAGCCCGGCTTCTTCGTCGTAAATCCAGCCACAAATCAGGCACATCCAGCTCTTGTATTCCATCTTAAGCCGCGTCGGGAAAGTCGGTAAATTCGGGAGCCATGATGGTACCGTGTCGGGGCCGGACTGCCTAGCAATCGCGCTGGAGTAACGCGACTACGTTGCGCTGCGCTAAAAAATCCGTCGTGCGGGCCGGATTCCGCCGCATAATGGCTGAAAAGTGCGGCCTGCCGGGCAACACAGGGCCGAAAACGCCCATTTCGCCTCGCCGTCCGCATGCCCGTCGCTTTCCCGTTTTTCTCTTGCCCCATTTTTACATGTCCAGCAACGCCCCTCCGATCGTCCTCACCTTTGGCCTGTCCGACCCCACCGGCGGCTCTGGCATTCAAGCCGATCTGTTGACCCTGGCGAGCATGGGCTGTCATGGCGTGTCCGTCATGACGGGCTACACCGTGCGCGACTCGGCCGCCTGCGACGAAGTGACCGGCCTCGATCCCGACGTGGTCGCCGCCCAGGCGCGCATGCTGCTCGAAGACATGCCGGTTGCGGCGTTCAAGATCGGCGCGGCGACGCGCGCGGAAGTCGTGAGCGCGATCGCCGAGGTGGTCGCCGACTACGACGGCGTGCCGCTCGTGCTCGCGCCCGACTTCACGCTCGACGACGAGCACGTGCTCGCAGCCGACGACCTGCGCGAATCGATCGCCGACCTGCTGGCGCCTCAAACCACGCTGCTGGTCGCCGACTACGCGACGCTGATCGCGCTCGCGCAGCCGGACGGCGACGCCGAGGCGCCGAATCTCGACGCGGCCGTCTCGCACCTGCTGTCGCAAGGCTGCGAGTACATCCTGTCGTCCGAGACGGGCTCGCACCGGCTCGTCAACACGCTATACGGCGAGGAAGGCCAGCTCCGCGAGGACATGTGGGATCGCTCGCCGCACCGGCTGATGGGCATCACCGACACGCTGGGCGCGGCCATCGCGGCGCTGCTCGCGAACGGCCAGGAGCCGCCCGAAGCGGTTCGCGAAGCGCAGGAATACCTGTACCAGGCCGTGCGTGACGCGTTCCGGCCCGGCATGGGTGCGTACCTGCCCGACCGGTTCTTCTGGGCGCGCAGCAACGAAGACTCGGATACGCCGCCGGCCGTCAAGGCCGACCCGGCGCCGAGGACGTCGCACCGGCATTGAGGTGGACGCGGGGCCATCCCCCGCCGTCGTACATGCCGCGCCCTTTGGGCGCGACATATCCGGCCGTCCTGCACACGCACCGAAATCCGCGCGCACATAAAAAAAGACCCGCATCGCTGCGGGTCTTTTTCTTTGGCTGGAACACGCATCGCTGCGCGCTCCGGACACCATCGACCGAAGTCGATTACATGTCCATGCCCATGCCGCCCATGCCGCCCGGCATGCCGCCCGGCATCGGTGCGTCTTCCTTCGGCAGTTCGGCAACAGCTGCGTCCGTCGTCAGCAGCAGGCCCGCAACCGAAGCTGCGTTCTGCAGTGCGGTACGCGTGACCTTGGTCGGGTCGACGACACCGGCTTCGACCATGTCGACGTACTCGCCCGTCGCTGCGTTGTAGCCGTAGTTGCCCTGGCCTGCAGCAACTGCCGCCACCACGACGCTGGCTTCTTCGCCGCCGTTCGTGACGATCTGGCGCAGCGGCTCTTCCATTGCGCGCAGCACGATCTTGATGCCGGCGTTTTGATCGGCGTTAGCGCCGGTCAGGCCTGCGATCGCGGTGCGAGCGCGGATCAGCGCAACGCCGCCACCTGCCACGATGCCTTCTTCCACAGCTGCGCGCGTTGCGTGCAGTGCGTCTTCGACACGTGCCTTCTTTTCCTTCATTTCGACTTCGGTCGCAGCGCCGACCTTGATCACTGCAACACCGCCGGCCAGCTTGGCCACGCGCTCTTGCAGCTTTTCACGGTCGTAGTCCGACGTCGCTTCTTCGATTTGCGCGCGCACTTGCTTCACGCGTGCTTCGATGTTCACGGCTTCGCCTGCGCCGTCGATGATCGTCGTGTTTTCCTTGCCCACTTCGATGCGCTTCGCCTGGCCCAGTTCTGCCAGCGTTGCCTTCTCGAGCGTCAGGCCGGTTTCTTCCGCGATCACCTGGCCGCCGGTCAGGATCGCGATGTCTTCCAGCATCGCCTTGCGACGATCGCCGAAGCCCGGTGCCTTGACCGCAACGGTCTTCAGGATGCCGCGGATGTTGTTGACGACCAGCGTTGCGAGCGCTTCGCCTTCGATGTCTTCAGCGATGATCAGCAGCGGACGGCCAGCCTTCGCGACTTGCTCGAGTACCGGCAGCAGATCACGGATGTTCGACACCTTCTTGTCGTGCAGCAGCACGAACGGGTTGTCGAGGACAGCGACTTGCTTTTCCGGATTGTTGATGAAGTACGGCGACAGGTAGCCGCGGTCGAATTGCATGCCTTCGACGACGTCGAGTTCGTCTGCCAGCGACTTGCCGTCTTCGACGGTGATGACGCCTTCCTTGCCGACCTTGTCCATCGCTTCAGCGATGCGATCGCCGATCGACGTGTCGCTGTTCGCCGAGATCGAGCCGACCTGTGCGATTTCCTTGTTCGTCGTGCACGGCTTGCTGATCTTCTTCAGCTCTTCGACAGCCGCTGCGACTGCCTTGTCGATGCCGCGCTTCAGGTCCATCGGGTTCATGCCCGATGCGACGTACTTCATGCCTTCGCGGACGATCGATTGCGCGAGGACGGTTGCCGTCGTCGTGCCGTCGCCTGCGTTGTCGCTGGTCTTGGAAGCAACTTCCTTGACCATTTGCGCGCCCATGTTCTGGAGCTTGTCCTTCAGCTCGATTTCCTTCGCGACCGACACACCGTCCTTGGTGACCGTCGGGCCGCCGAAGCTGCGCTCGAGCACCACGTTGCGGCCCTTCGGACCCAGCGTGACCTTGACTGCGTTGGCGAGAATGTTCACGCCTTCGACCATCTTCGAACGGGCGGAATCGCCGAATACGACGTCTTTAGCTGCCATCTTCTAACTCCTTGAATTCTTGGGAATATGTACCGTCAGTGGACGCTTACTTCGCGTTGACCACGGCCATGATGTCTTCTTCGCGCATGACCAGCAGTTCGCTGCCGTCGACCTTCACGGTCTGGCCTGCGTACTTGCCGAACAGGACGCGATCGCCGACCTTCACGTCGAGCGCGATCGGAGCGCCCTTGTCGTCGCGCTTGCCCGGGCCGACGGCCAGGACTTCGCCCTGGTCCGGCTTTTCAGCAGCGGCGTCGGGGATCACGATGCCCGAGGCGGTCTTGGTTTCCTGATCCAGGCGCTTGACGATCACGCGATCGTGCAAAGGACGAAGGTTCATATTCACTCCTCTCTTGACTGAGATTGAAGAACGCTTAGGGAATCTGCCCGGCTTATCGCCCGGCAGAGAATTGTTAGCACTCTCGTGCAGCGAGTGCTAATTATATGGACGGGTTTTGACAAATTCAAGAAGGGAAACCGGAGGAATTTTCGGGGCGAGGACGGGACGAAAAAAGCATACGAATCCAACAAAAACCCATTAAAAACAAATACCTAAAAGAATCGCCCAGCCTTGCCGGCCGGCCCGCGCGGCCCCGGAATCTCATCGCGCCCCGTTTGGACACCGGGAAAGCACGGAGTTCCCGCGATCGGCGGCGTCATCCCGATAAATTCCGTGGCGGCGTCGATTCCGTCTGCCGGCACGCGCCATCCGACGCCCGCCGGG
>NZ_SCNZ01000060.1:0-43531 GCF_005502655.1 Burkholderia sp. 4NA327C6 | reverse complement strand
GCTCGGTCAGAATTTCGATGCTTTCCACGTAATGACTAGGCTTACTGATAGGCACAAGACTATCCCTTATTTTAAGAGAGTCCTCGTGTCCTCAGATACGTGGGGCCGCTCCACGTGAAGAGGATCGGTGAGCTTTTCCGGGATCAGATCGCGGCCCACGCTTTGCGCGGGTACCACGATTCGAACGGAATATCGTCGTCCATTTCGTCGAGGCCGCCACCACCACCGTAGGACCTCGTCTGATCCGGCGGAGGCGCCGCAGGCCGCGGTCCCGAGCCATTGGTTCGAGCCGGCGCGCGGGTCGCATTGGCCGGAGCCGGTCGGCGCTCGCCCTGCTCGAACCCATCGTCGTCGCCATCACGCCGTGCGTTTCCGCCACGGCCGCCGAGCATCTGCATCTGGTCCGCAACGATCTCGGTCGAGTAGCGATCCTGGCCGTCCTGCCCTTGCCACTTGCGCGTGCGGATGCGGCCTTCGATAAAGACCGACGAGCCCTTCTTCAGGTACTCGCTGACGATCTCGGCCAGACGGCCGAAGAACGCGACGCGGTGCCATTCGGTCATTTCCTTGTACTCGCCGCTCGCCTTGTCCTTGTAGCGATCGGTGGTCGCGAGACGAATGTTCGCCACCGCGTCGCCGCTCGGCAGGTACCGGACTTCCGGATCGGCACCGAGGTTGCCGACCAGGATGACCTTGTTGACTGATGCCATGTACAACTCCTTTATTGAGTAATCGACCAGAGCCACTTGTCCCACATGACTTGCTGGCCATTCACGATCTTCGGTGAACCATCGGACCGCATGGCTGGCACCTTGATCTTCCTGAGGCGTTTGACGCTCACGGTATCGCCAAGGCGACAACCACACTCCGAGATCGCCTCCTTCAAGCCTTCGCCTTGCAGCGTGCGTTCGCCATACGGTGTGTCGAGACGGATCGCAAACGACTTGTAGAAGCGTGAGCCGTTCGAACGACGATCGGGGAATTCGTCCTCGCCCCACCAGGTGATGCGACCGACCACGGCCGCAGACTTGGTGGATTCGTCGCGGCGCGCTCGCGCCGGACGTCGGGACCAGTCGCGCGGGCGCGCGGACTCTTCGGCCGGCGCCACCTCCATCTGCGCATCCTCGGCTGACGACACATTGGCGCCGCTTGGCATTTGGACACCGCCCGCACGCCGAATAGCGGTCGCGATCGCATCCTTCAGCGCGGATCGGTGCTCAGCCCGCATCGCCCAGTGCGGCTCAAGGTCCGGCAGGATCTTGAGACCGAACATCGTGTCGCCGGTGTGATCGTCGAAGGCCGGTTCGAATTCGACAATACAGTCGCCCTCGTCAACGAACAGATGGGGAATGCCGTCGATCGTGACGTGGGTCTCGTTCGACGCGCCCTTTCCGACGACGCGCTCGCGATCCGGTGTGCACGCAGCCGGAGACGACGGCTCGGTCCGCTTGCGCGCTTCGCCTGGAAACGCATTTGCGAGCACGCGCGTGATGAACATCGCTACGCCTGCCATTGCGCCTCCAAGGACAGTTGCCCGCTACACCAGCGGTTAAGCCGCATGTAGTCGAAGTTGAGCAACGGGTTATCTCGGATCACGTCCTGCATTGAGCGCGAGCGAATCCGGCCGAGCGCACAGACGAGCGAATACGGGATCGCGCCGGACCAGAGTTCCATGATCCATCCGAGCGTCGCGTAGTAGTCGGCCTTGTCGACTGGGCGATTGCACAGTCGATCCCGCAGGATCTCCGCACAATCCATCAAAGCCTCCGGCACGCTGTCACCGTGGCGGCTGTCGACCGCGAGGAAGAACACAGCTTCGGCCAGCTGCTCGCGAACGTGCGGCGCCCACTGGGATGGGTCGGGAAGCGGGTCGGGTTTCGGTGGTGGGATGACGATCGGCGACGCGTCGCCGAACATGTCGAGCTGCCAGGCAGCCACATGCGGTTCCATGAGAATGCTCCGGTCGTGCCGGGCAACCTCATCTCCGGGAAACCGGGAACGGGGTTCCCGGCAGGGGTGAGGCGTTGACCGTGCGAATGGCTTCGCACGGTCAACGAGATGGCAGGCGCCTTACTTGGTGCCCGTCTTGATGGGAATGACGACGGCCGATTTCGCGTACTGCCGCTTCGGTGTCGATTCGGTTGCGTCGTTCGCTGCAGGTACTTTGGCGGCACGATGCAACTGTTGCGCAGCGTCCGACCCGGCCGGACGCTCGGCAACTTCGGGCGCTTGCGCCGCCCTGCGACGCTTGTCGAATTCCGTCTTCGCCCAATGGGCAACTGCCAGCATCACGATGCCGGCAACGAAGAACGACGTGGTCGCGATATACAGCACCAGGCAAAGCGCCAGCAACTTGAACGGCGATTTGAACGCGCTCTTGAACAGTAGCGTCAACATCTCTCTCTCCAGAAAAGTCATATACAGAAGGATGTCCGGACAACGTCCGGCGGTTTCGATGCTAGGGACGAGCAAGGAAATCGGCGCGAAGCGCTTTCGTGCGCGGCCGCAAGGCCCGCGCACGAAAATGCTCGGCGTCGATCAGGAAAGGATGCGGGCAGGCCGCAAGAGGCGAGACCGTCAGGTCCGGGAGGTCGATGCGTCGGGGAAACGCGTAATAGGCCTAGCGTATCCGGTTCGTACCCGGCGGGTCGCCCGAATGCTCGGCAATCTCGTATAGGTTTGGTGGAGCGCATCCGGTTCAACCGGTTGAGGGGCTTAACCCGGAAAGCTCCTGAAAATCGTATAGCTTTTGCCGATTCCGAGGACTTGACTTCGCAAACCGCGCGGCAGACTGAATGCGTCACTCACTTCAAGGCGCTCGTCATGTCTTCCATTCTGATCTTCGCGTTCATCGGCTACTCGCTCTACATGGCATTTCGCAAGCAGCGCCCCGCTCAATCGAGCAAACCGCCCGTCTCGCGCAGCCACGCTTCGGGCGACGTCGGCGAAGCACGGGTGTGCACCGAACTCGATCGCGTGCTCTCGTGGCTCTGCGGCGACGATTACTACGTGCATCCAACGGCCTTGTTGCTGAATCACGCGCCCGGTACGGATTTTGCGACCGCCGAAGTCGACCACCTTGTCATCGCGCCGTTCGGGATTTTCGTCGTCGAAACTAAACACTGGGCCGCTCGCATCGCACCGGGCAGCGACGCGACCACGCTGTTGTGCCATCTGCCCGGCGGCAGGCTCGAGGAGCGGCGCTCGCCGCTGAACCAGAACCGCTCGAAGGTTGCATTCCTGCGCAGCATGTTGCCCGCTATGTGGGACGTCCACGGTGTCGGCGTGTTTTCCAGCGACGTCTGCACGCTGTCGCCGGCGCTGCCGATCGATCTGATTCGCGCGTCTGACCTCGGTCACTGGCTGCGCGAGAAGAAGAATCGCCACGCGCTCTCGGGCCGGCCTTCGATCAAGGTCAAGCTTGCCCGGGACGCGATTCGTCACCTCAGCGTTGACGATCCAACAGGGGCAGCTATCGAAATCCATCGCCGCAAAATCCAGCAATCTTTACCGATCTGAGGAAGTATTCCTAATGTTTCGGTCAATTCTGCCGACAAATTCCTAATCCATAACAATTCGAGTCCGCTCAAAAGCAGGGTGCTTTCGTGCAGCTTTTCGCCAGGACGAAGTGAAAACGCGGCGTATGCTGGGTTCGCCACCCGCCCAAACTACTTGTCGCCATTGAGATGCAGCCGAGGAATCCGACTGCGCCGGCAATGGCTCCAACCGGACATTTCGGAGAAGGAAACGTGTCCAACCATCCATCCAAGAAACCCCGCCTCGACGAGGCTTCTGCGTCGACCCAAGACGACGCGCGCAGTCGTGATGCGACTCAAGAGGCTGCCGGCCTGTCTTTGGCGAGTCTCTCCACCGATATCCTCAACGGCGTGATCGGCCATAGCGAGGAAGTGGCGTCGATTCTGGGCAGCAAGCTGCAGGAGTACCTGCGCATCGGCTACCACTTCGCCGCCATCCGTGATGGCATCGTCAGCGGTTACGTCGTCCGCCATGGCGACACTCCCGCGACGCGCGAAAGCGCGCGGAAGGTCGCCTACGACTTTCTGACGCGGAAATTCCACAAGCCGAACGCGACCGTTCGGCTCTATATCCGCTGCTACGAGAAACTGGCGAGCAACATCGCATCGGGGTGAACACGTGTCCAAGAATCTGCCCAAACCTATCCAGTCTGACGACGATTTCAACCCGACCGTTCCTGACGGCGGGCGCACTGTTGCCGACGACGTTGAATCCAGTGCCGATCTGACGGCGAACTTCGCTCACATTCCGACCCAACTCGAGCTCGGCACCGCCGCGCGTGAAATGTTCACCGGCCTGCCCGACTCGCTGATTCGCACGATCATCGAGGAAAGCGAGGAAGTCGCGCACTCAACACGCAAGATCCTGCTCGAGCACATGCGGATCGGCGGCAACTTCGTGCACATTCTCACCGGCGTCGTGGGTCATGAGGTGACGCATAAAGGTGACACTGTCGCCGTGCGCAACCGCGCGAAGGAACTCGTTTACGACTACCTGACGAAGGTGTTTCGCAAGTCGAAGTCGTCGGTTCGGCTGTACATCCGCTGTTACGAGAAGTTCGCAAACAACATGCGCGCCGTCGAGATCCTCTCGCACAGCGACATGGCGCTGCTGGTCGGTAACGACATTGGCGACGAGGTGGTCGAGATGGTCATCGACGCCAAAAGCGAAAACCCGAACTTGAGCAAGCGGCAAGTCGAGCAGCTCATCGCGAACTATCAGGACAAGCTCGCCGAGAAGGCCAATCAGGTTGAAATGGTCACAAACGATCTCGCGAATACGGTCGGCCGGCTTGACGATGCCCAGGCGGAAATCGATCGCCTTGCGGCGGAACTTGATCGAACGCGGCAAGAGCAAGCCCGCGAGCGCGAGAGCTCGCAAGCCACGTCCGTCGAGTTGGCGAACGTGAGCAAGCAGGTCAGCACGCTGCAGCACGAACTGGCGAGGCGAGAGCACGAAGTCAAACAGATCACACACGACCTTGCCCACCTGAAGGCCAACCCGCTGAAGGAACAGGTGCCGGTCCCGACGGTTCCCGACGAATTCACGAACCTCGAAGATGCGCTCGCAACCAAGCTCGCTGAAGTGAAGGAAGCCCGCGCCAGTCTCGAATCAATTCAGGCGGAAAAAGAGGCGCTCGAAAGCGAACTCCAGCAGCAAAAGGCGGCGCTCGAGGCTGGTGAAGCACTGGAAAAGAAGATCCGCGCGCTGATCGAGAAGTTCGGCGCATTCGCCCAGGACTACCACAGCGCGCAGTTGCTGGCGACCGCGGACGGCCGTCCCGCGCGCTTCCAACCCCTGTTTGTGGCGCTCGGCGACCTGATCGGCAAGTTTCATGGGGAAGTGATGGCTGCGACACGCGCAGCATGATGGTTCGGGAGCGGCCGCTCCCGAATTGGCAGGGGATTGAGAGAACTACAAATGGAAAAGAAGAATGCCCGAGAGACCTACCGGTCCGTCGAACGCCTCTACGTGCCTCAATGGCTGACGGAACGGATCCAGGTCACGAATTTCGATCTGGTCGACCACATGAAGTGGCTGCTCCAGAAAGATGGTCGGTTTAACGAGATCCTCGCCGTCGAGCGCAAGGAAATCGAGCACTTCAAGCACAACGAGTCGTCGCTGCGCAATTTGCTCCACACGCCATTCCTGATGGTCGCGCCGACGCTGCAAACGGTGGAGGACTGGCGCTGCTTCATCGACGAGACGGCGACGACCGTCGCGGTCGACGAACTGCGCCGCAAACTGCCGGAGTTGGATGCGCTGTCGACGTACTCGGTGCAACAGCACAACCGCATGTTCCTGGACCTCGTCACGAGCGTGATCCACATGAGCGTACTGGCGGCGCCCCTGCTCGGCATTACGACCGAGGTGGCCGCCTATCTGGTGTCGGTGCCGACTTACAAGCTGCGCCTCGCACTTGGGCGTATGCGCGGTTTGCCACTGTTTCGCTGGCGTTTCAATGCGCCGACCTTCTGGTACCAGTTCACGGCAAGCACGTTGACCGACGAAATGGTCGCCCACCTGATCATGGAAACCTCTCCGATTCGCGTCGGGGAACTGCCCAGCAAGGCCGGTTGGAGCGAGCTGCGCCTGCCGCGTGAGCGCAACGAAACCTATTCATACGCGATGATGGCCTACGGGTGCCGGGCGTCCACGGCCGCGGCCCTGTTCCGCCTGAACCAGAACGCGATGCGCCAGCGCTACTTCGAGATGCACGGCGTCAGCTCCCCCTGCGGGAACGTGCCGACGTCGCTGACGTGGTTCGTCGAGACGCCGCACAACCGGCTGCATGCCACTTTCTACACGTGGCTGTACCGCGCGGCGCTCGCCGCGGGTGGGAACGCGCCGGAGGCGCTGATCGCGACAAACGACATCTATCAGCAACTGTTCGGCGGCAAGCCGGATATTTCCGCAGATCGCGGCTGCAACCTGACCCGCTCGATGGCGGCCGATTCGCGCCTGACGATTGCCCCGTGCCGCACTTGCCGAACCCACTATGTGGTCAGCAACAACGACGCCAAGATCGAGATGCACCAGAGCTTCGACTGCCCGGCCTGCAATCGGCAACTTGGCGAGAAGAAGCGTCACGCACGTGCACGGGCCGGCCATGGGAAGTCGTGAGCAAGAGCCGTCTCTGCCGGCAGGCTTCGTCGTGTTCAGTGCGGACGGCCGTGCGCAGTTCGGTTGGCTGAATCCTGAAACCGAGCAGTACTGGTCCGAGGCAACCGGCGAGGTGATCAGGGATGCGGTCGGCGCGGTGCCGTGGGTGGCGGATCGCGCGCACTGAAGGAGCTCTGCGATGGACGATTACGCTTATCTAGTGGCCGAGAGCAACGCCGCGTGGCTTTCCGGGCGAGGTGACGGGCGCTTCGAGCGCTACGAGCAGTTCTATCGCACGCAGTGCGGTGCAGGCGCCGACAGGTTCGACCTCGAGCGAACCAACGAGGAATATGTCGCATGGGTCCATCGGCAGCCTCCGCGCCTGCTCGCGTTACTGGCCAAACCCGTGGTCGGCAAAGTGTTCGTCGCGTTTTTCTGCGTGTACATGGCCGCCCAGTTCGTCCCGATGATGGCGGGACAGGCACCGCGCGCCAGCGGCGTGCTACTCGGCGCGACATTTGTCGGTCTTCGGATCTTCCACTGGCGACACCGCAAACGAAGGTGACCGATCCGGCTGATGCCCGCCCACGTGGCGGGCTTTTTGTTGGACACCGCATTTGCGCCGGACGGAACTGCAAATTGACTTTCGCAAAGACCCGCATGCTGGTTCGAGCGACTGGCGATACCATGGCGGGCGAAATTGTACTGAACCCGTGGAGACCAAAAAATTGAATCGAAAACTCACGTACTTGGCATTGGGATTCTGCATGTTTGCCGCGATGTCCGGCTGCAAGCAGGCATCCGTCGATTCGCTTGAAGGCGAATACGGCGTCGCCGAAAACGGAAAAATCGTTCCGTTGATCAAAGTGGAGAAGACCGACAGGGGATACGTCTTCGACGACTACCAGTCCGGCAAGTGGCGTACCGGCACTGAAGTCGCGCGCCCCCTGAAACCTGAGGAATTCGAGCAGATCATGGGCGCAAAGATCCAGGGACCATTCGATGGGCTACAGACAAAGATGGCGATGTTCGCGAAAGTCCAACCGGGCTTCACTGCCGGCGACTTCAAGACGTCGACCGGGTACATGATGGCTTTTATGCTCGGGCCGATCGAACTCACGAAAATGTAAGCGCATCCGGCCGACGGCCGGGCGACTGGATTCCATGGTGCCCGCCATCGGCCCCGCCGTACCTGTGATTCAAGTCCTAACCCAAAACGGCCGATATCAGGAACTGGCGATCTTTTGGCTCGGCCCGGCCGCACCAAGAATCGGAAATCGGCGGCGCAGACTTGACTTCGTCAGGCGGTCGATAAGATGAAATTAAGGGTGTGCAACGGGCGCGCCCAACAAACGAGGAACAGCAAATGAAGAAACTCAAGACCACCTCCCTTTGGGCCCTTTCGATCGCGGCACTTCTGGCGCTCGCAGCCTGTGGTGGTGGCGGTGACGGCGGTAGTTCCACGGGCTCGACCGGCAGCGGTTCCGGCTCATCGGGCGGCGGATCGACGCCGGTCGCCGTTACGGGAACACTCGATTCGCCGCAGTATGCGCAAGGCAGCGCGCAGCTCGCCGCGTTCAATTTGCTGAACCAGTACCGCACGCAATGCGGCTTTCCGGCTCTCAAGGAGAACACCGTTCTCGATCAAGCGGCCCAGGCCCACGCGAAGTATTTGGGTGTGAACAATACGATTACAGACACCGAAGTTTCCGGAAACACCGGATTCACGGGAGCAACATATGTCGCCCGCGCCGTCACTGCTGGCTTTCCCAGCGCGGCTAATGGGTCGGGCGCCAGCGGGGGAAACACGTCGCAAACCACGAGTTTCTCAGCATCGGCATCCGGACAAGAATTCATCAATTCTCTGATCGCGGGCGTTTACCACTCCGGAGTGGTTCTTTACCCGGTCAATACAGTCGGCATTGGCGAGTACGAAACTCAAGCCACATCTAGCGGTATCACGTGGACGTCTGCTTGGCAAAGCCTGAGTCTCATCAACACGCAGACGCAGACGTTAGGTAACTCCCCCGTCACCTTCCCGTGCCAAGGTGTCACTGGCGTTCCCTATAAGTCGACGGGGGAGAGCCCGACGCCGCCGAATGTCAGCGGCTCTGGGTGGGGTACCCCTGTTGTTATGATGGGCGACTCCACGGACACGATCGTGCTGCAGTCTGGCTCGATGACCGATACGTCCGGCAATGTTTTGAGCCTTCAGTTGCTATATTCGGCGAACGATCCGAACAAGATCGTCCAGGCATACGAAGCCGTTGCTTATCCGGCGTCAGCCTTGCTGCCGAACACTACATACACCGTGTCGATCACTGGAACGGTGAACGGCTCCCCTTTCTCTCGCAACTTCAGCTTCACGACGGGCAACATCGTGGGCTGAATTGCTGGCAACAACGAGAAGCGCCCGGACGGGCGCTTTTTTCCTAGTTGCCGGCCTGGTAGCCGTCATACTCCACAATCCAAAGTTGATAGATGGCTCCGTTATCGATTCTCACGAAGCATGTTGCATCGTACTGATTCGTTGACAGGTCACCGTTAATATACGGAGGCCCAATCGCCATCCCATCGTCCCCCCCCATCGTCGCTACCCCCGTTCCGAAGGTGTATGGGTTGAACATACTGTTTGTGAAGTGCGTGGAATATCCTCTCGCTGCAGCAGCTTGGTTGCAAATTTGCGCCCAATTCGTCTGAGCCGGGAGCTGGGGGGCTGGCAACTGGCATACCGGCTGACTCCAACTAGACCCGTTCCACATGGGAGCGCTTGTCATAACCTGCCCAGCAGGGCAAGACGGCGGAGCTTGGTAATTGCACTGCGGTGCGCTCCAGCGTGCCCCCTGCCAGACAGCAGCGGTCGTAGTCGTCCAACCCGGCCCCGTCGAACACAGCGGTTGCGGGATCGGCCCATTTCGGAGCGGTGTCGTACACGTCGAGTCCTGATAACCGTAAGAGCAGCGCACCGGCGCGGCGTCAGCATGCCCTGCCATGGTCAGCCAACACACGAATGCGAGCATCACTCGCAGCAAGAAATTCATTTCTTCACTTCCGTTAATACGCGCAATAGGTCTCGACAACCGCTGAACCGCTAATCCCGCTGCCATTCCCGTCTGTAATCGAAACTGTCCACGGGCCCGAACCCGACGTCGTGACGTTCACGGTCGCCGTTGTGTCGACATAGACGTTCTGCAGATTCGCGACAATTTGCGGCGTCCCGCCAGCCGAACAGGGCGGCGCCGGCACACCCCAACCGTTCTGGACGAGGTAGTAGTTGTAGCGCAGGGCGGTGCCGCCGATCGGCAGCCACACGTTGTCCTGACATGACAACCATTGCCCACGACCATCGCTGTTCTGGGCGGCCGCGCCATTGACCGGACACGACGTTCTTGGTGTGGCAATCGCCGCCGGCCGTACCGTCCCTTCGGCGATCACGTCACCAGAATGCAGCGGCACAAAGGTTGCCGTACCACTCTTGAGGATCTGCAACATGCCATTCTGGTAAACGTTCGTGTTGCCCGATCCGTCATTCACGACCGTTGAGACGCTTCCATTGTTGTTTGAGAGCAGCTGCTTACCCTGCACATTGCCCGTTGCCGTGACATTTTTCAGGTTGTCGATGCTCACGCCGTTGGCGTTCTGGTCCCCGGTCCAGGTCAACGAGCCATCGCGACGGATGTACACCGAGTTGCCGTTCGTCGTCGGCCCATTCGTTGCCATCACGACGGCGGCCGGTGCGCCAGCTAAGGGATTCGATGCATTCCACGCGCCATTCAACCCATAGACCGTCGACGAATTCTGTGTCTTCGAAAAACCGAATCCGTTGCCGGCTGCCTGCGCGACGACACCTGCGCCCGCGACATCGGGCTGCCCATTCTTTGTGACCGGCTTGGACGGGTAAAACAGATAGGAAACCTGACACGACGATCCGCCCGTCGAGCAGCCGGCCGGCCCGACGCTCATCTGGATCATGTAGGTGTCGCCCCAGATCGGGCCGGCCGCGTAGTTGACCTTCAGATAGCCGCCCGACTGCAGTTGCGCCAAAGTCGGTGGCGTGACTGCCGTCGGCCCGGGTGCGACCAGCTGAGCAACGAGTGCGCCGTAGTTGTCCGTCACCCAGTTTCCAAGCGCGGCGTTGATCACCGCCTCATTCTGGCCTTCGGCCGTCAGCATCGCCGTTCGGCGCTTCGCCACGTCATCCTTGATGCCCTGAATGGTCAGCAGCGCCATCGCAACGAGGACGATCGCCATCTCGATGATGCTGAACATGGCCCGTCCTTAGTTGCCGTGGGTCGCGTACATCGCGATGCTCGCTGTCGCGCCAGCGGATGCACATGCCTGTCCCACCGTCGTCCCGTTGAACGTGGTCGATGGGCCGGAGACCGTCGTGTTGTTGATCTTGACCATCGTGTACGCGCCCGCGATCGCTCCTGCAGCCAGCGTGCACACGGTCGCCGGCACCGGATACGTCAGCACCATTGCGTCGTTGCCCGACGAGACCGTGCCAGGTGCCGCGCTCACTGAACCACCGAAGATGCCCGTCAGGGTCCCCGATGCAAGATTGATCCGCGACCCTGCAGAATCGAAAGCGTGGTTCTGCGCGAGCGTCGTCAGCGTTTCGCCCGAAAAATCGATGTCGCTTGAGGTCGCGTCCTGAATGCCGCTGCGGAACAGTTGCGCCTCGCTCTTGAACTGATGCGCGTGGATGCGATCCATCACATAGCCTCGCCCCTGATAGACGATCAAGGCAAGCAGTGCCGCGCCGGCCATCACGGCAGCGGCTTCGATCATCGACAGCTCGCCCTTCTCCTTGCGGCGCCGCACGATTCGGGAATAGGGATTCGTTCGTTTAATCGGCATGTTGTTGTTCATGATGTTCCTCAAAAAGATTTCGCAGCAGTTGATGGAGCACTGTCGAAGCTCACCGCGCCGGTCGCGACATACGAGCCGAGGCCGAGGGTGAGAAACGCAAGCGCGGCAAAGCCAAGCAGCACGTAGTGGGTGATCTTCGCGTTGCGGCGCACGGTCTCGACCACGCGGTTGAGCGAGTTCTGGCCGAGATCCTTGATCGACTCGACGAACTGGTCGCGTCCAGCCGCGTCGGTCATGATGTCGATCGTCGCTTCCGAGAAGATCCCGGTGTCGAGCGCGCGCATGGGTTGATCGGGATTAGCGGTGAGCCGCGCACTCATGCGGCGCAGATGCCACCGCAGCCACGGGTCCGCTGACTTCGTCAGACGGTCCAGCGCGGCGCGCAACGTGAGGTTCGAATCGAACAGCCCGGCCAACGAGACGATCAGCAGCGCCGCGCGCAGGTCGCGCCGGTTGCGCCACATCAAGGGCATTGCATCGATCCGGTTGCGGACATGACCGACCCAACGCTTGAGCGTGTGGAAATAGGCGACCACCAGCGCGGCCACGATAGCGCCCGTGAGCCACCAGTACTGCGCGCAGAACGTGTCAATCGCATAGATGATCTGGCCCGCGTCAGACCATTGTTCCAGCGGCTTCACGTCGCGCGCCTCCGGCAGAATTTCCGAGCCGAACAACACGCAGAACGCGTACAAATAAACGAGCAGAAAGGCGGGATACGCCATCTGCAGCGACGTGGTCGCCGCCAGCACGCCTTTCGCGTGCGCCGCCATCTCGGCCAATTCGAGTCCGCGTACGGCCGCGTCGTCGCGCGGCGATTGGCCGGCCAGATCCAGCAATACATATTCGTCGTTCGGGATAAACGACTTGATCGCCGTGGCGAAATCGTCGCCCGCCCGCATGCGCTGCGCGACCTTCTGGAACACCGGCCACACCCAGTTCTTTCGTGCCCGGTGGCGCTGTTCGAGCGTCGTCAGGCGCTCCAGCAACGTCTCGCTGTTGCGCAGCCCTTTCTTTGCGATGTCCAGCCGCGTTTCCCGATAGAACATCTCGCGCATCTTCTTGAAACGCCACGTCGCGAGCTTCATCCGTTCACTGGCGGGCAATGCCATGAACATCGAATAAGTGATCGACTTGATCATGACGGCAGCACCCCACCTTGATCCGCGAATACGCGGTATGTGTCGAACGCGCACATCGATTCGTCGATAAAGCGCGGATCGATGAGGCCGCACGCAGCCTTGTACAGCGCATGCTCGTAGACCGTCTTGCCAGTCATGTCCGCGTCGCCGAACTCAGTCTTCCGGCTGGTACGGAACACGCGCTCGGCCCCGCGCCAATCCCGCTCGACCACGCGATCGAGGAATTCGGGCGTTGGCTGATACAACTCCATCGCGAGCGTCTGCCCCTTGATCCCGGCCGCCACCTTGCCTGCGCGCGTGAACAAACCCGGTCGACGGCAGTGCTGGCATCCCTCTTCGTCGCGGCAGGCCATGTTCGATGTGTCGAGCCCGAACTTCGTCTCGAGCAACGCGAGTTGACGCGGCGACAGGACGTCGCGTGCCGGTCGCTTGCAGTGCGGACACAACTTCGGAATCAGCTTCTGATTGCCGACGGCATTGAGAAACTTCCCGGACGCAACCTCATCCATCGGCAGGTTCAGGCGCCCACCCACCAGTCGCATGACCGCCCCGATGATGTTGTCCCCGTGCAGCGTCGCGCGCACCGGATGGCCCGTCAGCGCGAGCTCGGCGACGAGGCCGGCGAGTACCGTGTCGCGCACCTCGCCGATCGTCAGATCGTCGGGATCCATGCGCATCAGCGTGCGAATCACCTCCACGATCTTGCGGTTCGCGTCTGCATCCGTCTCGCCCGGACGCCGCTGGAGCGAGATATCGGACAACCACGGCGCGGGCACTTCGGACGGCTCGTTGACGGCGAACTGCTTTTTGAGATCCCGATTGGGCAACAAATACGACAGCGCGCGCAACAGCGTCGTTTTGCCCGAACCCGTTTCGCCGGTCAGGAACGTCGCTCCACCGCTGACCTTGCCGAGCATCTCGATGATCGCCAGCTGACTCGCCTCCAGTCCCATATCCTCCGGAAGCAGGACCTTGTAGTTCTTGAAATTGCCATCGAGCAGGCGCAGCGCGACATCGAACCCACCGACGAGCGGCGCGCTCTGCCAGCGAATGTTCATGATATCCATGTGTGCCACGAGCGGAATCATCGCGGACTGCGGCGCGCTCGGCTGGAACGTTTCGCCCGAGTTGGTATTGCGCTGGACCAGGTCCTGATAAGCCGCAGACAGCGCGCGGCGGACCAGCGCCTTCGGCATCTTGCGGTATGAGTACAGATCGCCGTCGACGCGCAGGCGCAGCTCCACATCGTCGGCGTAGTCTCGGTACTCCCAGTGAACGTCGCTCGCCCCATAAGCGTGCGCAGCCTCCAGCACGTCGCGGAATGTGCCAATCGCACGGGACGACTCGGGGATCACGTTGGCCGCGCGCTGTTTCTCCTTGTCGTAGAGCGCGGTGATGACGTCCTCGTCCGCCACCATTTCTTCATGAACGGCGATATCCGCGCGCGCAAGATCCTTCAGGTACGTCGCGTACAGCTGACCTTCATGGAAGCGCTGCGTCGTCACGACAATCGAGATCCCTGCCTGCAGTTCGACGGCAATGAACTCCCGGCGCGCCGCATCGGTGATGCGAAGCGCGGCGTTCGGATCGCGCTGGCAGAGAATCCGCTTGAACGTGATCGCCTCGGCGGAAACCAACCGCGGCAGGCCGCTCGCAAGCGCCATCGTGGGGGAGTCGACCAGGTCGACGCCGATGCGACGAATCGTCGGCGGCTCGTCGGCGGCGGACGTTGGGCGCCGCGTCTCTCCCTCACCCGTGCGAACAGCAGCGTCGGGCGAGGCTTCGGCTACAGGGTCGGTCGCGTCCACCCGATCGGCTTCGCGCGGCGCCGCTGTCGTCTCGACGGCGGCTGGCTGCGAATCCGGCGGATTGACTTGGATCGCCGAGGTGCCTTCAACTGCATCGGTGCCATCGACACGCGGGGCGACCTCCGCCTGCCCGTCGACACGCATCTGGGCGTCGTCAACGGCAGTGACGTCCTCGATTTCCGCTTGCGCCATCCTCAGACGCATGCCCATCGTCATCGGCTGGCCATCAGCGGCCTGACGGGAACTGACCGGCTTGCTGGTCGACTTGAACCGGGGTTCCCGCGGTTCGAAGGAACGCGGTGGTTCGTCGGCATCCACGGGGACCTTGCCCACGATGGGCATCGCGGCAGCCGAGTTGCCCACGAAGCTGGGCTTCAACGCCTTGAGCCGACCGAGCAGGCCCTGCTTGGCCGGTTCCGGCGAATCGATATCCGCAAACATGCTCATTGCGCACCCCCAATCGGCGTGCCGGGAATCGGGCCGCCGGACGGTAGAGGTGAAGCCAGATCGATCAATGATCGGACCGAATTCGTCGACGCGGACGGTACCGGGACAGCAGCACGGATCGACTCTTTCCAGGTGCGCTTGCCTTCGGCGACCGTGACGGCGTAGCCATCAACCGCTTTCACGTTCCAGCCGTTGAGCAGCGTCGCGCCGACGCGCGCGGGATAGATCGCTCCCTGAAAGAGATACAGCACGTAGGAACCCGATTCGTCGCGCGATGCACCGAGAAACGAGACCGGTTCGGCTCGCGCATGCGTCGGGGCGGCCGACTTCGCCGCTGGCTTCGCAGGTCCTGACGCGACAGCGCCGCTCGCCACGATGCCGGGCTGCGGCGCTGTCATCCCGCCGACGTTCGGTGACAGCGTCGAGGAGCCAGGCGCCCCACCCGACAACTGGCGCACGATACTGGCCCGCGCGACTTGATCGATGTCGTCGATCGACAGTCGAGGCGTCGCCGATTCCGCGTAGGCGGTCACGGCTAGCGCGGCGCCCGCCGCGACGAGTGCTTGCTTAATCAAGAACAAAATATTTCCCCTTCGCGGTGAAATGGACGCCATAAGGCGCATCGCCCGTGTCGCTGTTCGTCGTTGCCCCGGCACCTTGGGTGAGGCGCAGTTCGACCTTGAGTGATTCGAGCGTCATGTTGGGCGGCAGCTTCGCGAGCAACGGCGCTTGCCATCGAAATCCCTCGATCGTCCAGTCACCCTGCTTGATGATCCGGGCGATATCGCCGCCCCCTTCCCCCGCTACGGGAGCCGGGATGAGCGGGCGCGTTTCTCCCAGCGTGACGGTGTAGCCGTACGCGCGGATTTCGAACGGTTGGGATGACATGCGCTGCGGCGGCGTTTGCACCGCTTCGATGAAGGTCTGTTCAGACGGCCACTGGGACGACTCCTTCGCCGACAGCACGTCCACATTCGGAACCGCCGGCCCGCGGGCGGTCGACGTGAGTCCGTCGCGCGAGAAAGTCACCGGCCGCATTGCCGCGGTCGCCGCGCCTTCAAAATCGGCAAACGTGCCGCCCTGCCGCCGGAACGTCATCGTGCAATAGCCGGACGTCGGGCAGTTCGCTTCCTTGAAAACCCATCCTTTTCGCACTGATTCGTTGCCGCCGACCGCCGTAAGCAGGGCTGGCCCCAGTGCGGACGCACGCGGCAGCGAGCGAGAGAACGTGCTGCGCACGGCAGCGGCGTAGCGCTCCGCATACGTCGGGACGTGCGGCGGCGGCGGTGGCGGCGACAGCGCGTCCATCAGCTTCGCGCCACCAACGATGGTCGCGCCCGTGATGAACAGCAGCGGAATCGCAGCCGGGATGGAGACCGGTACTTTCGTGAGGCGGCCGGCCTTGCGGTTCCCGAGTAGCTCGCTCGCCTGAAACGGCTCGTCGATGTCGCCGATGCGGTCGCCGGCGCCGAAGGTGGCGAGCGCCAGATTTCCCTTGAGACATTCCTGCTCGATCTCGAGACGGCGCGCCTGCGCGGTTTCAGGAGACAACACCTCGTCGCTGCGCACCGCGCCGCGCACCACGAACACGGCGTGCACGCGCTGGCCATCCTGCAGCAGGACCAATGCCGCGGGCCGGCTCCTGATTCGGTCATGCAGTGCGACGCGTGCCGCGCCCGAATACAGTCGCGCCCCCTTGACGTCGGCCGATTCGGGCATCGCGAAGCCGCCGATCAGCTCGTCGCCAATCTTGTACTCGACGAAATGCGTCGCGCCGAATGCGTCGGCGTAGCGGCGGCGCTCGCCCCGGCCACCTTTGACCGGATAGGCCCGCCAATCGAGGCCGAAGACGAGCCGCGCACGCTTGTCGGTCGGCAGGGGTTCGGTGATGTGCATCATCGCGTCACATCGACGGAACGACCGTCGCCTTCAACATGATGATCTGGAACGTCTTCGACTTGTTCCATGACCCGGTGAGCCCACCGATGCCCGCATTCGTCGTACTGTCGGCGTGATCCGTCATCGCGCCGTACAGGACAACCGTCTGCCCATCAGACAGCGCGATCGTCTGATCATCCTTGGTGCCAATGGTGTGCGCCAGCTGGATCTGTTGCTGTGTCTGGCCCGAACCTACCCCCGCGCTGGTGAAGGGGCCGTTCAGCTTCGAGCTGTCCGCCCAATACGCGAGCACGATCTGATTGTGGTCGTTGACTGCGGGCAGCACGTTGACGAAGTCGCCCGTGGTGATCGTGCCAGGCGTCAAGCCTGGAACGCCACCCGACGTCGCGTTCAGCGTGCCGGCCGACGGCGACGTTGAGCGCAGGTAGTCGTCGCTCTGGAACGACGCGACCGACACCGGCAGCCCGTTGAGCGTCATCTTGGTCATCGTGTTGTCCTGCACGGTGCGGCCGTACTTGTTCAGCGCGTTGATCGCCGCATTCGTGCCAGAGAACGGGGCGTCCGGGCGCAATACCGAAACGCCCACCGAGCCACCGCCCGTTGCCAGCGACGTGGGCGACGCGAAGCTGACTGCGTAGCGGGCGAGCCCTGCATGCATCGCATTGAACACGACATCCGCGTTCGCGCCCGCCTCACTGCCCTTGCTCAGCGAAATCTGAATTGTGCGCACCGTGACCGCGACCTGGCGCGTCGAGATCGCGTTCTCGTGCTGCAACAGCTTGCCGATGTTGTCCGCCGCCTCTTTCGTGTCGTACACCATCACGAGGCGACTCTGCGGGTTCACGCTGACGCGGCCCATCGGCGATTTCAGCTTGTCGATCTCGGCGGTGATCGAGGCAATCTGATCGAAGTCGCCCTCGCGACCGGTCGAGGTCTGTGCCGAGAACGACCCGGTATTGCCGCCCGAGCTGCCGCCGCTGCTGCCACCCGATTGATTGCCGGTCGACGTGTCCATGCCTTTGCTCATCGTCGACTTGATCGAAACTTTGCCGGGGATCGCGGCAATCTGATACATCCGCGTCACAAATCTGGACACGTTGATTGACCCGCCATCGAACGACCAGTCGAGGCCAAGATCCGTGGTCATGTTGCGCATGTACAGGCCAACCTTGCCGGTGAAGGGCTGCGGATAGACCGGCTCTTCAGTCTTCGCAGCGAGATTGCGGGACGGTGCCTTTCCGTCGCCCTGACCGGGCACCAGCGAATCTCGCGGGACGAAGACATCCGGACTCAGATGAACCGGATAGCCCGTAGCCGTCGAGATCAGCGTCGCGATCTGCCGGATGCCGAGGTTCGCCGGAAGCGTGACGCTTTTCTCGCGGAACACGGCCGGCAGCGTGGCCTCGTATGCAAGCGGCACAAGCCGGTCGCCGAGGAACGCGGTCGGCACGTCTTCAACGAGGGCCATCGACTCCGGACCCTTCGCCAACGCGTCAGAAATAGTGCGGTGTGCGGCGTCGTAGCTGCTGTTCACGTCCTGCTGCGTCACGGCACAGCCCGAGGCCAGCACGGCGGCCGCAATCGCCACGACGGATTTGAATGGGTGCATGCGCATGGTTCAGTCCTGGCAATTGCCCGCGCGCACGATCACGCGGATGACTTGATTGGTATGGCGGCATGCGCGCGTCGGCGTGCGCATGTGGTTCGTCGCCTTCATGACCTGTTGCAGCACGGAAGTGAAGTCGCCGGTAAAGGTCGCGTTGAATTCCAGCGGCAAGTCGTCGTCGATCTTCCACGCGAGCTGCCAGCCCTGCTGCTGCAACCACCGATCCAGCGCGTCGCGCAGGTTCACGTCCTGCGGCGTCACTGAAAACGTCAGCGTGCTAGGCGTCGCCGATGTGCTGGCACCGGGCAAAACTACAGCCGCGACATCGGCCGAACCCGAGCCGGAAGCGGGCGCCACACTCGCCACGGACGCACCCGCAGGGGTTTTGGCCGCCGCTGGCGCCTGCGGCGTGACCTTCGGAACGGAAGCGAGGATCTGCCACCCGTCGGGATCGACGGCTGCGCGGACATTCACGGTCGTCACGATCAGGGTCGCGGCAACAAGGGCGCGCGTCAGCGCGCGGGATCGGTGGGTGATCAGCATGGTTATTGGCCCTGCATGAGGCGGCGGTAAATCGCGCTCGCATAGACGAGCTGCTTCGAAGGCGTGACTGCGTTATACGCACCGACCGCCTTCCAGTTCGGCCCGAATTGCTTGATGTTCGCGGCGAGGATCCACGCGCCGACGTACGCGCTCACGCAGGCGTTGAACAGGTGTTCGCGACGAATCCCGTACTGCGCGAGCTTCGGCAGCCAGGACGAATTGATCTGCATCAGGCCGATGTCCTCGCTGCCATTGGAGTTGCGGTTGATCGCGTCGGGGCGCATGCCAGACTCGTGCTGGGCGATCGCGCGCAGCAGCCGCGGATTCAGGCGGTGGTAAGTGGCCGCGTCATCGATGCAGTCGGCACGACACACCGCGCCCGCGCCAAACAGCACGCACGCGAGAATCGAACGAAGGCCGATCACGATGCCGCCCCTCCCTTCGATTGCGCGAGGTTCGGTGTCGCTGCCGCTGCCGGCGCAGGAGCAAGAGCCGCCGACGGCACCTCCCGATAGGTCACTTCGTGACGACGCTTCACGTTGACCACATTCCCGTCGGCGGTGACGGCGAACTGGTCGTCCGTGCCTTCAAACATGTAGTACCGGCCCTTCTGCTCGCCCATGCCGAGATGCCGCGAGTCGGTCACGCCGACCTTCACGACGGATTCCGCGAATTTGAAGTACGTGCGCCCTTCGCGATCGAACACGGCTTCGAGCCGCGCACGGTTTGGCTGATCGAAGTCGTAGACGGTCTTCGCGTCACGGCTGACTTCGACGCGATTAGACGCGTCAGCCACGACGATTCGCTCGGCGCGATCGATCGTCATCACGTTCGTCGCGGGATCCCAGCCCGGGTGCAATGACTTGCCGTCCGGGGTCAGGAAGGTCACGTCCTTGCCCGGCCGCGCGGCGAACCGGATCTGCGTGTGCGTATCGTCGCCATCGCGAATCGCCTGCGCGCCGAACCGTTCGGCCAGCTGCGATGCCGGCGCCGGCGGCGCAGAAGCACTCGCGACCACCGCTTCCAGCCCGGCCTCGTCGGTCCGGCGCTCGCTCGCGGCATAGTTCAGTGCAGCGGACTTCGGTACGTCGCGATGCAACCGGATGTGGTGCGCACCGAAATCCACGTCGGCATACAGACCGGTCTGGGTCAGCAGCCGATCCAGCGCCTGCAACCAGTTCTCGCCGTCGTGCGTGTCAAACGCGGCCGCGTTCGTCAGGTCGACGTCCTTCTGGGCGGCACCCGTCCACCCTTGCGGCACCAGCGCCTTCACGACGTTCGCCACGGGCGTTGACGTGTGCAGTGGGCGAACGGGCTCGAGCGCCCCGCGCGTGCCGATAATCGTCAGCCGGTTGGTAAAGCCGTCAAACCCGGCCGGCTGATCGTCGTGCAGCGCGGCGAGCGTGCCGGTGCCGCCGATGAACGTATTCGCTTTCTTCCAGCGCGCGGTCGCCGCACGCCCCGCCACCTTGTAGCTGATGGTCTGCGGCGTGCCGTCGACCACCACATACGGTCCTTCGTTGTGAGCGCCGTCGGCGGTGATGACCTGACCGGCACGCGGCTGGATATACGTCTTCGCACCGTCATTGAAAATCAATGCAGGACGCTCGGCAATGCCGCCCATGATTTCGTAATCGAAATCGAACGGATCGGTGTTTGCTCCGTAAGCGGTCCCATAGAAGAGTGCCGCGCATGCGCAAGCGAGGCGTGTGAGCGTGCGCTTCATCGGCGTGCCTCGATCATGGAGAGGTGGCGCACGAATCGCGCGAGATAGGCACGACCCGGCGCCGGGTTCGCGCTGTGGTAATAGGCAATCGCCTTCTCCACGGAACCGGTGCGTTCGTAGTTTTCGTTCAGGATCTGCTCGGCCACGCGCACATTGGTCGCCGGCGCGAGCGCATCCCAGGCAGAGGCGAAGCGCTTGCCGTGAAAGCACCAATTAATCTGCAACAATCCGACGTCAAAATCGCACCGGCCCCGCGCGATCAGCATTTCGATCGCCTTGTACGCGTCCGTCCGGGATTTGAAGAACAGTCCCTGACCGGCAACGTTGAGCGTCCACGGCCAGGGCCGGCCGTTGTAGGCCGATTCGTTCAAAGCGATGCCCGCCAATACCTTCGGATCAACACTCGTTCGCAGCAGCTCGAACGGTGCCACAGCCGGCGCACACGCCCAGCCACCACGGCCTTCGGTCACGGCGGCTTGCGCGTCGTCCGACAGCACGGGCGGCTGCAACCAGCCTCGGTCGGCCAGCAACTGCTCGAGCGAGACATCGCGGCCGTCGATCGTCACGGTGATGCCCGTGTCCGGTGCGCTGTGCACCGATTGCCCGACAAGGGGCGCTGCCCAGTCGAGGAACGGTTCGAGGCCGCAGAAGAACACCGGCTTGCCGGGCAACGAGACAACCTCGCGGGCCTTGCCGCTCGAGATCACGACGTTCACCGGACTGATCACCTGAGAAATCGTAGTCGCCGCGTGCGCGGTGGCGGTGGCGACGCCGAGCGCCAGCGATGCAATGGAAAGGAGTCGCTTCATCATGGGCGGTACGGCTCCAGGACCATGTCGCGATTGACTTTGAGCATGAAGTGACGCTCGCCCGGATCGGACGTGATGGTGGGCGGGATGTTCTGGTAGCGGCTCAGCACGGATTGGGCGGTCTGCGCGGCAACCTGCCCGGCCGTACTGCCGACTTGGGTGACACCAAGCGGGCCTGTGGTCGTGGAGCTATCGCCCCCGTCGAAGCGACGTAGCAGGATCGCGGTCAGGAACGACGCCCCATAGATCTTGAGGAAGTGGTTATTGACATGCCCGGAGAACCCGGCGGCCCCATTGCCGTCAGCACCCTGCGCGCCGAAGAGCGGCACGTGCTTTCCGTTTGGCAGGCGCATTTCAGCACCGGCGACAAGGATCGACTCCTGACCGGGTTGTACGTCCGAGCTGTATGGTGCGGTAATTGTCGTGCCCCACGGGATCACGAGGCAGGTGCCGGTGAGGCTGTCATAGACATCGCGCTCGACGACGAGCGAAGCCGTACCGGGACGATCGGAGTTGAGCGCCTCCGCCGACAGCACGGGGATCTTGGCAGGGGGCGACAACGTACAGCCGCGCGACTGGCCCACGAAGCCCGTACGGGGGAAATCTCGACCGTTCTCGCTTTGCAAGGCGACGGTGTGCATGAACTCGTTATCGCGTTGCTGCGTCGTCATGGCGCCAGGCGCTTGCCCGCCCTTGGCGGCGGCCGTAGCCTGCGCGATCGCGGCGTTCGTCGCCGCCTCTTGCGCGGCCGCTTGTTGCAGCATCTGCTGCGGTGTCACAACGCCGTTTGGCATTTGCTGTTGCTGCTGGGCATTGGCGGCTGGCGTTTTCAGGCCATCCTTGAAAATGGGTGACGCGTAGATATTGTCCTCGGCCGTTTTCGCCTTCAGGTCCGTGTTGCCTTGATCTGGAACGAGCGAATCGGCGGAGAGATTCGGCTTCTTGTCGGCGGCCGGCGCGGAAGCGGCACGCGCGGCCGCTTCGGAGGCTGCGCGACGCGCAGCGGCCTGCTGATCGGCAATGATCTTGTCGACGTCTTCCGGACGATTGCTCTTGTCGATGCCCTCTGCCGCGCGCTCTTTCTTGAGCCGAAGCGCCTCTTCGTCCGCCTTGCGACTGTCCTGCGTCTGGTAGTAGAAGCCGATCGCGCCAATTGCGATGGCGGCGATACTGCCCACCGCGATCAGGGCGTTACGCGGCACCTTGCCCTTGACGAGCGACGCTTGTTCCGGCGACAACGTGTCGGTCTGTTTGGCCATATTGCGCGCTCAGAAACCAAACAGGCCGCGGCGGCCACGCTTGATCGTGACCGCTTCGCCCGCGCGCGTCAGCGTGATTTCATCCGCCAGCTGCTGGACAACGATGTACGGCCCACGCCGGATAAAGTTGGGGCTAACGATGTCGCCGCCCTCTCTTACCGTGGGCACCGCGAACGGCGCGTTCTGCGGCAAGCGAATCCAGACGAATTTGCCGTCGTCGAACACGGTCTCCGGCTTGATCGCCCCCGACCCGGACACGGTGTACTCGAAATTCAGCTTGTCGGGCGTCACGCCGATCGGTCCGGAGTCGGTTTGCGAAGCGACACCGGAAAGGCTGCTTTCCGCGCTATCACTGCCGCCGCCCTCGCGCGCACGGACTTTCGCCATCAGTGAATTCGGGTAGTTGAAGCGCACTGACTGGTAGAACAGGCCGCCGACCGGCGACGACACGAGCGTCATGTCGTACTCGCGCATGTTGGTGGTCAAATGCAGCGTGTTCACTAGACCCGGTTTGGTCGGCTTCACGAAAACGTGATTCGCACCGTCGGTATCGATCATCCATTGGATGGAATCACCGAGCGCGGGCTCGGCGGTCAGCACCTCGCCGCGCGCGAGCTCGATCGTTGTCACCTTCAGCGGTGCCGTCATGACGCGGAAGATCTGGTCGCGGCTGTACTGAAACACGGCCATGCGGGCATCGCCTGGCATGGTGATCGGATCGCTGCCCGAGTTGTATGGATTCACGGGACTCATCGGATCGCCGATGATCGTCGCAAGATCGAAGTTCGGGGTCGGCGGGAGCACTGGCGCCGCGGGTTTGGCAGCAAGAGCGCTGCCCGTCGCGATCATTGTGCACGCGCCGCACGCAGCAAGGGTACGGAGTCGGTTCATGCGGCGGTCTTCTGCAGTGTCCAGAACGGGTAATAGACGCCGAACGGGTTGTTACCGAGCGCGTCCTCTTGGGTCGGCGCAACGATCTGGTAGCGCACTGTGAGCGCGTAACGCACAACCACGGGCTTGTCCGACGGCATCTGGGTGGTGGACGTGGTGAACTCGACGATTGCGGTGGAGTCCTCGAGGAGGGACACGTTGGTCACGCGGGACTCACGTACGAGCTTCGGATTCGTCGTGATTTGCTGGAACGGCGCGTCCGTCTTCAACCAGTCGGCGAACTGATTGCGGGCGTTGCCAGTCATCTGCTGCTTGACCGCGTTGATGTTCCTGGCCATGCGCGATGACTGGATGTCATCGGTTAATACCGGCTCGATCGTGAACCATCGTTCGACGGTTTCGCGCAGAGCCTTCCGCTTCGCCTGGTCGTCTGGCTTGTACGAAGTCAGTTGCGTCACGATGGGGTTGCCGCCAGCATCTGACGAGACACCGTAAGCTTTGACCACGGAAGGCGCAGGATTGCGTGTGTAGACGGCCCCGCCCGCTACGATCGCAAGGAGGAAACAGAAGGTTTTCCAATGGTTAGCCTCCACACGCAAGCGCGTGGACTGATCGAAGATGATCTGCTCAGGATCTTCGTTCGAATAGAAGCCGGGCGCAGGCGACAAGGCGACCTGCTTCTTGCTGCGCGGAAAGAGTCGGGGGAAACGCATCGCGGTTGTTCCAATTGGCTCGGGTCCATTGAAACAGCCGGAGAAACAATACATCGCGGCAAAAGAGCCGCGATTTCACGCACCTTTCGCGCGGGGCTCAACCGGGCGGGAACGGCCGCCGGAAGAGTGCAACCGGTTGAGGGTCTTGAGCCGGAAAGCTCATTCAAATGATGGTTCTTTTCGGCGCACGCTTGACGAGTATTCCGATAGCGTTTTCTTCCCCTTACCGCCCGCGCCAAATAGACCCTCATGTGGTTGAAGTTGCTAGAATCACTTGAGGTTCTACGCGTTCTACGAAAAAACTATACGCCTTTCTTCGAAATATCAGGTACTTAGGTCTGTGTGACCCTCAACCGGTTAAGGGGCAATCTTGTTGACCAAGCTTTCACCTGCCGCGGATTTGAACGTCGGAATCGCGGTTGCGACTGCAAGGCCCATATCTAATGATGATTTGGAGCGCTTTGCCAGCGAACACTCAAAGCTGCGCGAACGGAGTGCCTCGGCGATCGAGCTGGGCCAGTTTTATCAAGTCGGATTGGCCGAAGGAGTGTGGCCGAATCAGGCGACCCTTGCCCGCTCTCTTGGCGTCTCAAAGAGCTACGTGTCGACGGCGATTCGAGCGGCGAGGCTGCCAGACGAAATTGTTGCGGCAGTCGGCGGAAAAGAGCGAGTTTCGTTTCGGACCGCGGCGATGCTGGAGGAAGTGATCCGCGCTGTTGGCGCGAACGTAGCTTGCTTGCGCGCATCGATTATTGGTAATGGCCGCGGACTCGATATTGGCGATGTCATATCATCAATCTCAACAGGTCGCCCGCCATTGGTAGCCGCGCGGAAGCTCTCAATCAAAGTGAGTCGGACTGGAAAGTTCATCAAGATCGAGTCGCCCAATATCGAAAGGTTGATAGCCAACTTGCCAGCGGTCGAAGCCCTATTAGCGATGTATCTGTGATTCCAGCTTAGGGCAAGGACACCCGGCGCAAAGACAAGACGTGCCTTCCCGGTCGCGCGGAATTTCGACGTCGAGCAGGTCATCGTCGGTAGCGATGCGCTTGCGCGCTGGTACCGTCTGTTTCGTGCGGTCTACCGGCCTGGCGTCGCCCTTATCGTAGCCCAGGTCGTGGGGTGCTTCACCGTCCAGCGCGCGCTCTAAGTTTGCCTTCTTGAGGGTCGCGAGCTGCTCGTTGATCGTCACCCGATCCAGCGTTCCGGGCACGAGTTGCTTGATGAGGTCCGGGTCCCGGTTCCAGCCGTAGCCCGGTTCAATCGCCACTTCTTCCTTGCGTTTGCGTGCATAAAGTGGCTCCTTGGCGATCAGTTAATGCCACACACGCAAAGTTCTGGATAGGCGCACTGGGTTCGTTTTCACTGGAACGGAGACTGCAACAATTGGAGCCAACGGCTATCCCGCTCGAGCCCGCGAGCCCGGCCCTTTCGCTTTTGTCTTGGTCTTGTTGAAAACGAATCGTGCGAAGTCACCTACGAGGTCGACGTCCCCAAGTACCGTTGCTTCATCGACGACGTCAGGATTCAACTTCAGACGTCGCAACATGATCTTTCCACCAGATGATGATAGGTATGTGCGCAGCCATTCATCCTTCTGCTTCTGCTCCGCTGCATCGTACTGAGCTCGGCCAGCGCGCGCCTCTTCTCGCATGCGTTCTTGTGCACTTGATTCTTGAGCGGCCGTGTTAAGCGCCGCAACGGACTGTGCCTTGACCTTATCGTCGAATTCACGCTGCTCCACCAGCGCAAGAGTCTGTTGGACAGTGATCATTTCCCGTTCAGCATCAGAGACAACCCATCCCTCCTTCAATGCCTTCATAAAGAAGCCGGCCGGACTTTTGGACACTTTCCCGAGCTTAAGACTAAACCGAGTTCGCTCGATAGCTTGATGTAGACGGTCGTCGGTATAGGTTCCCCGATTTGCACCGATCTGATTCAGTTGGTCACTCGACAGCCCGAACTCTTGCTTCAAGACTCGATAGATCTCTTGCGCTTCCTCATACGTGTGAAGCACGCGTTCAGCAACGTCCTTCCGAGCGATCCGAAAGCGTAACCTTCCAATCTTTCGAGATCCTGGTTCGTTTCTTGTTTCGTACTCCAACGTAATATCGGAAAGCTCATTAATCTGCTTGACGGCGGGCTCTAACCAATCGCGCTTGAAGTACTTGAAGACTAGGGCGTTGGCGCCCATTTCCCCCTGCCAACCCCGAAGTTCGTCTAGTGTCAGCCAATCGGTGCTCCCCTCATCAGCAAACGGGAGGAGATGGTCATACATGACCCGCGCGTAGCTTAGAGTGAACAGGGAGGTTATCCGCAGGCTCAGCCAATGAGATTTGCCGGGACCTCGGATGATCGAAATTAGGTCAGTTGGGACACGAAACTGAAATCGCCCCCCTTGGAAAGAAACTCGTCCGATAAGCTGCACTGAGCCGAAGGGCTTATCACCGTCCGGAGTCGGCGCCGTGGTCGCCTGAATCAATGCCTTTTGCGCTTCCGTGATGACTTGCTCGAGATGGGCATTGTTACGACTTGAATACCGCATTAACCATTTGAAGTAATCCAGTTCAACGTCGTAAAGGTCGTGAACACGATCTTCCTGAGCAACGATAAAGTACGCAGCATCGATTAGACGGCGCGCCGAGACCCCAAGGTCCACGATCCGGATAAGGATGTTCTTTCTCGCGAACCCAACATCGGAGCGTGCTGCGTCAACCCCTAGTCCTTCGGCAGTGGCATCTTCGAATAACGCCAACGCCAGTTGCCTCGACGTGGCAAGTTGCCCTACTTCGGCCATTCGGTTGTCGCTCCGTGTCGGTTGTGATGTTGGCCGGTAGGTTATGCGGGCTATAGTGACCTGTCAACACAGATTACCTCACCTTGGCTGCGAGCTCGCCACAACATCCCTCACCTCAATCGACAATTCACCTCACCTTTCAGCCCAAACACCTCACCTTCCCCGCCTTTTTACCTCACCTTTGTGGGGAAATGATCGCACCTTTCGTATCAATCCACAGCACCATCAGCACAATCCATCTCACCTTTCGGCCGGTAAGTGTTTGATTTCAATAGGATGAGGTTTCCCTGTGGGTTGTTAGTTGGTTTATGTTTTAGATAAAAACAAGCCACAGCTGCGCTTAAGGTGTCTCGAAAAGCAACGGCGATGCCGCTGGAACCCTAGTGCTCTGCACCGAAAATACGGGCGCCAGGCCGTTCAAGGAGGCGCTGTCCGGTATCTAACTATCAAAACGGCGACGGTGCGACGTTGTGAAAGGTGAGGTTTTTTGTGTAGCTCTGCCTGAAGGGGACGGACAGTAGCGTCCGGTGTCAATTCCAAGGTGAGGTGTTTTGTGCAGCCGCCGAGCGGGAGCTGCGCACGCGAACACTTGCCGCCCGGCGCTCCGAAGGCGCACGGATGCGGCTCAGGTGAGCGCCAACACTGCGCGACGTAGTCTCGCCGCTAGTTTTCTTATCAACGCCCCTTTGATGCTTGAAGACGAATTCACTGGCCATCGTAGGATCTACCGCGTATTCTACGGTTTTGCGAGAATGCGCATCAAAACCGTAGAAATCTTCTCTTTCCGTTTATCGCGGAGGTTCTAGACACAATGAAATTAAGTGAGCTGCCCGAAATTGACCGACGTGTGAATCTTCCTAGGCTCGGCGAGTTTGCTGATCGACTGGCGGTGATGACGAACGAGCTGCGTGATCAAATTCTCGCACCGCGACCGCGAAAAACTGCGCCAGTCTTCACGACATCGGAACTTGCCGAACTTTGCGGAATCGATCGCGCGAAAGTCCACTACGAAGCGTCAAAGGAAGGCGGAACCTTACCGCCGGGCGTGGCCAATGGGACTGGACGGACCAGGCTCTTCTCGCTCGCTGAGGTGCGAACGTGGGTTCAGCAGGTATCCGATATTTATCAAACACCCCTCGTAACAGGTACTCGTGATCACGAAGGGAAAGTGCTGACCATCGCAAACTTCAAGGGCGGCTCGACAAAGACGACGATGACCATGTGTATTGCACAAGGTTTGAGTCTTCGCGGTCGAAAGGTACTGGTGATCGATCTCGATCCTCAGGCATCTCTTTCGGAGCTCTGCGGCCTTTATGCAGAGAAAGATGTGACCGAAGACGATACCGTTCTTCCCTACATCTTTGACCAAAATGTCGAGGGGGGGCTTGGAGCAGTAATTCAGTCAACCTATTGGGATGGGATCGATCTCATCCCAGCACATAACTTTCTGCACCACGCGGAGTACTTTCTTCCCGCCATGCAGAAGTCGAAGCCGAACTATCAGTTCTGGTCTGTTCTTCGACAAGGCCTTGAGCCACTTCGAAAGCATTACGACTACATTGTGCTCGATACAGCCCCGTCGCTGTCGTACATGACCTTGAATGGGTTGATGGCGGCGGACTCGATGGTGATGCCACTGGTCCCAGAGAGTCTGGATTTCATTTCATCAGTGTCGTTCTGGTCGTTGTTTGCCGACGTTGCACAGGGCTTTGCGGCGCACGAGGTCGAGAAGACATACGACTTCATTTCCGTTGTCCTTTCGAAGGTCGACTACGGCGTTACGTCTTCGGCCCCTGTCGTACGGTCGTGGGCTCAGCGCGCTTATGGCGACTGGTTGCACACGACAGAGATTCCGGCCAGCTCGGTGATGAGTAACGGAGCTTTGGCATTCTCAACGGTGTTCGATCTCAGTCGGTCGGACAGCGTGGCCAAGACGGTTGCGAGAGTCCGACAACCTTTGATGGACTATTGCCGCTGGATTGACGATTCGTATGTGGAGGAATGGAGGAAAGGGAAATGAGCAGCATCCGCGAAAAAATGATGGCGAAGACCGCGGAGCTGCGTTCCGCGAAGGATATTGACCTGAGTCCGGACCGGAAGCCGACTGCTCCACGGACCGGGCCGGGAATGGCAAGCGCGCTTGCCACCGCACAGGATCGGATCGCCGAATTGGAGAAGGCAGCCGCTGCGGCAGCGTCGACTGAGGTGCCGGTGGCGAATATTCGCCCGAATCCTTGGCAACCGCGTCGGGTGTTCAATGAGGCGAAGTTGAACGAGCTGGCCTCCAGCATTCGCGCGAGCGGCCTGATTCAACCGATCGTTGTCCGGCCAGTTTCAGACGGCTACGAGATCGTTGCAGGGGAGCGCCGGTGGCGCGCTCACAGACTTATTGGGAAGGAGTCAATTAGGGTCGTCCAGGTCGAGATTTCGGACCAAGACATGGCAATGTTGGCGCTCGCCGAGAATATCGTCCGAGATGGCCTGAGCGACTATGAAATTTCGTTGTCGATTCGGCAGACGGAGAAGGAGTTTCCGAACCGGACACAGATGGCTTCCGCGCTCGGTATGGCACGGTCGGACCTCTATCGCCTCTTGTCGTTTGCCGACCTCCCAGAATTCATCATTAAGGATCTCGACCTTCAACCGAACCTTCTTGGCGCGACGGCAGCGGAGACTGTCGTATCAGTTCTGAAGAAGCATGGTGATGTCGCTGTTGCGGCCGCAAAGATCCACTGGCCTGATGTCGTTTCCGGAGAGTTGGATCAGTCCAAGTTCGGGCGGAATTTAAAGCAAGCGGTAGAGAGTGGCAGCAAGCCGGCTTCGGTACGTGATCGGAACATCGAGAAGATTTTTGCCGGCAAGAATCAGGCAGGATCCATTACCAAAGATTCCAGTGGCTTTACCGTGAAGATCAGGCCCGGGATGCTAGATGCTCAGCAGGAAGACCGGATTCGAAGTTTGCTTGCAGAGCTATTCGGTACGGCAAGCTAACCACCAGTACAGAAACCCGCCAAGTGCGGGTTTTTTTCGTCCCGACTTTTTAGGCGGGATCGTTGGGCTGGCCTCTGTCCCAAGTTGGGACAGAGGCGATGGATTCCGCGATCAGTCCGGTGTGTCCCAACTTGGGACAGGACGCGCCAGAGCAACATTGGCGATCGACCCCTATCGGCCGCCGCCGGAACCGCTTGTGCCCCGGCCTTATATACTGAGATTGCATTGGGCGCCCACAAATGGCGGGTGGTCGGCGAACGTCTCGAAGTCGCAACTGTCCGGGAGATCGAGAGCGGCCAGAGCGAATGGTCGGGGGGCATCTGCCACTTCGTAACGCTTGCCAAGTGATTTAGGACTTAATCTGGGAGAAGTTATTGGCCTGCGAGACCGCGTCGTCGTCGGATTTTCTACCGCGCCACACATGGTCACCCAACCGCGTGGCTGTCGGTACTTGGTCACCTTCGTTGGTTACGCAAGCGCCCTCGCCAGAAACTAGGCGCGTGTTCAAGCCACAGCCATGTCACGGTGCCAATGACCTTAGTCCCTCACCCGCCTGAGGAAGGTCTCGGCCTCCCGGTATTGGCGGCCAAGCTCCGCAGTCGCGTAGATCGATGTGGTGTCGAGCGAATCGTGACCGGCAAAATTCCGCGCACTCTCGAGACTCATCCCGTTTGCGAGTGCATGCGACACGAACGTGTGGCGCAGCCAGTGCGGGCTGGCGGCGCTGAAAGCCCGCGCGTGCGGTGAGTCCTCACGCAGCGCGGCCGCAGTCGCCATCGCAAAAAACTGCTTGATCGCCTTGTAGAGCTGCACCGGATGGATCGGCCCGGTTTGCCGCGCACGCGCCGCGAGCTCGCGCGCCGGATCGGTCTTGCTTGCCTTCGCCGCGCGCCGGATCCGGCCGATCTCGGCATTCGACAGCAGCGCTGGAATCAGCGGGGTGGCGGCAGGGCAGGCGAGGGGATCGCGCGGCAGCCCGCGCGATTCCAGATAGTCGCCCATCAGATCCAGCACCGCCGGCACCAGCGGCACAAAGCGCTCCTTCGCGCGCTTGCCAACCACGCGCAGCAACCGAATCGTGCCCAGCTCAGGGCCGGCGTAACGCTCCTGCACGTCGTCCGTGAAGGCCCCACACAACTCGGCACGTCGCAGCCCCGTGCTGTACGCAAAGCTCAGTACGAAGCGCATGCGTGTCGCCGCGGCCGTGTCCGGCATCGCGTCGAGGACGCGCATTGCGAAGCGCCACGCGTCGGAGGTCAAGCCGCGCTCGATCTGCAGACGCGATTTCGCGGCCACGCGCCGCTCGTTGCCGGCGGCGTCGTGTGTCGACCCAGTGAACACGCGCACCTTCGCGAACGCGTTGTGATCCAGATACTGCGCGTCGACCAGCTCGCCGAAGAATTTCTTCAGCGCGGACAGCGCGTCCTGCCGGCTCTTGACCGATAGCGGTCCGCGGAACGGCCGCCAGCCCAGATCGCCGCGATGCGCGGTGCCCGTCATGACCCATTGGCTGGCGGGCTGCGGATCGACCAGGAAGCCGTTGATGTAGTCGCGCGCATCGTCGGTGTCGAGGCTCGACAGCGCCTTGCGCTTCACGAAGATCGCCCAGAGCAGCAGCCGCTCGGCTTCGGTGCGGTAGCGCTGGCGCGTATGCGGGTTCTCGTAATCGGCGAGCCAGAAATCAATCGCCTCGCGGTCGTTGTTGGCGCGGCTGTTGTTCCTGACGAAATTGCGGTGCGTGCCATGCGAGCCGTCCAGCTCGGGCGGCAGCAAGAAGCGCTCGAGCGGCACGATCGCGGTGACGGGACCGGCCGCGGCCAGCGGCGGGCCCGCCAGCGTGCGCTCGGACGGGTGGATTTGCACGCCGGCGGCGAGCTGCAGGCCGGTGACGTCCCCGTAGTGCGCGAGCCACGCGGTGATGCGGCGCGCGCCGACTTCGCCCAGGCGCGGCACGCGTCGGTACCAGCGGTAGCCGAGCGCGTTGATCGACTCGACCAGCTTGCCGATCGTGGTGAGGCCGACGTCGGCGAGACGCAGCGCGACGGCGGTATCGAACCAGCCGAGCACGTGGTGCTCAGGGCGTGGATCCTCGACCACCAGACGCGCGAGCGCCTCGAGCGCCGCCATTTGTCGCGCGCGCAGGCGGGCGTTGCGCTGCTGCCGACGTAGGGTCGCGCCGGCGTCAGTGTTCGCGCCGGCGTGCCGGGCGGCGAACAGATCCAGCAGCTCTTTCTCGGTATAGAAGCCGTCCGGATCGTGCTCGGCGGCGAAGTCGTCCAGCGATGGCGTGGAATGCGCCGGCGCGTCGGCCGCTGGCGTCGCGGCGAGGGCGGCCGGACGAATCGCAAGCAGCCGGGCGGTCGCGAAGTCCTGGCGCTTGCGGGCCGCGGCGACGAAGGCCGTGACCAGCCAGGTGCGGGTGGAGGCCGCCTTGCGCGCGTCGCGACCGAATTCGAGGTACTGGTCGGCCAGTTCGGCGAGATCCAGTCCTTCCAGATAGCCGCGGAAGAAGGCGAGGTGCTGCAGGCCGATTCGACGCCCGGCGGCCGCTTCGCGGCGTGCTGCGCGCGAGCGCGACTTGCGGCGGGCAGCCGGCGTGGTCGCGCGGCGCGGCGCGGCCGGCAGCTCGCGGAACTCGACATCGAGCACGTCAGGATCGTCGGCGGTCGTCATGGGCGGATTCGAGAGCGAGTACGGAAAGCGTGTTGTTTGATACAGGTCGTGCGTCGCCGCCGCGCGCGCTTGCCTTGCACTTCGTCGGCGGTCGTCCGATGAAGTAAAAATTGTACCGGCTCGGCGGTAATGATCCGGTTGAGACGTGATCGGCCGGGGTCCCGGATACAAGATTTGCTTCTCAGGTTTCGGAAGGAAGAGTTGGAAATCCCGTCGCCCGGAAGGAAATGTTGGAAATCACACGTACTTGACGTGCTTGGCAGCACGCAATCCGTGGAACATCCTAAAATAGGACGGCATCGGCGTAACGGATTGTTTTGACTGGATATTCGTCAAATACGTCGCCGATGTTTCACGAACTCGAAGGATGATCCGTGTTTTTCAGCGGACAAAAGCCTCTTGGAAACGGACTTTCCAATCGCAAACCGCTCAGGACATCGAGTTGTATCATTTGATACGTATTTTGTAGTGGCATGGTTTTCTGCCAATGCTACTCCTGACCCTCGCGGTTTCTCCAATTTAAGTGCCGCCATTCTTGTACTAAAACGTGTGCATGCTTGCATGGAGGGGGCGATGCGTTCACCACGGTTCCGAAGAGCGGCGACCGATGCGCGGCCGTATGGCGCGCATCGATTCGACGTGTTCGGTCCCAAAGTTGGACGACGGCTGACGTTATTTGGCCGACGCGTGTTTCAGCTCTGGCTGCGGCTGGAATCCAACCCGCAAGTGGTTACCTATTGCGAGCGACCTTTGCTCGTGCCCGAAGCGAGAGGGACGCGGGCTGCGGACTTCTGGGTTTGCACGGACCAGGGCGAGCAGTTGCATCTGGTCTTGCGATCGTCCGAGGCGACGCTGGTCGAGCAGGGGATCAGTCTGTACCCAGCACTGGACGCGTGGAGTCAGGCGCACTCAATGACGGTGCGTACCATTCTCCCGGACGAACTCGACGATCCCGAGCCACTGTGCCAGAACAGACTCACGATGCTGAATTACCTGGCTGCTAACACGGTGCCGGCCCGGGACGAAATCTGCCGAGCCATCTTGATCGCGTGCATTCGTGGCCTGACGTTGGCCAAGCTGGAGCAACGGTTTGCATCGATTGATCCGGTACTGGTGCGCACCGCCGCGTTCGCGCTGCTCTTGAAGGGGGGGCTCGATTGCCCGACGATTGCTTCGCGACCGCTCGGTCCTGATAGCTGTCTGGAGACCAAATGAGAGCGATTGTCTTCGGGACGCTGCGCTTCGATCGTCGCTCCATTCCGGCTGAACTCGCTGATGTCAGCCAGTGGCCCTGTGCCGACGACAGCGCACTGGACGAGCCGGCCCGACTGCTATTTGCGCGTCGCGTACGGGCAATGACGCTGTTTGTCGACGGGACCACGGCTCTGCAGGCGATTGGTCGTGAGACCGGATTGCGGATCAACGATCTGTACCGACTGTTTGAGCGGTGTACCACTCCTCACGAAGACGGTCGCATTTACGGCTGCCGGGCGCTGCTTCCCTGGTTGCATACCCGGCCATACGAACGGCGTGCGCAAGTAACGACGTCCGGTACGGACGGCGCGAGCGGTGCTTTCGGTCAACTGCTGCTCCGATATCCGGAAATCGCGCACTGGATCGAGCGCAAGGTCGCCGCCCGTAGTCGGCGCGGGACCAAACTGGAAGAGGTCCACCGCCAGATCTGGCGTTTGCATGCAGGTTTTCTCGCACAGTGCCGACAGGCCGGCATACAGGCGCACGAATATCCGTTTAACCGGAAGCATCTCGGCGAGCGGTCTCTGGCAAACTACCTCCACAAGCTCGCAGGTCAGCAATTCGCATCGGCGGCCCGCGCCGCGGGCGCGGAGCAGATCGGCCACGCTTGGCAAGCTGATGTGGAGGAGGTGCGCAAGACAGCAACGTATCCTTATGAGGTTGTGGAATTCGACGGACACAAGCTTGACGTTCGGTTGACGCTGCGTATCGACGATCCATTTGGTTTCGAGACTCTGCTGGTCATGCACCGGATCTGGGTACTGGTGCTGCTTGATGTGGCTAGCCGCGCGGTCATCGGCTACGCGCTCGCGCCGGGGTGCGAATACAACCGGGATGACGTCGCGCAGGCACTGCAGGCGGCGTTGATGCCGCACGCTGCCCGTGAACCGAAAATCCCTGCACTCAGTGTCAGGCCCGGCGGAGGGTTTCCCTCTGAAATCATTCCCCAGACGGCATGGGCATGCTGGAGCACGCTTCGCTTCGATGCAGCCAGGGCGCATTTCGCCAAGGCGACGCTCGAGCGCCTCACGACAGTCGTCGGCTGTGCGACTGACAACGGGCCGCTTGGCCAGAAGAATGAGCGTGCGTTCATCGAGCGGTTCTTCGACCAACTGGCGTCGCATTTTGCGCACCGGTTGCCGGCGACCACCGGACGCGATCCCCGCTCGGTCGAACGGGCCCTCAGCGACGTCGGCGGCGACACGTCGCTGATGATGACGCTCGATGAGCTTGAGGACGTGATCGACGTCGTGCTTGCCAATTACAACGGCGAACCGCACACGGGCCTTGGCGGCCGATCACCGCTCGAGGCGATGCAGTTTCAGATCGCCAGACGCGAGGGCCTGTTGCGGACGGTTCCCGAAGCGCGTCGCAGCACGCTCTGTCTTCTGCAAGAGGCCCGGATCGTGACCATTCGCGGCAACGTCAGCCGGGGCGTGCGCCCGCACGTGAACTTTGAGTACGTGCGCTATGACAGCCGGCTGTTATCTGGCATGACCGGGTTGATTGGTCAGCAGATCCGAGTCTATTTCAACGTGAAGGATGTGCGTCATCTGCACGCTTTCTTCATGAACGGTGCTGAGCTTGGCGTGCTTACCGCGGCCCGTCCTTGGTGCTTCACACCGCATTCGCTGCGCGTCCGGCAGGAGATCTTCGCCCTGATGCGTCAGCGCAAACTCGCGTGGCGGGAGGGCGACGATCCGGTCGGCGCCTGGTTCGCCTGGAAAAAGGAGCAGGCCCGGAAGCATGCGCGCGAGGCGAACGATCTTGCGCGGATGCTCACCGACCGGGCGAAGGCGCACGCCCCGCAGCCGCCACAGCAGAGCACGGCCACGGTGGGAAAAGAGTCGCCGGCCGCACCGGACATTGTCAGGCCGCCGACACCGGCGCTCCCGAAAGGGGAGTCGACGCCATGGCTAACGAAGATCTTCACGTACTGAAGCTATGCTCGACACACTGAAACGCCCGGTCGACGTGTCTGAGCATCCACTGCTCAGCCAGTCCTATATCGTGCCGACGCCGGCGATCGCCGCGATGTATGCGCGCATTCGGCAGTGCCTTCGCCGGGGCGTGACCGGTGCGGTGATCTACGGTCATACCCGCTGGGGCAAAACCTATGCCGTCCGATACTGCGTGCGGCTCCTGCGGCACGAGCTGCCGCGTATCGTCGTGCTCCCGCTGGGCATGCCGCAGAATCCCTCGCGCTCGGAATCGCTGTTCTTCGGCATGTTGCTCGATGTTGCCCAGCACGCGCGACCAGACAGCGGCACTGCACTGCAGCGGCGCTTGCGGCTCTATCACAAACTCGCTGAACTCGTGGCGCGCGTTTCCGGCAACACGCTGGTCATCTTTGTCGACGAAGCGCAGCGTCTGGAGCTGGAGCACTATGAGTGGCTGCGAGACGTGCAGGACGAACTGGGCCGGCGCGGCATTCGCATGTTCGCGTTTCTCGTCGGTCAGCCCGGCATCCTAAACCGCCGGAGCGCATTCCGGCAGAACGTCGATACCTCGCAGATCGTCGCTCGTTTCATGATCGACGAGATGCGGTTTGCGGGCATGCAGCAGGCGGCGGATCTGAAGATGTCTCTCGCCGCGTACGACAGCTCCATCTTTCCGGAAGGTAGCGACTGGACCTACACGCGCTTTTTTCTGCAGCGCGCGTACGACACCGGTTTTCGGCTCGGCGCACAGCAGAAGGTTCTGTGGGAGGCGTTCGACGCAGCGCATCGAATCGCGAGGTTCGACTTTCCGATGGAAATCCCGATGGAGTATCTAGCTCGCTCCGTTGAGATTGCTCTGACCCGCAACATGGAACACGACTCGGTGCGGTTTGAACTGAGCCGCGCCTGCTGGGACGAGGCGGTCGAGGAATCCAGTTTCGTTGCCGCGCTTGAGGCGTTGCGGATCATCTTCGTCGATGAGGCGGGGCCGACGTGACACGGCGCTTCGATATCCTGCTGACAGGCAGTGCGCCTCCGGTCCATGATCCATGGTGCTGGCGAGACGACTGGCATGCTCCGGGAGAATCTGCATTCTCGCTGCTCGCGAAGTTTCAGCGGCTCAACGCGCTTTCCTGCTCAGCGCTCGCCGAATCGTTTGCCAGCTTGCAGGGCCGGCGCACACCGCCGCAGGATCTCGATCTTCGCGACGCGCGGCGCTTCGACCTGCCGCGCATGAGGGACATGCTGCGCCTGCGACTTGCGGATATCGCCGCGGCGTTCGTCATGCCTTCTGGCGCGATTCAGAGGATTTCGTCGCCGACGCTGCGATGGTGCGTGCAATGTGCGCAGCAGGGTGTCCATCTGGCTGTATTTCAGTACCGCCGCGTTGACCAGTGCCCTGTGCATCGCACACCGCTGGTCGAGCGCTGCGAACGGTGCGATAAACCGATTCCTTACCGGCTGCGGGCCGACTTATTCAGGGCGCCGTTTAACTGTCCGTCGTGCGGGAATGCATGGTGGGTGCCCGCCCAGGGGCTGGATGACATTCGTGTAGGTCAACCTTATCGACGGCGATTGGGAAAGCGTGCGAGGCATGTCCGGCTGACCGTTCAGGAGCCGACAGGATCGGAAGAAATCTGCTGCGCCACGGGCGGGCTACCCTCAACGTCGGACGAACTGCCCCCGGTTTCGGAATACCAGTTGCCACTGCAAGAGATGTCTTGGGTCAGGTTCGGCGCAGGCGGGCAGGCTGAGGCTGACGATCCATGGCCAGAAGAGGCGACGCAGGATAAGTTTCTCGGCGATCGCGACGCTCAGGAGCACGCGTGCTACAAGGCGGTGCGGCGACGGATCATGCGAATGTACGGTCGGAACCACCGGGCATGCATTAAGAGTGCTGCACGTCACTTGATATGGCCGCTTTGCGGAGGCACAACGACATCGTGTTGTCCGGTCGCCTTGGCCTACCTGCGATGGCGCTGCAAATGGGAAGGCGTAAGGATACCCCGCTCGCTTTTGCAACAGCCAGTGCATGGGCCGCTCGGTCTGACAGTCTGGCTGTCGCTTCACGCGCCGGTCGCACCACGAGCATGGAGCAGGGAGGCGGCTCACTGGCTGACGTTGCACGCTTTGGCGCAGGCCTGTATGGACAGCTTTTATGCGTATCTGGAGGAGGCACAGGGCGCGGGCGCGCGGCGTATGCTTTGGCTCCCGTTTCCGGTCCACGATTTTCTACGACGAGGGATTGTGATGCGCGGTGGCGCCTCGCCAGACGACCCACCGCAGCAGCTCTGCATCATGCCGTTCGACCCGAGATACGGCTATCGCTCACTGGCGTGGCAGCCTGGCACTGCTAAGGAAACTCTGCACAAGTAGCCGGCGGTTGTGCTTGCCATGAATCGTCGAGCCAGCGAGCATGTAACGCATGAAACAAACTGACCTTGGACTGAACTTGTCGACGAAGCGCACGCGCAAGCGCGAATTCCTGGACGAGATGAACCGTGTGGTGCCGTGGGCAGATCTGGTGATGCTGATCGCCCCGTACGCCCCGGAAGGCAAACGCGGCCGCCCGCCGTTCGCGCTCGAGGCGATGCTGCGTATTCACTTCCTTCAGCAATGGTTCGGTCTGTCGGACCCGGCGATGGAAGAAGCGCTCCACGACGTGCCGCTGTACCGAGAGTTTGCAGGGCTGGACAATTGGACGATGCGGTTGCCCGACGAGAGCACCATTCTGCGGTTTCGTCACTTGCTGGAGAAACACAAGCTGGCGGCGCAGATCCTCGCGGTGGTCAACGACATCCTGCGCGACAAAGGGTTGATGCTGCGTGCGGGCACGGTGGTGGACGCGACCTTGATCAGCGCCCCGAGTTCGACCAAGAACGCGTCGGGCGAACGCGACCCGGAGATGCACCAGAGCAAGAAAGGGAACCAGTGGTATTTCGGCATGAAAGCGCATATCGGCATCGATGCCGAAAGCGGCTTGGTGCACACGGTACGAGGCACATCCGGCAATATCAGCGACGTGCTCGAAGCCAACAGTCTGCTGCATGGCGAGGAAACCGACGCGTTTGGCGATGCGGGCTATCAGGGCGTGCACAAGCGCCCGGACACGCGCCCGGGTGTGAACTGGCATGTGGCGATGAAGCCCGGCAAACGTCGTATTCTGGACAAAAGCAAGCCGCTTGACGCGCTCATTGATCAAGTCGAGCGAATCAAGGCCGGCATTCGGGCCAAGGTCGAGCACCCGTTCCGAGTGATCAAACGGCAGTTCGGCTGCACCAAGGTCCGCTATCGAGGGCTGAGGAAGAACACCGTGCAACTCACGACCTTGTTCGCGCTGTCCAACCTGTGGATGGCGCGCGGCACGTTGCTGGATGCTAAGGCATGAGCGCATCCTTGGCGCGCGCCGATGCCATGCGCGGCCCGCGAAGCTGCTCGGCGCGTGCCCGCCAGCTTCGCTTCGAGCTGATTGATTGGCGACGTGGCGCATTCAGTTCCCAGTTAAACCACCAAGCACACTGGATTCCGGTTTGTGCAGAGCATCCCTAGTCATTACGTGGAACCCATCGAAATTCTGACCGAGCCGGAGCGTCGCCGGCGGCGCACGGCCCAGGAAAAAATCGCCATCGTGCAGGAAACGCTGGCACCGGGCGCATCGGTGTCAGCCGTAGCGCGGCGGCACGGCGTGAACCCGAACCAGGTGTTCGGCTGGCGCAAGCAATACCAGGAAGGCAGTCTGGCAGCGGTGCAAGCTGGCGAAACTGTAGTCCCTGCATCGGAGCTGGCCGCCGTCATCAAGGAAATCAAGGAACTGCAACGCCTGCTCGGGAAGAAGACGATGGAAGTCGAAATCCTGAAGGAAGCTGTCGAGTGGGGCCGCTCAAAAAACCTGATTGCGCGCTCGCCCTTGCTGCCGGGGGACGACCATTGAAAACGGTCTGCGAAGTTCTCGGCGTGGCGCGCTCCGGTGTGGCGGCGAAACGGACTCGCTCGTCCGATTGGCAAGACGGCCGCAGCACCAGACCGACTGACGACACGGAATTGGTCGAAGAAATCCAGGCCCACGTAGCGCACCTGCCGACTTACGGCTATCGGCGCATCTGGGCGCTGCTGCGTCGCAGCCGCGAGATGGTCGGCGCGCCGTGCATCAACCACAAACGCGTCTATCGCGTGATGCGCGAGCATCAGTTGCTGCTGCGCCGTCCCGGCGTGCGTCGAGATAAGCATCGGCACGACGGCCGCGTGGCCGTGGACCGGAGCAATACTCGCTGGTGCTCGGATGGCTTCGAGTTCCGGTGTGACGATGGCACGCCACTGCGCGTGACGTTCGCGCTGGACTGCTGCGACCGGGAAGCGATTAGCTGGGCAGCGACGACCGGCGGGCATAGCGGTGACGTGGTCCGCGACGTGATGCTGGCCGCCGTCGAGCAGCGCTTCGGCACCACACAAACGGCACAGCCTATTGAATGGCTGACGGACAACGGCTCGGCCTACATCGACCATCGCACGCGCCGCTTCGCACGAGAGTTGGGCCTGGAGCCGCTGACGACGCCCGTGCGCTCGCCGCAAAGCAATGGCATGGCCGAATCGTTCGTGAAGACCATGAAGCACAATTACGTCGCCTATATGGACAAGCCCGACGCGCCAACGGCGCTCTCGCGTCTGGCTGCTGCGTTTGAGCATTACAACGAGCGTCACCCGCACAAAGCTCTGAAATATCGCTCGCCTCGCGAGTTCAGGCGGACTGCGGCGTCATCAACCTAACGGTGTCCGAGTGTCCTGAGTTACAGGGGCAACTCCAGGGAGTTGCACGGTCGAGCGCTCGATCTCGTGATACGGTAATTGACTGAGCAAGTGATGGATGCAGTTCAGGCATGCGCGTTTCTTGTCGTATCGAAAACCATTATTGATAAGCTGAATCCCGATTCTGACCAGTATCCTCTCGAATTAATGCACTGATCGGAAGAATTCAGCATATTCGTCGCCAGTGCAGAATCCCAATGCACACCGACGCCCGCACGGTTGTATCAGCTTCGATCGGACAGCGCTCTCTCACAGTCCGTCGGCAAGTGTGCAGCATAGTGCTGGAAATGCCATTGCGTGCGCTCGCGATTATTGGACGCGGACACGGCAGCCACGCGGCAGACACGAGGATTCAATCGTTGCGTGATGCGCTTGATGGTGCCACCTTTTCCTGTCGAGTCGCGGCCCCCGAAAATGACGACGAGCCGATGTCCGGTATGCACGACCGAATCTTGTAGCTTGACGAGTTCGCCTTGCAGGCGAAACAGTGCACGAAAATAGCTTTTTCGCTGTTCGTGCTGTTTATCAGTAAACGTGAACGCCTTCATCGGCGGGGGCGCGCCACTCAGAACTCATCACATTTGGGGCGAGACGTCGAGCGAGGCATCGGTTACGAAGCGATAGCGACGATCGCAAGTTTCAAGCTGATATTTCCCACGAGCAAGGCAGCGACTTTCAACAGCTTCGCCGAGACGTTTCCGTGGAATGGCCACGGTGACAAGCGCGTATCGGCCACCGTCAACATCATCATCAGCCGGTGATTTACGCATAGGTGACTGGTTCGTCCGAATTCTTTCAAAAAGCGAAATACAATATCAACTGCGACCGTAGCATCCTTTCACGAGCGTACGTGATAACTTGTACGTGTTGCAAGGATTCGGTGCAAAACTGAATGGTTTCATGTTGATGCCATGAAAAGATTTATTTTTATATCTCTGATTTCGCTTGTCGCGCTTGGCGCCGGAATTTTACCGACATCAGTGTTCGCAGGCACGCTCGATGAGCAGTTCACCTGCAAATCCAATGCGCACACGTTCATTACCTCTCTTATCAACAGCCAGTTGATTGATCCTGCGCCGATTCGCGTCGAGGCAAACTCAGTCAACGCATTTCGTCCCGCGCACGGGAGGGATCTAGCTGTATACGGGCTACGCGTTCGCGCAGTGTTCGGATTTCAACCTGGCGACCCGACCTTCAGACCAGGGAGTGGTAAGTCTTCCTCGAGTTCCGTCTACGGCGCGATGGTGTTCGGTTCGAGCGAGGCTGTCGAAGCACAATTACGGCAGGCTGGCAGCCCTGCAGTTGTTCAGCAAGTCATACCAATGATGCTTTCGGCTATTGTTTGCGAGATATGACGCACGGACGATGCACGCAAAGTTAACTACCCAGCAATGACGAGGCAGTCGTGAACCATTTCGGAGCACCAACACGTGCGAGCCAAGCCGCTCGCTACCGTGGGCTCAACGCAGTGTTATCCCAAATTTGCTATGATCGCCATCAGCTCCGGTATTGCGGGGCCGTTTTGTATCGCCGCTGTCTTCTTGCATGTCCACACGCAAATCCAATCGGAAGTCCTCTCGCGCGCCGTCGCGCAAACCTCTCAACAAGACCATGCTGCTGCCCTTGTCGGCGCGAGCCGCGCGTGACCTATCACTTGCGAACCATCTCACTTTCGTCGCATGCAAGCAAGGAGCAGGAAATCCCTATCTTCTGAACGAATTGATACGGTTTGTTTATTTGACGTTCTATGTGCAAGAGGCTGGTTACGGCGATACGGCTTTGATCGTCTACTCCCGAGCGGAGGCGGCGCTCGAACGGTGTATGACGCGCGCGGAGCGCGATGGTGTCTGCCAACTTGATGCCGACGATAGCCCACACTTCGAGGCGGTCTTGTGCCAAGCAGATCGGCAGATCGAATGCGCGCCACTCCATTACCTCATCGAAGCGCGCGAGCGATTGGAGCGCTTCGCGCGTAGCTCACGCCAGTCCCCCCTCCCAAGCGCGTCAACGGTCCTGTGACTCGCCGACAAGACAGCTAAAATCATCTGGACTTTGCTTGTTCAGGACCGCAGTTCAGCCCGACTACATGCCTGCTGCCGCAGTTCCGTACGATTCTTGATGGCAACTTGCCACAATCTCCATGGACTTGACGGGCGAGCAGCCGCGCTCTTGAGATTCACGACGCATCGAATGCCACCTGACCTGCGCCGCCGATTGCATGACGCTGCTGACAAGCCATTGGCCGATCTCATCCAGGAGCGGAAACATTGTCTCAAACAATTTAGGTTCGCTCAGCAGTAGCCTGGCGAGGCGAACGGATGCTGACGTCGTTACTAGGCTCGCGCGCCTGACTTGGCGGCGCAACATGCGCATGTTGTTCACTACCGGCTTGGCGTTAGTTTCGCGAATGCTTATGACGTTCCAAAAGTGTGCGTCCAGCCCGGGGTTCAGTTCACATTTTGGTGGGAACCAGATTGCCGTCTATGAGCCGTCATGAACAGACGGTGCTGGGGCAACGCTTACGTGGAAACGAAAATGCACTGCTTCAAACGCCTGGGTGATCGCGTGGCTGCCCGCACGTTTGAACGCCAAGTGGTCGAGTTGCAGTGACCTGCCCCCATCAATAGGGCCAATGGGCTTCTAGCAAAGTCCCTTTAAACCAACTCCTGGAAAGCGGCAGGAGTATCCGCGGTTGCCCGATGTTTCGCCGCAAACTCTG
>NZ_SCNZ01000005.1:0-266701 GCF_005502655.1 Burkholderia sp. 4NA327C6 | reverse complement strand
CCGGCAGGCGCTGCACGAACGCTGCCACGCCGTCATTGCCCTTGCCGCCCGTGCCCGTCGGCCAGTTGACCGTCGTCCCTTCGCCGATCTTCGACTTCCATTCGCCGTTGACCTTCGACAGGTAGTTCGTCCAGATGAAGCTCGTGCCCGAGCCGTCAGCACGGCGAACCACGGCGATGTCCGTGTCCGGCAGCTTGACCTTCGGGTTCAGCGCGGCGATCGCCGGGTCGTTCCACTTCTTGATCTTGCCGAGGTAGATGTCGCCCAGCACCGGGCCCGACAGCGTCAGTTCGCCGGCCTTCACGCCCGGCACGTTGACGACCGGCACCACGCCCCCGACCACCGTCGGGAACTGGAACAGGCCGGCCTTCGCGAGCTCGTCATCCTTCAGCGGAGCGTCCGAACCGGCAAAGTCGACCGTCTTCGCGTTGATCTGCTTCAGGCCGCCCGACGAGCCGATGCCTTGATAGTTGACCTTGCCGCCGCCCGCCTTCTTGTACGCATCTGCCCACTTTGCATAAATCGGTGCTGCGAAAGTGCTGCCTGCGCCGGTGATATCTGCCGCATGAACGTTGAGGGCAACAAGAATCAGGGTGCAGGGCATCAAAATCCGGATGTTCACGTAACGCCTCCTGTCTGCTATCGGCATGCCGGCCCGCAAGCAGGCCTCGGTTGAGAAGTCTGACTGGTCGAGCGGGGGCCGCCGGCCGCCTTTCGGCAACGTCTGTCGATTGACCGCGGCAATGGTCGTCTCTCGATTGCTTTCGAGCACGATGCGCGATTGCGCCGGGGCAGTAGCCTCCGTGCCGCATCTTTCTCGTATGACATTCGCCGGGAAGTTGATTGCAACGTACCGCAACCGAGGCCGCAGGCAGCGACCGGCTGGTCGGGATCGTCACTGACGATCGGGTAGCTCAGGCGAGTGGCGAAGTCCGTCATCGTGCGCGGTAAGCGGTCTCGCAACGAAGGGTGCTAGGAGTATTGCAGTTGGCTGTGAAAATTCAAGGAAGGCGCAATTGCTCGATCCGCCAGATTCAATGCACGTCAGTGGCGACGATGGAGGCCAATGCCCGATCGCCATCGCGTTGGGCAGTGTCTGCCGTGGAAAAGATGTCGGTACTGAATGCGATCAGTTTGAAGCCGGATCCCGCGGAGCGAGGAACCGTGATGCCCCAGTGCCAGCCGCCATCTTGCTGGAACACGTGGAGCGCAGGGGGTGTCTGGTTCAGTGCTGGTGAAGAAGTCGTCATCGCGTGCTCTCCCGTCGTGGGCCGACTGCGGGGCAACTACATCGGACGCGCGAACCCAGTCTACGGACACTTTTGCTGCGGCGCAATATTCGAGTTTTACGAAAATGCCAATGTGTGAAACGCCACAATTTTGAAATACAAATATGCAACGTCGGAGATGGCTGGCATATTGATGTGACGATTGGGATTTTCCGGAGGCTTTATGGATCGAAGTTCGCTTGTGTGGGCGGGGGTGCCGCATAGCAGCGATGGCGTCGTGTTTCAGGTTCGGGTCGGCCAGGGCCTTCAGCGTTTTCATATTGCTCGATTGATTCTCGAGAAGGCGTGCGAACTTGAGCGACTGGCGTCTGACGCGCGGCAGCTCGAATGCTTTTACGAGCATTTGACGCCGATTCTGGCAGTCGCGCGGAAGACGCGCTCAAAGGCAAAGGCCGATACGGTTTCGCTGAATGTTTCGGATTTTGTTCGAACCGGGAGTGCTCGGGGCGAGCAGGGGGCTTGGGCGGTGATGCGGTGAACGCCGCAGGGCGGTTGAGGGGAGCGGAATTCTCGGTCTTGAAACGGGCGGGCGTGGAGCTTGGCGAGCGTCACGCGTTGCGTCTCGTCACGTGCGGAGCAGGCACTGCTGCGGTGCTGGCGGGATGTTTTTTGCGGGCTTCCGCGTAGTCTCGTGATCGAGCCTCGCGATGAAAGGGCGTCGCTCGATGACTACCTACCCACGAATGAAAAGCGCTGGCCGGTGAACTGGCCAGCAAAAAGGTCCTGGCGATCCGAGGTTGAGTGTGCCAGAACCAAAGACACTGAGCGGCGTGCGCGTGCACCCGGGCGAACATGTCGAACGATCGGCCCCGAAAGGCGGGGCTTATCCGGCTCGACCTTGCGCAACAATCTGTGATCGCAGTTTAGGCTGGGCTAACCGATGCGACCAGACGCGTGTTCACGCTCGGAAACTGGAAGGCATCGCAGGGCTTCTTCGGTACCGTCCATGTTGCGATCATCGCGGCGGTCGGCAGATAGTCGGGATCGGCCGACGCGACCCCGGCCCATACCCCGCGCGACACCTGCCTGCCATGGAGATAAAAGTGCAGCTCCCGGCCAGCGCGGTCGCACACACACCTGATTCTCTCCACCGATTGGCCCAATCCTCTGATCCGTGCGATTTGGTCGCGATCCAGCTCGAACAGGGCACTCACCACGCCGTCACGATTGCCAATGCCGATCATGTTGCTGTCATCGGTCAACGCCCATGTCGGATGCGGCGTGCCTAGGCGCAGCATGAAATAATCTGCGGACTCTGAACCAACCATACCGTTTCTCCTGCAAAAGATCCGTCGTTCTGCTAACTGAAGATCAATGAAACCGAACGTTCATCCAATCCGGTTCTCTTCGCCGTACCTGGATACTGGAGTGGATGTGCCCCGGCGCGTTGCAATCGGCGGGCGCAACAGTGAAGCGCGCTGCGCCGGTCGCTTCCGAGGCACTCACACGCTCGCCTGACGCGTCGCGGTTTCGGCGGCGAGACTGTCCTCCGAACCGGAAAGTCTCACCGCAACAGCTGCCGCCGCCGTGCTCCCGTAGACGTTGAGGGCGGTTCTCCCCATGTCGAAGAAGGCGTCGACGCCCAACAGCAGCAGCACCGCATCGGCCGGCAACCCGATCGACGTCAGCACGATGGTGATGGCGACGATCGCTCCGGAGGGCACATTGGCTGCACCGTCGATGGTGATGATCGTCAGAAGCAAAATCGTAATCACCAGCGGCCACGACCAGGCGAGATGATATGCGTCGGCCAGATAGCCGACCGCGAGGGCCGTGTAGAGGACCGCGCCGTCGCGATTGAAAATATAGGCGAGCGGCAAAATCGTGGATGCCACGCCGTGGGGAACGCCGAATTCAACCAGCTTCTTCAGGTGCAACGGGTACGTGATTTCGGACGACCGCGTCGTGAAACCAAGGATCAGCGGTTCCTTCACCTTCCTGAGAACGGCGAGAGGCGACTGACCGGCGACGCGAATGACGAGGGTGAGTACCACCGCCAGAATCGCCATGCCGAGATAGGCCACGCCCAGAAGCTCGACGAGCGAGTGCACGCCGGCAAAGCCCTTGGCCGACAACAGCTGCGCGATCGCGGCGAAGATCGCGAGCGGCGACCATGCGATCACCCACTGGGTCATCTTGAACAGGCCGGACAGCAGCGCCTCGAAAACGGCAATCGCGGGCTCGGCCCGCTCCGGGGCAGCCGCCAATGCCGCACCGAAAATGACGCCGAAAACGAGTACCGGGAGAGAATTCCCCGCAGCGAGTGCAGCGACGATGTTCGCGGGGATCAGATCAACGAGAAATTTCGTCCAGTCGATGCTGGATGCGAGTGCTGCCGGCATTGATCCGGAGTGAGTGAGGCTCGCCCCGAGACCCGGCCGAAATGCAAAGTTGAGCAGCAGGCCGAGCGACGCAGCCAGGCCGGTCATTAAAACGAAGAAGACGATACTGGAGAGTGCGACCTTTCCGAGCCGTTCGCGCAGTCGGCCCGCACGAAAGACACCGACCGTGACCGACAGGAAAATCAACGGCATGACGACCATCTTGATCGCGTGGCCGAACATCGCACTGAGAAAGCCCAGCTTCCCGGCAAAGCCGGGAGCAAATACGCCGCAAGCGACGCCCAGTACAAGCCCGCCAAGCATTTGCATCGGAAGGGAAAGGCCCTTATTTTTCGTGTTCATGCCGCGCCTTTAGTAGTTTTATCCGTGCGGGCGTACCGTCAACGATGTGATTCCACATATGCTGACGCGCAAGCTCGCCGTCGTTCGCTTCGATTGCGTGAAAGATGTGCAGGTGCTCGATCGTGCCGCGCCGAACGGTTTCGGCGTCGCTACGCGGGAGTTCGTTCAGCGCCAAGGTTTGGGCTCGCAATAGACCATACGCCGATGAGATTCGCACGTTCCTTGCTGCAGCAAATAACGCTTGATGAAACACCCAGCCGATACGTTGCTCGAGCATGATGTCCGCGACGTCCCGCTCAATCAGGTCCTGCATTTTCTCTGCCGCGTCGCGGAGGTCTGCCGTTACGCCCGACCTGGCTGCAAGAAATGCAGCCGTACTCTCGAGGGCCAGCCGCATTTCAAAAATTTCGCGCAGATCGCTCGTCGTCGGCGATGCGACATACGTCCCGCTTTTTTCGATCACGACGACCAGCCCTTCGGACTCGAGCAAATGCAATGCGCTGCGCACGGGCATTTGGCCGAAGCCGAGTTCCTCCGACAGGCCTCGATGGGATACTTTCTGCCCAGGCGCAAGCCGGCCGTCAAAGATCCTCGATCGGATCTCGTCGTAGGCAAGCTCTGCATCTGTCGAGACTTTCAACGTCATCTGTGATCGCAGTTAGCGTATGATTGAAAAAGAGATAACGGATAGGAAATTACCCTTACTGGTAGCGCACGGCAACTGATAATTTTGCGAGTGGGTATGCCGAAAGCGATCCGGAAGAAAATCTTCGTCATGAAGCGAGCTGACAAATTAGATGACTTCACAAGATGTGCGCTTTACCATCTGCGCCGTTCGTGCGGAAGAAACCTATCCACTCAGGGCCGCAATCCTGATGGCCGGAGATGAGGAAGGGAGTGCCCTACCCGGAGATCTCGCCCCGACGTCAATGCACTTTGCCGTTCATGATAATGACGGTATTGTGGCCGTGGCGTCGGTATGTCAGGAAGGGCATGCCGATGTTTTGAACGCTGAGGCCTGGCGCCTTCGCGGCATGGCCGTCCATCCATCGGTGCGTGGGATGGGATTCGGACGCCTTCTGGTCAATCTGTCCATTCGTTATGCCCGCGAACAGCATGGATTATTGCTCTGGTGTACGGCACGCGAATCAGCCTGCCTATTTTATGAAATGCTCGGCTTTAATCGCGATCCGAAACCGATTTCAATGCAGGGTCGTGATGACATGAGGTTCTTTCTCATGCAGCGCCAGATCGCGGGCTGATTTTCGTTGGGTACTGACGTCAGACGACCAGATGGTTTATGCGTGGTCTAGTCAGGCGTTTCTGCGATCAACTTGGAAACATTAGCGATCGAAGGCGACCTGGCGTATGTCGATGTCTTCAAACTGACGTACCGGAAACTGCCATGAGCTATCCGAGCACCTCGTTCATTCTGTCGGCGATCGATCCGGACTTTCTGTACCCATGCCTTGAGGTTCGATTCGAAACCGACGACCTGGATGCGCTGCGGCGGCTGGTCGACCCGGACGCACCCGAGGATGCGGACCTCGACGACTACTACCTTCTTTCGCCGACACAGGTTGCCGCCGTATGCGAAGCTTTCGCGATCGCGTTTGACCACGGCTCGCGAGACGGCGTCATCTCGAAGTACGCCGATACAGGGATTCGCATTCCTTACCTTATCCATACCGGTTACGAGCTGGCTTTGATGGTGCAAGGGCGCAAACCGTTCGGGTTCATCGAATTCAACAGCGCATGGCGGCCGTCGGTCGTACTGAAGGCTCGCTTCGACGAGTATGTGGCCCGAGGTGTCTTGCACGCTCACGAAATCCTCTTTGATGCGCCGGCCCGCCCCGGTCGTCCAGCGCCTCAAATCGGGCAAGTCCTTTATACGCTCAAAGGCGAGGAGTGGCGTATCCCGGCTCTGGAGTTTATTCGTCAGAACCTCAACCTGCACGGCGATGGCTGCGAGAACATGGAGCGGCTGGAAGGTGCGTTGCTCGGTTACGAGCGATGGCAAAACGACTGGTGGATCGACCATCTCGCGCGCAGCGGTAGCAGTCGTTACGGCGCCTCCAGTATCGTCAAGGTGGACCGAGCGCAATTCGACTGGCTCGTTCACGCTGGCTTTCGGGCGCTTCCTCCCGTCGACGCGCCGACGTTCACACTCCATTCGTCGCACGGGTTCGATGAAGATGCAATGAAGGCCGCCATGCGGAACGCCCCGACCATTGAAGCGTTCGTTCAGTTCAACGTCGGATTGGTTCACATCATGCACGCAGCCGATTTCCGCACCGCGGGCCCTTACGAGATTCCGGCAACACTGATTCCGACGATAAACCAACATCTGTTGCGTGCGGTAAGGGTTTTGATTCGTCGAAGTGATTGCGTTGAATCGCCCTCTTCGTAAGGACGAATCCGGCAGCACATTGATCGGACAGGATCGTAAATTCGATGAGTCTTTTACAAAATCGAGAACTTGTGGATGCACTGGCCTCGCTGCCGGAGCGGCAACTGGTCGACGTGATCGCTTTGGCGTTGGAGGCGCGCGAGGCCAAAGTGGCGCGTCCGGAATGGCAGTCGGCCAAACTCGTGCTCGCGGAGGTTCACCGATTCCATGAGACGCCCGCTGCATCATCACCCTGGACGCTTCTTGTGCTCGCGCGGCCTCAATATCCCGGGGAGTTTGTCGACGACGGGCACGGGCCGAGCCAAGAGGGAACGTGCTGCGGACTCACGCTCATCAGCTATGCCAAACGCATCGTTTGTCCCGTTTGTGGCGGCCCGGTTTCAGCAACCTGAGTGAGCCGCCGAGTGCTGCCTTTGGGCGTTTAGGCCGCAACTCGTAGCCAACAAGGGCCCAGCGGCTCTCCGAGGGATATTGGCCATGCACGAACAGTGTCTGGTGTCTTTCGAGGCCGCCTGTTTGACACTGCGGCTCGCGCCCGCAAGCAAGGAGTTGACCGTTCGCAGTAGGATAGGGCTCTGCTACGCGCAGATCACGAGCGTCGACAACGCGCCTTTGCTGTCCGACGTCCAGGGTTTTCAATGAACGCGATCCACCGCGATTCCGGCGGTTCGCCAATCAATTTGATCAATTGAAGGATGCAGACATGAGCACGATTTACGATATTCCCGTCAACGCGATCGACGGCGCGCAAACAACCCTGCGCGCCTACGAAGGCAAAGTGCTGCTGGTGGTGAACGTGGCGTCCAAATGCGGGCTGACGCCGCAATACGAAGGGCTCGAGGCGCTCTACGAAGGCAAGCGCGCGGAAGGTCTCGAAGTGCTGGCGTTCCCCGCCAACAACTTCAAGGGCCAGGAGCCGGGCACCGACGCGGAGATCCAGTCGTTCTGCACCGGCACCTTCGGCGTGAAGTTTCCGTTGTTCTCGAAAATCTCCGTGATCGGCGACGACCAGCATCCGCTCTATCGCTCGCTCACCCAGGCGCAGCCGCAGGCCGCCGGCGACGGCCCGTTCCGTGCGCGCCTCGAAGGCTACGGCATTCAACCGAACCCGGCGCCCGAGGTGCTGTGGAACTTCGAGAAGTTTCTCGTGAGCCGCACCGGCGAAGTAGTTGCGCGTTTCTCGCCCGATACGACCGCGGACGACCCGAAGTTGGTCGCCGCCATCGATGCGGAGCTGGCCAAGGCCGCGTAAGCCTGCGCGCGTGACGCGTGCCAGGACGGATTGCCTGACCTGCACCCGTGGTCGAGGGTGCCAGGGCGGGGCAATCCAACACCATTTCTGCCGACATGGCACTCGCGCATTGAAGACGGAACGCGACGGGGTGCCTGCCTCGAATGGCGAACGGGAGAATGCGTCAGGCCGACATGTCATTCAACGGACTGTTGACGTTGAATGACACCGTTCGGGAAGGGCCATTGACCGACAGCTCAGCGCTTGCCGAGATCTCCCGGCGCAGGCGCGAGCGCCCAGTCGAGTGCGAAGTCTGCAACCTCCTCCCAGCCTTGCTCGCCACAGGTGTAGTGGCTGCGGCCGTCGAACAGCTTGTACGCCGAGATCGCACGCGAACCCTTCGCATTCCTTTCGAAATTCTCGCGCTGTACGGCCGGCGGCAGGATGTTGTCGTTGCCGCCGGCGATAAAGAGAAGCGGTGCGCGATCGTCGTTCGCGAAGTTGTAGCGCGTCGGGGCATTCGGGTTGACGTTCGCGAACGCGCCTTGAAACAGGATCCGCCCCGACACGGGCACCGCGTAGCGGTCATAGACCTTCTTCGATTCCTCGAGGCTCAGGTTGTTCGTGAACGCATAGTGAAACTCTTTCTCGGTGATGGGCACCGCACGATGCAGGTTGGCCGGATTGCGAAGGACCGGGAACGCCGCCTTGATCTGGCTGAACGGCAGTGCCCATACACCCTTCACCGCGGCGCCGTCGATCGAGACACCGGCCGAGCCGTAGCCCGCGTCGAGAAGAAGCTGGGCGAACGCGCCGCCAAACGAGTGCCCCATGATGATCGGTTTGGTGTCGAGCGCGGCGATCGTTCGGGCCAGGTGATCGAAGATTTCGCGCACGCCCAGATTCACCAGCGGCGACGGATCGCGACGGAGGGCCTCGACGCCGGCCGCGCCCGGCTGGACGCCCGGATACCCTGGCGTGATGACGCGCATGCCGCGCTGCTCGTATCGAGTGACCCAATGTTCCCACGACAACGGCGTCATCCACAGACCGTGAATAAGTACAACCGTGTCGGTACGCGTTTCCGGATTCATATCCCTGCTCCTGTGATCGCTGGATGACGAACATCACGCCCATGTGACCTCGGTATTTCCGGAGCCGTCTGCCCCGTGCTTGCCAGCAACGAAACAAGGGGTACTACGCGATTGCCGTATGCCAAGCACCTCGAGAATAGTCTTTGACACCGGCGTCGTTCAGCGTGAATGATGTGTCCATCATAGAGACCATCCGAGTACGCGACATGGCCAAAAAGCCGGAATTCTTTGCTCAAACGCCGACGGCGCTGGACGATGACGCAGATCCGTTCGCCTTCAAGCGGGATGCCTTTTCCGACGTGCTGGAGCTGATCCGCATCCGCGGCAATACGGTCTTCACGTGCGCGGCATCGGCGCCGTTCGGATTGCGCTTTCCTGCCGGCAAGTATCGTCTGCACATCATCCGTAGCGGCAGCGTGGCAATCGAAGTGGAGGGGCTCGACGAGCGGTATCACGCGTCGCAGGGAGACCTGGTCATGCTGATGCATGGTCACGGCCATGTCATCTCCGACCGGCCGGGCCGCTCCGCGAGTCTCGTCACGGATCTCGCGCCACAGTACTACGATCGCGAGCGCCTGACGATCGGGAGCGGCGACACCACCTGGCTGTGCGGCGACTTCGGATTCGACGGCGTGCTGTCGCAACGGTTGCTGTCCGTGCTGCCACCGGTGCTGGTGCTGAAAGGGTTGCGGGAGCGGCCGTTCGAATGGCTGGAGCTGAGCTGCCATTTCATCCTCGACGAGGCATTGAGCCCGCGTGCGGGCGCCGCCGCGATGATCTCGCGATTGCTGGACGTCATCTTCGTCCAGTTGCTGCGCACCTGGGCGACCGAGGGCTCGGCAGGGCACGGGTGGTTGTCCGGTGCGATCGACAGCCGGATCAACCCGGCGATGTCGGCCATTCATGCCGATCCTGGGCGAGCGTGGAGCGTGAGTGATCTTGCCGAGTTGTCGAATCTGTCGCGGTCGGCTTTTGCCGACCGGTTCCAGCGTGTCGTGGGGCAGGCGCCGTTGAGCTATCTCACGACCTGGCGCCTCGATCGGGCGGCGGAGTTGTTGCGGTACAGCCGCGCGCCGGTTTCGGATATTGCCGGTCGGGTTGGGTACACGTCGGAAGCGGCGTTCAGTCGAGCGTTTCGAGGACGGTACGAGATGTCGCCGATGCAGTGGCGGAAGGTGAATGCCGAGTAGGGCGGGCTTGATTGCCAGCCCGGCCTGGTCAATGTCGGCGGTTAGATGGTCTCCAATCTGTATTGCGTCAGTCCGGCATATTCCATGCACGCCCTGACCGAAAACCCGTGACGTTCATAGAACGGGATATTGCGCGGCTCTCCCGTTTCCAACGATATTTTCGCCGACGGATCGATGTCCTGAAGATGTGACAACGTCGCACGCAGAAGCGCCGATCCGATTCCTTCGCCTTGCCGGCCCGGGGATACACCAATGAATTCGATCCGGCTGCAATCTGTGTCCGGAGAATTCGCGGGCGCAGTCGCGCGAAGCAAATCGATTCGGCTCAACGATGACGCGCCGCAACCGATCGCGATGTCGCGCCCCAGCGCTGCAAGCATGCGGGGCGATTCGCGGCAGGAGGCCGGCGCGAAGTAGCTGGCCGCCACCAGGTCGTCATTGCGCCAGGCGCCCAAAGCCGGCATGCGAGCGTCGTAGTGATACTTCAGGTAGCACTCGAGATAGTGTGCACGCCGCTCGTCGAATCCCGGACTTCCGGCGAACAGGCACCAGCCAAGCGTAGGGTCTTGCTCGAATGCCGAATAGAGCAAAGCCAGTGCTGCGTCGAGAAACGGATGCGGCAGCGAGGTCACCTTCAATTCCGTACCGTGCATGGTTGAGGCAGCTCAGAGGGAGAGTGGCTGATGGAACGGGTTGGCGTCACTCGCAGCGTAGCGCATGCTGCTGAAAAAAGTCACGTTGCCCGCTTCGGATCTCAGCGGCCATACGGACAATCGATCACGACGTAAACGACGTTTTTCCCTCATTTCAGGCTGAATGGCGCCATTTGAGGGTTCCTTGTAAAATGCGACTTTACAGGATTTTCAATTAACGACTTCGTCATGCATCGAATCGGATTCTTCGTTTGCCGTGGCTACGATGCGCTCGATCTGGGCGGGCCGCTGTCGGCCTTCAACCAGGTCGCCACGGCGGCAGGCCACGCGTCCTACGATCTCCACGTCATCTCGCAGCCCGGTGGACCGGTTCCGGGCAATACGGGCCTGTCGGTCGACACGAAGCCGATCGGACGGCGCACGTTCGACACCGTCATCTTCGTGGGCGGTGACATCGATCCGATGCAGACGCCGGAGAACATCGCCGCCGCCAGGAAACTGGGCGCGCGGGCCGCGCGGGTGGCAAGCGTGTGTACGGGGGCGTTTCTGCTTGGGGAAACCGGTTTGCTGGACGGCTTGAGAGCGACGACGCACTGGCGATACGCGGCTCGATTGCAGTCGCGCTTCCCGCGCGCCAGGGTCGAAGGCGACAGTATCTATATCGAGGAGGGCCGCATCTGGACGTCGGCGGGCATCGCGTCCGGAATCGACCTGGCGCTCGGCATGATTGAACGAGACATGGGTGCGGAGGTTGCGCGCGCTGTCTCCCGGCTTTTGGTGGTTCCGTATCGTCGGCCGGGCGGTCAGTCCCAATTCTCGGCGATGTCGCAGATGGAGCCGGAATCGGATCGCATCCGCATCGCGCTGAATTTTGCGCGGGAACATCTGGCGGAAGCGTTGCCTGTCGAGCGGCTCGCCGAGGCCGCAAGCTTGAGTTTGCGGCAGTTCGGGCGCGCGTTTCGCCGGGAAACCGGCGAAACGCCTGCGAAGGCGGTCGAGCGCTTGCGTGTCGAAGCGGCGCGGCTGCGCCTGCAGGGGGGCAGCGAACCGATCGAACAGATTGCGCTGGCCGTTGGGTTCACCGACCCGGAGCGGATGCGCCGGGCCTTCATCAAACTGCATGGGCACCCGCCGCAAGCGATTCGACGCGAGAGCCGATCGAACGGCGCGCGCTGATCGACCATCGACCGCCGGCCGATCCGCGCGCTGCCCGGCCGAAGTCCTTCCAACGGACCAGCGGCGCTTTCGGTAGATCGCCATGCGTTTCGCCAGACGCTCAATGGTCGCCTGTGGTCAGCGGGCCATAATCGTTCCACATGTCACGATGCAACTTCCACACGCCGCCCTCTTTCAGAAAGACGAGAGTCTGCTTGCCGCGGTATTTGAGCTTGCCATCGTGGTCGTGGATCTCCGCATCCGACACCTCTGTCACGACCTGGTCGTTACCGTAGAACTCGTAATTGCTGAACGATACGGTGGCGGGTTTTGATCCGGCATACCCCTTGGTGAAGTACCCGACGATCGCGCTGCTTCCCTTGATCCTGTCGCCTCCGGGCGGCAGGAGCGTACCGTCGCGGGTGTAGAGTCGACCGATCGCCTCGTAATCCCCCCGCGCAAAGGCATCCGCCCATCGCGCATTCTCGGCCTTGATGGTCGCTTCGGGCGGGCGTTGCGAACCACCGGCAGCCGCCGGTGCGGCGAACGCGAAAAAGGTGACGCAGGCTGTAAGAGCAGCAGTGAAAATACGAGTCTGTTGCATCGAGTGATTTCCGTGCATGGTTTAAATTGAGAGGACTACAAAAAAATGATGAAGCAGGCAATGTCGGTCGCAGTGTTCATCGCAGTCTGCAGATGGGCTGGCTCACATTGCCTGCAAGCGCTTCAACGAACGCCTGGCACGCGTGCGAGCCCCCTGTATGCACCGGGCAGTTTCTTGTCGACCATCGCGATGAGTTCCGGCCGCGCCTCTCGCGGATGACCGGAGTGGAACGGCGGCGCGGGATCATATTCGATCACGAGCTGCGTGAGCTCGGCGGCCTGTTGACCGCGCAGCTTCGCGGCCACGCGAAGGGCGAAGTCGATGCCCGCCGTTACGCCGCCGCCGCTCATGAACCGGCCGTTGTCGTCTTCGACGAAGCGCTCGGGCACGGGAATGGCGCCATATTCGGCCAGCTTGTTGACGAAGGCCCAATGGCAGGCGCTTCGCTTTCCATTGAGAATGCCCGTTGCGGCGAGCACGAGCGATCCGTTGCACACCGACGTCACGTGCCTGGCGCTTTCTGCCAGGCGCCGGATCTGCGCTTGATATGCGGGGCGCATCGGCGCCGACAGATCGGACCCGCCAGGGACGAGCAGCACGTCCGTCTTGTCGATATCGGCCAGTCGCTCGGTCTTGCCGTACACGACGCCGAATTCGAGCGTTACGTTGCCGCCATTGAGGCTCGCGTAGCGAACGTTCGTATTCGGTAGCCGATGGAAGACCTCGCTGGGGCCGGCGAAGTCGAGCAGCGTCCCGCCGTCGTAATTGACGATCAGGATATCGAGCGGATCATTCGGGGCAAGTGCTCCGTCGCTGCCGGACTGTGCGAGCGCAGGCGCGGTGTGTCCAAGCAGGGCGCCGCCACCGAGGACGGCGCCGAGCGTGGCGATGCTGCCGAACTTGAGCGCATCGCGGCGCGATCGACCGGCTCGGGTGAGTGGAGGTCCGGAAGTATTGTTTTCGCTACTGTCGGTCAAGATCATTTCTCCTTGCACGTCGGCCCCGCTGCGAGCGCTACCGGGCTGGGCCGAGTGAAATAGCCGCCGCGACTCAAAGCGTGGCGGACGTGAGGTCAGTAAGGTGGATGAGCCGCGATCACACGCAGGGCTCTGGAATCGGGTGCCGCAGGCTCAAAGCTGCGACGCGCCGCCGTCGACGACCAGCTCGGTGCCGACGACATACGAGGATTCGTCGCTGGCGAGATAGAGCGCGGCGTTGGCGATGTCCTCGGCGCTGCCCATGCGGCCCACCGGAATGGCGCCGGCGAACTCGGCCTTGCGGTCGCGAACCCATTCGTCCGGCATGCCCCACTTGGTCAGCAGCGGCGTATCGATCGCGCCGGGTGCGATCGCATTGAAGCGGATCTTCCGGTCGAGAAACTCGTAGGACCAACTGCGGGCCAGCGATCGCACGGCGGCCTTCGCGGCTGCCGTCAACGAGATGCCGTGCTTGCCGGTCTGCGCGACGAACGAGGTGTTGAGAATGACGGACGCGCCTTCTCGCAAGTGCGGGAGCACCGCCTGAAGCGTGAACACCACGCCTTTGACGTTGATGTCCATGATCTCGTCGTAGAGTGCATCGTCGATATCGTTGAGTGCGGACGGGAACGCCCAGCCGGCGTTCGCGAACACGATATCCAGGCCGCCGAACTTCTCGTCGATCTCGGCGGCAATCGACCGCATGTCCTCGATCGAACGGACGTCGCCCCTGAGAACGAGCGCATGACCACCGAGTTCGTCCTTCACGCGCTCGAACGCCGCCTCGTCGCGCCCCGTCACTGCGACGCGGGCGCCTTCCGCGATGAACCGCTTCGCGGTGGCAAGACCGATGCCACTGGTACCGCCGGTGATTAACGCCGACTTGTTTTTAAGCCTCATCTTCTGCTCCTTTCCACGTCGTGATTGATCGGGCAGAAAGCGCAAGACGCGATGGCGTTTGTGCGTTTCCCTGCTCGATCTTCCACGTGCAGTATGGAACGCGAAGCGGATGGCGCAAAGGTCGTATAACCCTCAAAAAACGCCACCTGGATCAAACGGATGACTCATGCATGTCGGCGTGAGGTGGCGGCGTCGCACATCTGTACACGTGTGGCTTCAGCCTTCGTTCTCGTAAAGCAACCCATACCCGCTGCTCGTCCGCTTGATACGTGCGAACCCGAGTTCCCCCAGGTGCATCCCCGCGATCAGCAGGCCGTCCGCGCTGACCTGATCGAGAAGGCGTGACCGTGTCGATGCTGCCAGCGACGCATCGTGATCGAACGCAATCGATACGTCCGGCCGCTGAATCTGGATATGCGGGAAATGCACCACGTCCCCCCACACAAGCAGGCCTTGATCGCGGGATTCAAGGACATATCCGGTGTGTCCATCGGTGTGTCCCGGCAGCGGCAGTGCGCGGATACCGGGGAGCACGTGTCCGTCTTCGAACAGGCGAAGTCGGTCGTCATACGCATCGAACACCTGACGCGCCTTCGCAAAGTTGCCGCGGGCCCGCTCGCTGGCGCGACCGAGATTTCCGTCGTCCTGCCAGAACTTGACCTCTTGCTGATGGACGACCAGCTCGGCATGTGGAAACGCGGCCTGTCCTGCATCATTCACCAGCCCGCCGACGTGATCGGGATGCGCGTGGGTAAGCAGGATGGTGTCGATCGCAGCGGGTTCGATACCGGCAAGCGCCAGGTTGGTCCGGAGTTGGCCGCCCCATTGCTTGAACCCGCCAGCCCCGCCGTCGATGAGCACGGTGTGGCCCGCTCCGCGTACGACGTAGCAATTGATATGAACGGCCGCCGGATCGTTCTGCCCCGCATCACGCTGCATTTTTGATGCGTCATCCGAATCGATATTCGACAGGAAGTCGAGGCTCGCAGTGAGGTATCCATCGCTGATCGCGGTAATCGTGAAGTCGCCGATTTGCTGAACGGGAAAGGTAAGGGTGGACATCGTGTTGCTCCGAATCGGATTAATTGCGGGCGTGAATGTTCGACGCGGTGTAACCGAAGCACCGAATGCGCGCCGTGAGGCCGGTGCGGCGAACGATCACCTGATCCAGCGCTTCCATGAACCGGTTCATGACCTCCGGCGTGCGACGCGTGCCGACGCGATACCGGATGTCGGCGAAGACGGGATGTCCATGCCCGTGCCGAACCGCCAGGAAAATGACGTGGACGTTCTTGAGTTCAGCCTCAAGCACCTGCGTGCAGAGCTCGACGCAGTCGCACGACAGCTCGGCAAGGCTTTCATCAGCCGGCATCCGCTTTGCATCGACCGAAATAGTGACGTTCGGCATCGCGGTCTACTCCTGCGCAATCGAAAGGGCGTGTGTGCTCGTCAACTGCTCCGTCATCGGTGCGTAAAGGTGAATACCTTCGGGGAGCGCCTCGACAAGCCGCGCGCTATTCCGTGGCACGACGGCGAGCCAACGGCGCGCCGGAAACTTCTCCAGCGCAACGGCCTGCATTGCCAGCGGTTCGAGGCCCAATCGAAGCAGCGAATCCGGGCCATCGGCGCTCAGTGCGAGATGTTCACCGTCCTTTACCGCCGGCGCGAAGCCGATATCGCTGTAGAGATTCCGATGCCAGTCGGTGATGTGTCGTTGCCATTTCGCGAAATTGCCGCCGCCTTTCCGGCGATATTCGTCGCCGGTCAGGACATCGAGGCCGTCGATCGTGTGGATCGCCAGATAGACCGGGCAACCGCTGGTGATCGCCTTGAACCGCTGCGACGTGTGAAACCCCGTGACCGAGATCAGGGCGGGCAGCTTTTCAAGGCTGTAGAAGTCGTTCCATTCGGCTTCGCTGTCGAGGTCGGCGAAGCTGCATTCCACGGTGTAGATCATCGGTTTGTCCTTTGGGCAGGGTGCGCATTCATCCGCGAACATGTGATGTTCAGTGCGCTAACGTAATGCTAAGCTCGCCATTCCACGCCATAAAACGAAATAAAGTCAGCCTTCAGTGACATTTGCTCAAGCTGATGGCGAACACACCCCGACCCACGAGACTTCCATGCCCCGCAAGATCCCAAGCAATTCCGCGCTCCAGGCGTTCGAAGCCGCGGCCCGTCACGGCAGCTTTGCCCGAGCCGCCGAGGAGCTGGCACGCACCGAGGGCGCCGTGAGCCGTCAGATCGGCCGGCTGGAGGCGTTCCTGGGTGTCACCCTGTTCGAGCGGATCGGCAACCGGGTGCGGCTGGCGCCGAACGGTGCGCGCTATGCGGTGCAGGTCCGCGAGATTCTGGATCGGCTCGAACGGGACAGCCTGTACCTGATGGGGCAGCCGATCGAAGGCGCGAGCCTCGATATCGCCGCGATCCCGACCTTCGCCACCCGCTGGTTGATTCCCCGGCTGAAACACTTTCAGGACCGGCATCCGAACATCACCGTGCATATCGCCGAGCGGATGGAGCCGTTCCTGCTGGCCGGGAGCGGTTTCGACGCAGCGATTCATTTCGAGCATCCGGCCTGGGCGGGGATGCAGCTGCATCCGCTGCTGGAGGAAGTGCTGGTGCCCGTCTGCAGTCCGGCGCTGCTCGCCGGCGCCGGGAAGAACCCGTCGCTGGATGCATTGCCGCGTCTTCACCGGCGACAGAACCCGGACGCATGGCAGGCTTATGCGCAGGCGTGCGGCATCGTGCTGACCAACTCGGCGGTGGGCGCGCGCTACGACCTTCATTCGATGCTGATCGAAGCGGCGCTGGCCGGCCTCGGTGTCGCGCTGGTGCCGCGCCTGTACATCGATGCGGAGCTCGAGCAGGGCCGGCTGGTCGCACCGTGGCCGGCGGGAAAGACGGTGACGAAAAACTTCTGCCTCGTGCTGCCCGAACCGATCGAGTTGGCCAACGGGCCGTTGCAGGCCTTCGCGACATGGATGCTGGATGAAGCACGGGGATTGGCACCGCACGGTAGCGCCTGACGCTCGTCGCCCAACCGTGACGCTTGCGAAGGCAGCTTCGCCAGGCCGATGCGCCGCGCCGCGCTCGGGTACACTCGTGATCCCGTCACGCACGCGGCACCAGCATGGACAGTCAGCTTTGGATCATCTGCGGGCTTACCTTCGTCATCCATATGATCGCGACACTGGCGTATGCCGTGCGGATCGCCGGTGTGCGAACGCGTCGCATCGCGTTGTCGTTTTCATTGTTCGGGATCATCGCGCTGGTGTCCCGAACGGCCAATTCCTTTCAGGGGCCGTTCATCGCGAAACGCGTTGAAATGGACATCGCGCACCGGATGGGGAGCGGGTTGCTGGCCGACTTCCGGTGGTTCCTGCTGTCCGCTACCGTGGCGACCATCGTCGGGTCGTTCCTGATCCCGACATTCCAGCGCTATTTCAGTCGCGCCGTCGAACACTTCCAGGTGAACCGCTCGATTCCCCGCCTGCTGCTGCATGCGTGCAGTCGCGCCGGGATCAACTATCTGCGCGTCGGCGCGCGACTGCCTTCGAGCCAGAACGTCACGCAACTGACCGCGAACACCGGCGTGTCGTGGCGCGTCATTGCGTTGAACGTCGCCGCGATGGCGATCTGGACGGTCGGCGTATTCGCGTCGCTGTACGCGGGCTACCTGAAGCCCGAGCTGAGAGTGACATGCGCGAACCTGTCGTCCGTCATCAACGGTTTCGCGACCGTCGTGCTGGCGGTCGTCATCGACCCGCAGGTTTCCGTCATGACCGACGACGTCATCGAAGGGCGGATCTCGGAGAACAGCTTTCGGCGGGCCATCACGACACTCGCCGGCGCACGCGTGCTCGGCACGGTGTGTGCGCAGGCGGTGCTCGTTCCGGCCGCACTCGTCATCGTGCGCGTCGCCGAGCTGATCTAGCGCTGCACCCGGACAACCGGACAACCGGCAATCTCTCCCGCGGACCATCGCCATGAAACCCGTTGCTGTCGTATTGCACGGCCCGACCAGTGCAGGGAAGAGCAGTCTGGCGAGGGCGCTCCAGCAGCGCTCGGACGTGCCCATGTTTCACGTGTCGCTCGACGCGTTCGTCGAAATGTCGCGCCGGCGTGACATGCGATCGGAAGAAGAACTGAATCAGGCGCTGAGACTTCACCAGCTCAACCTGCAGTCGACGCTCGCGCGGATTGCGGCCAGCCATTTCGAGATCGTGCTGGACCTCGTGCTTCGGGATCTCTGCGCGCTCGACGCATGCATTGCTGCGCTGTCGCCCCGTCAGACCTTTGTCATCGGCGTTACGTGTCCGCTGGATATCCTCGAACAGCGCGAACGCGCGAGAGTGGATCGAGGCGAAGGCATGGCGCGATCGCAGTTCGGGCATCCCGCTTACTCGCGGCCGTATGCGCTGCGCATCGATACCTCGACCTGCACGCCGGAGGAAGGCGCGCGCCGCATTCGTGCCCACGTCGACGCGCAGCGTGAATGATCGTCGCCGGATTGGATCCGGACAGGCTGCGTTCTCCCTTAAACTCGCATGCACCGCAGATCGTCGGCCATATGGACTATGTCGTTTGTGCGCGACAGATCGTATTCTGCGGACGAGCGGGCGGATTCTCGATGAAACCGATTCCCATGCTTTTGTGCGAATCGCCATTCAGTCAGGTTTCAAACGGATTCACGTGCTGCCGAGCCCAGCGGCGCGGTGCGGGCCGGGAGCCGGTGGGTGCCGGCCCCATTGTGTCCAGACAGGGGATTCATGGATTGAATGCGCGCCGATTCAAAATATAAATTTTGGAAAGACTCTGGCACGGGATATGCTTGACGGGTTTTATCCGATCGGAACATACGCCGGATATTCGTCAGCATAATCAGGCAAGAGCATGAACGGGTTTGCTCTGACAAGACAACCGATTAGAGGACCGATCGTTTGTGAAATCCGCGCGGGAGTGCCAAGCTGCGCGCGGAGCAAAGTCCGACACGGATTGAGTTGGGTGACTTGAAACGCAGGCCGTAATTCCTCGCGACGGCCACTACTGACAATTCAGGATATGACATTACTGATTGGGGTCCCTCTGGAGACGGCCCACGAGGAGCGGCGCGTAGCGACCGTTCCCGACGTGGTCGAAAAGCTGATCAAGCTCGGATTCTCGGTGGCCGTGCAAAGCGGTGCCGGCACCGGCGCGAACTTCAGCGATGACGACTACCGCACGGCCGGCGCCGAAGTCGTGCCGACGGCCGCCGATCTATGGGGCCGCAGCGATATCGTCCTCAAGGTGCGCCCGCCGAGCAGCGAGGAAGTCGCGCTGATGCGCGAAGGCGGCATGCTGATCGGCTTCGTCTGGCCGGCCCAGAACCCTGAACTGATGCAGCAGCTGGCCGCGAAGCGGGCCACGGTGCTGGCGATCGATTCGCTGCCGCGCACGCTGTCGCGCGCGCAGAAGATGGATGCCCTCACGTCGATGGCCGGCGTGAGCGGCTACCGCGCCGTCATCGAGGCGGCCCATGCGTTCGGCCGTTACTTCAACGGGCAGATCACGGCCGCGGGCAAGGTGCCGCCGGCCAAGGTGTTCATCGCGGGCGCAGGCGTGGCCGGCCTCGCGGCGATCGGCACGGCCGCGGGCCTCGGCGCGATCGTGCGCGCCAACGACACGCGCGCGGAAGTGGCCGATCAGGTCAAGTCGCTGGGCGGCGAATTCGTCAAGGTCGACTACGAGGAAGAAGGCTCGGGCGGCGGCGGCTACGCGAAGGTGATGAGCGAAGGCTTCCAGCAGGCGCAGCGCGCGATGTACGCGCAGCAGGCCAAGGAGGCGGACATCATCATCACCACCGCGCTGATTCCCGGCAAGCCGGCGCCGAAGCTGATCACGGCCGAGATGGTGCAGTCGATGAAGCCGGGCAGCGTGATCGTCGACATGGCCGGCGAGCAAGGCGGCAACTGCGAACTGACGGTGCCGGGCGAAGCCGTGGTGCGTCATGGCGTGACCATCGTCGGCTACACGGATCTCGCGTCGCGCCTGGCGCGCCAGTCGTCGACGCTGTATGCGACCAACCTGCTGCGTGTGGTCGAGGAGCTGTGCAAGGGCAAGGACGGCACGATCAACGTCGACTTCAGCGACGACGCGATCCGTGGCCTCACGGTCATCAAGGACGGCAACGTCACGTGGCCGCCGCCGCCGATCCAGCAGCCGGCCGCCGCACCGAAGCCCGCAACACCGCCGGTCGCGGCCGCGGCATCCAAGGGCCACGGCCATGGCAGCGGCGCGCCGATGTCGGCGAAGTCGCTCACCATCACGTTCGCCGTGGGCGCACTGGCGTTCCTGCTGGTCGGCCAGTTCGCGCCGGCCACGTTCCTGGCGCACTTCACGGTGTTCGTGCTGGCCTGCTTCGTCGGCTACATGGTGATCTGGAACGTCACGCCGTCGCTGCATACGCCGCTGATGAGCGTCACCAACGCGATCTCGTCGATCATCGCGATCGGCGCGCTCGTGCAGGTCGCGCCGCCGTTGGGCGACGCGGCGGCGGAGGGCCGTCCGTCAGGGCTGATCCTGGGCCTGGCGGTGGGCGCGCTGACGCTCACGGCCGTCAACATGTTCGGCGGCTTCGCGGTGACGCGTCGCATGCTGGCGATGTTCCGCAAGTAAGGAGACGACAACAATGACTTCCAATCTGACTACCGTCTCCTATATCGGCGCGGCCATCCTCTTCATTCTCAGCCTCGGCGGGCTGGCCAATCCCGAGACCGCACGGCGCGGCAACCTGCTCGGCATGATCGGCATGCTGATCGCCGTGCTCGCCACGGTGCTCGGCCCGCGCGTGTCGGCCGAGGGCATTCCGTACATCGTGGCTGCGCTGGTCGTCGGGGGCGCGGTCGGCCTCTACGCCGCGAAGAAGGTGCAGATGACGCAGATGCCCGAGCTGGTTGCGCTGATGCACAGCCTGGTCGGCCTGGCGGCGTGCCTGGTGGGCTTCGCGAGCTATATCGATACGTCGGTGCAGTTCACGGGTGCCGAGCACGCGATCCACGAAGTGGAAATTTATGTCGGCATCCTGATCGGTGCGGTGACCTTCGCGGGCTCGGTGATCGCATTCGGCAAGCTTTCCGGCAAGATCGGCGGCAAGCCGCTGCTGCTGCCGGCCCGGCACTGGCTCAATCTGGCCGCGCTGGTGGTGGTGATCGTGTTCGGTCGCGCGTTCCTGCATGCGGAGACGGTCCAGGACGGCCTGACGCCGCTCATCGTGATGACGGTGGTGTCGCTGCTGTTCGGCGTCCACATGGTGATGGCGATCGGCGGCGCGGACATGCCCGTCGTGGTGTCGATGCTCAACAGCTACTCGGGCTGGGCGGCGGCGGCCACCGGCTTCATGCTCGGCAACGACCTGCTGATCGTGATCGGCGCGCTGGTGGGTTCGTCCGGTGCGATCCTGTCGTACATCATGTGCCGCGCGATGAACCGCAACTTCATCAGCGTGATTGCCGGCGGCTTCGGCACCGGCAGCGGTGCGCCCGCGGCTGCGGGCGGCACTGCGCAGCCGGCCGGCGAAGTGGTGGCGGTGAGCGCGCTGGAGACGGCCGAGCTGCTGCGCGATGCGAAGAGCGTGATCATCGTGCCGGGGTACGGGATGGCCGTGGCGCAAGCCCAGCACACCGTGCATGAACTCACGAAGGTGCTGCGCGAGAAGGGCGTGGACGTGCGTTTCGCGATCCATCCGGTGGCCGGGCGCATGCCGGGGCACATGAACGTGCTGCTCGCCGAGGCGAAGGTGCCTTACGACATCGTGATGGAGATGGACGAGATCAACGGCGACTTCCCCGAAGCCGACGTGTCGATGGTGATCGGCGCGAACGACATCGTGAACCCGGCGGCGCAGGAAGATCCGGCGAGCCCGATCGCCGGCATGCCGGTGCTCGAGGTGTGGAAGGCGAAGACCTCGATCGTGATGAAGCGCAGCATGGCGTCCGGCTATGCGGGGGTCGACAATCCGCTGTTCTACAAGGACAACAACCGGATGCTGTTCGGCGACGCGAAGAAGATGCTGGACGAGGTTTTCGGGGCGTTGAAGGCCTGACGGGGCGCATGGCCGGGCGCGTGCGCGGGGCGAACGATGGATCGGCTGGGGTGTCGGACAGTCGGTTGATCGGGGCCCGGCGCGCCGGCTGCGCGTATCGTGAAGGTCAAGGAAGTGCGGGGCGGGAGGGGCCGCTTCGCACGTTCTTCCGGCAAAAGACAGCGATCGATTGCCGGTGCGTAGTTCCCCTCAGTCCAGCCGCCACACCCGATCCTTCCCCGGCACTGCGCCGGCGACGCTATCGCCTATCCAGCGAATCCAAGCTCCGCAAACGTGGTGACCCTTGCGTCGCACGCGCGCGCCAGCGCCGGATCGTGACTCGAGAAAAAGACGGCGCGGTCTTTGGCCAACGTCTTGAACAGATCGATCAGCACCGCACGCGACGCAGCATCGAGCCCGTTGCCCGGTTCGTCGGCGATCACGACGGTGGGCGCGCCGAGCATCGTAGCCGTCAGGAACAGTTTCTTGCGCGTGCCGAGCGACATCTGCTCGAAACGCTTCTCCATGTGGGGCGCAAGCCCGAACCGATCCGCCAGCTCGAGCGTGCGGGTATCGACGACGGTCTTCTTGGCAGCCGCCACGAGATCGAGAAACTCGCGCCCGGTCTGAAACGGATAGGCCAGGCAATCGTCGGGCACGTATGCCAGCGCGGATTTTGCGTCGAGCGGCGCGGTGCGCAGCGAATGGCCGCCGAGCCACACTTCACCTTCGTCCGCGTCGATCGTGCCGGCGAGAATGGCGAGCAACGTCGATTTGCCGCTGCCGTTTTCGTCGCACAGCGCGACGCATCCGGCGCCGGATGCATGATTGAGCCCTTGAAAGATGACGCGCTTGTCGTAGCGCTTGCCGAGATTGTCGAAGCGGAGCATGGATCGGGTGATCAAATGAAGATTGGCCAGGTGAGCATGACCCAGACGACGGTCAGCAGCAGGCCCAGCAACACGGATTGTCGGGACGCATAGCGTTGAGGCAGATAGTGTAATGCGAGGAGCGGTGCGCCCGAGCACACGAGCGCCATCGCCATCTGCGATGACAGCACGCCATGCATCGCCAGCAACAGCGGAGCGACGGCGGCGAACGGCAGCGCCAGTGCGGCAACGGTTAGCCAGTCGGCGCGGCGCTTCGCAAAAGCAGACATCGGCAACGATCGCATGAAGTGAGCCGCATGCTGGTGAGCTGCCCGCAGATCGCGATAGGTCGTCGCCGCGATCAGTGAAATGGCGGCCTGCGCCATCAGCGTCAGCGGAACGGCGCGCTTGTCGAAACCCCAGAGTGCGAGCAGGAAGCATGTCGACGCGACGACCGCACCCATCATCAGGCAATGTCCGACGGTGCTTGCGGCTCGGTCACGCAGGATGCCGATTTGCAGCGTGGCCACCGGTGAAAGTCCGTTCCTCACACGGGTACGGATGGAATCCACGACGCGTCGCGAAAACGCCCCCGCTACTCGCGAGCGAGCGGCCGACGCAGGGGCGATATGCGCAATCGTGAATGCCGCGAGCAACAACGGCACGGTCAGCAACACGGGACGTAACGCGCCGTCGGCATGAAAGCCGCCGACGAGGAAGACGTTGGCAACCATCAACGCGATTGCGTTGCGTGTATTACGCGACAGCGCGGTCAGTTGCCAGCCGAGCGTAATCAGGAACAGGTCGAGAACGAACAGGTAGTTGATCGCCTTCTGCGGCAGAAAGGCGAGTGCGACTGCTGCAGCCAGTACGGGCAGCAGCAGCGGTGTGCTCGCGATGATCACGACGATCGCGTCAACGAGACGGCGGCGGCCATCAGGGACGGGCAACGACGCAAGGAAGGCGCCGAACGGCCCCCCGGTGATGGCGGTACGCTGCGCCAGTACCCACAGGATGCCCACGGCTTCGAGCAGGTGCACCCACGCGAACCGCCATTCGATGCCGTGCGACGGCGCCAGCGCGGCGAGTACCGGGGCGCCGAGGATGCGCGTTTGCGAAAACACCGGCATCGCCGGCAGCAACAGCATGGCCAGCAGGAGCAGTGCCTGCCAGTGCCTGCGCAGCAGGCTGGACGTCGCGTGCGCGTACCACCTCAATCGGCAAGACAACATCGCTTCCGGCTCCCATTCACTGTGCAAACGAACCCGGCATCGTGCCACGGCGGCCGGCGCGTCACAACCACATCCGTATTCGGGGGCCGTGGCGACGCGCATGAGATCGCCGTGTCGTATGAGGAACCATCAATGCCAAGCGTCACGTCGGACGCGAAAGCGGGCTCAGGTATCTGCCGGCGCAGCATCCGGATTACCGCCTCGTCGGACTCGCGGGCAATGCGCCGTCGCCGAAAGTCGAGACGCGCGCGTCATACAGGTCGAGTATGCTGGACGAACGCCGGCCGGACGAGCGATCAGGACGGCAAATCCGCACACAATCACCGCGATTGCTTCGCAATCACCGGCCGCACCGGGCCGACTTCAACTCCGGAACAGGGACTCGACATGGCAGAACTGGACAACGCGCTGTACGAACGGATCGGCGCGCTGAGCGACGCAGGCGATGCATTGATGGAAGACGGCGACTACGAAGGCGCGCTCGAGAAATTCTGGGCGGGATTCGACCTGCTTCCCGAACCCAAGACCAACTGGGAAGCCGGCACCTGGTTGATGGCCGCCATCGGCGACGCGAATTTCCATCAAGAGAACTACGCGGCCGGACGCGATACGCTCGCCCAGTCGATGCATTTCCCCAACGCGATCGGCAACCCGTTCCTGCACCTGCGGCTCGGTCAGTGCCAATTCGAACTCGGCAATCTCGACCGCGCGGCCGACGAGCTGATGCGCGCCTACGCGAGCGGCGGCCCGGAGCTGTTCGAGGACGAGGACGGCAAGTACCTGCGATTCCTGGCGACGCGGGCGGACGGCATCGAGACGCCCTGACGCACGCGGTTCGCGCCGACGGCCGGCGCGCGGCGCGAGAAAACTTCGACGCCGGCGCGTGATGCCAGGCGCCTTCTCCATACAAGCGCAACCTGCCCATGAACCTGACCTTTCCCGTCGCCACCCGATCCGACGCCGAGACGCTGGTCGCCATCCGCATCGCTGCGATGCGCGACAGCCTCGAGCGCATCGGGCGCTTCGATCCCCAGCGTGCGCGCGACCGGTTTCTCACGTCGTTCGATCCTGCGCTGTGCCGCTTGATCGACGCCGACGGCGTGAACGCGGGCTTCTTCGTGGTCCGGCCGCAGGAAGATCACTGGTTGCTCGACCATCTGTACATCGTGCCCGAGCATCAGGGAAGGGGGATCGGCGCGGCCGTGCTGCGCAGGATCCTTGCCGACGCCGACTCGCAGCGCGTGCCCGTTCGCGTCGGCGCGCTGCGCGGCAGCGATTCGAACCGCTTCTATGCCCGGCACGGCTTCGTGCAGGTAGACGAAGCGGAGTGGGACATCTACTACGTGCGCGCACCGGGTTCGACGACGGTGTAGATCGCATCCGCGGTGCGATCCGGGCGAGCGCATCAGCGTTTTCCCGGATACGGAATGCGCGGCGCATGCCGATGATGCAGAGAGACTATAAATACATGATCCGAGGCCATCATGACGACATCTGCAACAAACGGACCGAATGCGGTATCGCCTGAAACGACCGGAGCGGCAGCGACCTCCGACGATGCGGGTGGCGTGCCGTCGATCCTGCTGGTCGACGACGAGCCGAGCGTGCTGTCGGCGCTCAGGCGCGTGTTCCGGCCCGCCGGCTACGAGATCCTGACCGCGGAAAGCGGCGAGGCGGCCCTCGAGGTCCTGGCGTCGACCGAAGTCGACCTGATCGTGTCCGACATGCGGATGCCGGGCATGAGCGGCGCGGAGTTCCTCGCCCGCGCACGGTCGCTGTACCCGGACACGATGCGCATCCTGCTGACCGGCTATGCGGAAATCGCGTCGGTCGTGCAGGCCGTCAACGACGGCGGCGTCTATCGCTACCTGAACAAGCCATGGGACGATCACGACCTGCTGCTGACCCTCGAACAGGCGCTGGAGCAACGGCGCCTGCGGCGTGAAGCGGCCCGGCTGGCCGCGCTGACGGAAGCGCAGAACGAAGCGCTGCGCCGGTTCAACACGGAACTCGAAACGCAGGTTCGCGCACGCACGGAAGAACTCGGCCAGACCGTGATGTTCCTCGAAGCCGCGCAACGCGACCTGAAAAGCAGCTTTACCGCGATGGTCCAGGTCTGCGCGAGCATGATCGAGATACGCTGCGGGTCGGCCAGCGGTCACGCGATGCGGGTCGGCGAAATTGCGCGGCGGCTGGCGCTGAGTTCCGGGATGAGCGAGCTGCATGCGCAGGACGTCTATTTCGCGGGGCTGCTGCACGGCATCGGCAAGCTGTCGCTGCCGGACGAATTGCTGCGCAAGCCGCTCACGAAGATGACGGCGGAAGAGCACGGCCTGTACCTGCAGCATCCGCTGCGCGCGCAGATGGTGCTGACACCGGTCGCGCAACTGCACAAGGTCGCGTCGATCGTGCTGCACCAGTACGAGCGCTTCAACGGACGCGGCACGCCGGACGGCCTGGCGGGCGACGCGATCCCGCTCGGCTCGCGAATCCTGGCGATCGCGCGCGATTTCGAAGGGCTGCGCAATGGCGACATCGGGGCGCCGCATTCGGTCGAGCAGGCGCTCGACGCGTTGCGCTCGCAGGCCGGCGTGCGTTACGAGCCGCGGATCGTCGACGGCCTGACCGAACTGATGCGGGACCCGGCGAGCCTCGGCATCGCGGCGTCCGTCGCGGAGGTCAAGTCGGCGCAACTGCGCGAAGGGATGCAGCTCGCCGACGATCTGCGCACGCATCGCGGCGTGCTGCTGATGACCAAGGGCAGCGTGATGTCGGCGCACCAGATCGAGCTCGTGCGCCGCTTCGAGACGCGCGAAGGGACGTCGTTCGACATCCTCGTGCTGGCCGGCCAGGCCGCGGCGAAGCCGGCGCAGGGCGCGCCGAATGCGGGCGCGGCGCCGGCCTGAGCCCGGCCGCGCGGCCTGATGGCCGCGGTGCGCGACTGCGCGCCGCGGCAACGTACTCACCTCGATCCGGGCGCTCGATCATGTACGGCACCTACAATCTCCCGCTCGTCCTGCTGTCGCTCGCGATCGCGACGCTGGCCTCCTATACGACACTCGACCTGGCCGCCTTCATTTCGCTGCTCGACAATCCGAAGCTCAAGCGTGCGTGGCTGGGCGGCGGCGCGGTGGCCATGGGCACCGGCATCTGGTCGATGCATTTCGTCGGCATGCTCGCCTTTTCGCTGCCGATTCCACTCGGCTACGCATGGCCGGATACGGGCGCGTCGCTGGCGATTGCCGTGCTCGTGTCGTACTTCGCGCTGACTGTCGTCACGCGCGCACGGCTGGGCTGGCGGCGGCTGCTCGTGGGCGGCGCACTGATGGGCGCCGGGATCGCCGGCATGCATTACACGGGGATGGCCGCGATGCGCATGGAACCCGGCATCCGCTACGATGCCGCGCTGTTCGCCGCGTCGATCGGCATCGCGGTGATCGCGTCGACGGCCGCGCTCTGGATCGCGCAGGCGTTGCGCGTGCAGCAGGCGCGCCATGCTACCGCCCAGCGGGTCGGTGCGGCCTTCGTGATGGGCATCGCCATCACCGGCATGCACTACACGGCGATGGCGGCCGCGCATTTCGCACCGGACGCGCGGTGCGGGGCCGCGAACGGGGTCGACATGCCGTGGCTCGCGACGACGGTCACGCTGTTCACGACGGCCACCCTGGTCGTCACGCTGTTGCTGAGCCGCTTCGATGCGCGCACAACCTTCCTGCGCGGGATGGCCGATACGCTCGAGCGGCTCGTACGCTTGCGCACCGCCGAACTGGAACGCGCGCTGCACCGCTACGAGCAGACGACGGAGATGCTGCAGCGCACGCGCGAGAACATGGCGACCGAGATCGACGAACGCAAGGCCGCGCAGGCGCGGCTCGAACAGGAGAAGGAGGAGCAGCGGCGCCTGCTGCATGTGCTCGAGGAAACCCACGTGCAGCTGCTGCAGTCGGAAAAGCTCGCGTCGATCGGCCAGCTCGCGGCCGGTGTCGCGCACGAGGTCAACAATCCGATCGGCTTCGTCAGTGCGAACCTCAACACGTTGAAGACGTGGGTGCGCAGTCTGCTCGACGTGATCGCCGCGCATGAAGCCGCGCTGCCGCAGCTCGACCCGGCCGCGCGCGACGCGCTGGCGGCGACGGGCCGCGCGGCGGATCTCGACTACGTGCGCGGCGAGATCGAGACGCTGATCGACGAATCGATCGACGGCGCGCTGCGCGTGCGGCGCATCGTGCAGGACCTGCGCGATTTCTCGCGCCCGGCCAGCGACGAGTGGAGCGTGGTCGATCTCCGGGCGGGCCTGGAAAGCACGCTCAACGTCGTCCACAACGAACTCAAGTACAAGGCCGACATCGTGCGCGATTACGGCGACGTGCCGCAGGTCGAATGCCTGCCGTCGCAGTTGAACCAGGTCTTCATGAACCTGCTGGTGAACGCGGCGCAGGCGATTCCCGAGCGCGGCGTGATCACGATCCGCACGTCGAGCGATGGCGAGCAGGTGTCGATCGCGATCAGCGACACGGGCACGGGCATGACGCCCGACGTCGTCCGGCGAATCTTCGATCCGTTCTTCACGACGAAGCCGGTCGGGCAAGGCACGGGGCTGGGCCTGTCGGTTTCGCACGGCATCGTCAAGCGCCATCGCGGCGCCATCGACGTGACGAGCGAACCCGGGCGGGGCACGACGTTCTGCGTCCGGATACCGATCCGGCGGGCCGGCGATCGCGCGAACACGGCGGAGCTTGAGCAACGGGCGTGATCGCGCGACGGCGTCGCGCACCACGGGCCAGCGCGGTTGTTGCCGGTCAGCGCAGCCGCTGGCGGTGTTGGCGACGAAAGAAATGCCAGAACATCGCGGTGGCGTCCGGCCCCGTGGCGGAGTGAAACGGCTCGCGCGGGTCGCCGCCGCTCCATGCATGCGGCAGCCGGCGGACGATGCAGACCCTGACGACGAGACGCCCGGCCTTGAGATAGTCGACGTAGTCGGCATCGTCGCGCGCATAGGTGCGTTGCTCGCCGACCCGCATTGCGCCGTGTTCGTCGACGAGCCGGTTGAGCCGCGCGAACGCGATGCCGAGCTGCGTCGCGTTCCGGTCGGTCACGACCGTATCGAGTGCGCCGTGCACCACGAGGGCCGGCATGCCGGGATAGGACATGACGTCGGCGCAGGCCTCGACCGCGCGTATCGGGTCGTCGCGCAGGCCTCGACGCATCAGGTTCATCGCCGCCAACGTCGACGACGGCGGGGCGATGGCCGGGCCGGAGTGCAGGCCGACTGCCGCGAAGCGGTCGGGATACCGGATCGCCAGTGCCGCGGCGAGCCCCGCCCCGGCGGACATGCCGGCGAGGTAGATCCGGTCGCGGTCGAAGCCGTGCTGTCGCACGATTGCGTCGACCAGCGACGTGACGGCCGCGGCTTCCGACTCCGTCGCATCGCCATGCCAGTGCCAGCAGCGGTGCGCATGCGCCGTCTTGGCCTGTTCGGGAAACAGCACGGCGAACCCTGACCGCTCGGCGAGACGGCACATGCGCGTGCCCGCGGCAAACGATTCGGCGCTCTGCTTGCAACCGTGCAGCATGACGACGGCCGGCATGCCGGCTGTCGTCGCCGGCGCGGCGGGGAGATACAGCGCGTAGGCAACGTGGTTCACGTAACGGCCGGCGCTCGGGCCCGCGGAATGAAACGAGCGGAGCCACGTGCCGGGCGCCTTGTCCGCCGGTGCGCGGGCGGCAGGCACGGTGTCCGTGCGCCTGGCGGTGCGCACGGTGACGGCCGGCCGGGCGACCGGCTTGACCGCCCGCTTGGCGGCCGGTCGCGGCTTGCTCTTGCGCTTCGCCGCGCGCGTGCCGGTGGCGACGGAGAGCAGTTCGAGGTGCCGCAACCAGAGGCTGGTTTTTTTCCTGGGCATGTGCAGTTTCGTGCCGGCGGCCGACCGTGGCAGGAAGATGCGGCCGACTCCGCCGTCGAGTAGACAATCGAAAGAGGCGCGGAGCAAGGATCGTGCTGCGGGCCGCGCGCACATCGAAACCGGGCGACCGGCCGAATGCAACGCAACGCCGGATCCTGCGTCACCGTGGCGATTCGAATCGGCCACCGGCGATGTTAGCCGTCCGATGTGACGCGCCGGCGAATCGAAGTGCGCTTCGACCCTGTCGCGCGCGACGCTAGCGCCGATCCAGCAGTGTATCGCTCAAAACGCTGAACGCCGCGCCCGGCAATTCATGCAGATGCTCGACCACGCTGCTGACCGGATAGAACGTTTCGACCGCATCGTCGAGGATCCCGACACCGATCAGTTCGACGCGCCGCTCGCGCAGCGCATCGACGCGGGCGCGCAGGTCGGTGCGCAGGATCGCCGGGTTGCCGTCGCCGGTGGCCGGATAGCCGTCCGACAGCACCATCAGGATTCGCCGCCGTGCCCGTTTCGCCAGCAGCCGCTCGGCGGCCCAGCTCAACGCCTCGCCGTCGGGATTCTCGTGGCCGCATTCGATGCAGGCGAGACCGCTCGGGTTGTCGGAATCGAAGCGCTTGTAGACGCGCAGGTCGAGCCGTTCGACGAACCGGTTATAGCCGAACGTGTCGTGGCCGGCGTCGATCCAGCGCTGGTAATTCGCGCGCATCGCGGCATCCTCGACGGAGCTGTAGCCGAGCACTTCGCACGCGAAGCCGAGCTGCGTCAGCGCATCGCACAGCGCCGCCGCGCACAGCCTGGCGAGTTCGATCTTCCTGCCGGCCATCGACCCGCTGCAATCGATCAGCAGGCTGACGGCCGCGTCGCGCCCGGGGGCGGCGCGCGGGACGCGGAATGGCGTGCGATAGCCGGGCGACGTGACGAGGCGGGCGAGCGACATCCGGTCGAGCTCGCCGCGCTCCTGTTCGCGTTTCCAGCGCGTCTGCTCGTCGACTTTCAATGCACGTTCGAGTCGTAGCTTGAGCGGCTCGGTCTGCGCGCGGGCCGCGCTTCGCAGGCGATGCCAGCGCGCCGGTTCGCCGTTGCCGGTGAAGTCCGTCACCGTATCGAACGCGGTGGTCAGCGGGACCGACAGCAGCGGCCGGTTGTCCGCGGACAGGCGGATCGTGCGGGGAGCTGCATCGCCCGGTGTCGGCGCTTCGGCCGACGATGCCGTGTCGGCGATCGCACCGGCGCCCGATTCGGCGGAGACGGGCGCCCGGGAATCGTCCGGCGTGCCCTGTCCGTCCGATTCGAATTCGGCGGCGATGCTGTCGCTGTCGATCGTGCTGCCCGGATCGGCCGTGAACATCATGTTGTTCGCACCGGCCGACGCTAGCGCGCGCACGCGTTCGACGATCCGGTGCGCGGCGCGGATGCTGTCGGCGGTCGACGTTGCTGCACGCGCTGCGTCGACGAGGTCGCTCGATGCAGCCATCGTCGCGTCGAGCGACGGCACGCGCTCGATGGAAGGCGGCGGCTCGCTCCACAGCGCACGTTCGATGCGCCACACCAGCCTGTCGCGCCATGCCATGCGAGGCCACCGGCGGTGCGTGTCGGCGGCCGTCGCCGCGCGCATCCGCTGCAGGAGCGTCGTCGCGCCGGGATAGATCGCGGCGAGGCAGCCGGCCGCGCGCCGGTCGTCGATCGCCTGCGCAATGGCCCGCACCACGGGCGACGCCAGTGCGGCAAGGTCATCGATCGCACCGAAGCGGATGCGCGCCGCGTAGAGGTCGACGAGGCCGGTGATCGCATCGTCGTCGACGTCGCCGGCGAGCAGCGTGTCGGGCAGCACCAGCAGGTCGGGTTGCGCGACGGGCCCGTGGCGCGCGAACCGTACCTCGATGCCGTGCCGTTGCGCGAGCGTGCGGGCCAGCCGGGTCAGGTGGAGCGACCGCGCGTCGTCGTTCCGGTCCATCGCGTCAGGCCTCGACGTCGATGTAGTGGCGGATGATGCTGCGGATCAGGTCGGCGTCTTCTGCGCCGACCTTCGCATAGATCGTCGGGCCGGCGGCCGCTTCGGGATCGCCGGTGCGCAGCATCAGCTCGGCCCAGTCGATCAGGCGCCGCGTCGAGAATGCGCTGGCCAGATCCTCGCGGACGAACGCGGCGCGGCAGTCGGCCGCGATTGCCGCGAGCGTGTCGGCCATCTCCGCGGTCATGGCCGCGCCGAACGTGCGCTGCAGCACGCGCGCCTCGTCGGGCGGCGGCAGGTAGTCGAGGCGGTAAACGCGCCAGCGGTCGAGAAACGCCTCGTTCATCACGTTGGCGCCCTGGTACAGATGGCGGAACTGCCCCATCGCACCCACCGCATTGGCGGTCGCGAACAGCCGGAACGACGGATGCGGGACGACGATCTCGTTGCCTTTCTCCTTCAGCAACAAGCGGCCGGCCGGTTCGAGCACGGCGGTCAGCACCGCGAGGATCGCGGGTTCCGCAAAGTCGATCTCGTCGACGATGAGCCACAGCCCTTCACGCATCGCGGTCGGCAGCACGCCGTCGACCCAGATCGTCTCGCCGCCCTTGACGGTCCAGAACCCGACGAAGTCGCCGACCGTCGTCTGCCCGTTCATGTTCGAGCGCAGCACGCCATGGCCGGCCAGCGCGGCGGCCTGCTCGATGAGGCTCGTCTTGCCCGTGCCGGTGTGGCCGATCAGCAGGATGCGCCGGTTCTCGACGATGTCTTCCAGCACGTTCGTCACGCGCGCGGTGAGCAGGTAGGCCGGGTTCACCGGCGGCACGAGCGGCCCGCCCGGGCCGCGCGGCATCGGCACGCCGCCCACCTGCGCGACGTGCGTCGCATCGCCGGATGCGGCAGGTCGCGACGCGTGCGCGCTTCGCAGCGCCTGCATGAACGCGCCGCGATCAGCGGGCGCCGCGCGATCGCCGGCTTCACGCCGGACGAAGCCTTCCTGGATCCACTTGTGCAGTTTCGCATCGAGGTTGTCCGCATCGACGACCGTATCGACCGACGTGCTGCCGTCTGGCCGGTGATGCTGGATGCGGTACATGTGCGCGCGTTCCGAGCGGCTGACGATCCATTGCCCGGCGGACGGGTCCGCCAGTTGACGATAGACGCCGAGTACCGACGCGGCGGAGGGGGAGGAATCAGCGGGTGCGTTCATGGTGGCGAGCGAGAGTGGGCGGCTGGCGCGTCATGCCTGCGATGCATCGCGTCGATTGTATATTTTTGCCGTGAACCGCGACATTCGCGCGGGAATCGATCCGCTGCGAGCCGGCGGGGAGCAGGCGGCGCGTCGGCTTGCCGGAGCAGCGGAGCGCCGTGGGTAATGCGCTGTAGCATGATCTTTCGGCTTCCTTGCTATGCCCCGAGCCGCTTTTGCCGTGCCGATCTGCCGGCAGCGGGGCGGCCAGGCTCGTGCATGAGAAGGTCGATCGACACCCAGCCTTGCGCCGATTCCCGGGTTTTTCACGAAGACAACCCGTCATGTCGAATCGCGGGCTGTCACATCTTGATCAACCGGGTGGAATTTCAGTACCGTAGCAGGCTTGATCACCGGGCTTCCATCGCGTGTCCTCGGGCCGCCCGGCTTGATATCCCATTGCGCGCCGGTCGATGACACAGGCGAAGGAGTGTTGAACGTGACGTTGACCGGCGTGGACAAGGTGAGAATTCGTCGTGCCAGCGCACTCGATGCGCCGGCCGTGCTGGCGATCTTCGACGGCGTGATTGCGTGGTTCGTCTCCATCGGCAACGACGGGCAATGGGGCCGCGAGCCCTGGTCGACGCAACCCCGGCGGATCGCACTCGTGACCGACGCTTGCGCGCTGCCGGACGCGTGGGTGGCAGAAGATCAGGACGGCCGCGTCCTGGGCGCATTGATCCTCGGCGAGTCGATGCCCTACGTGCCGCCCGCGACCGAGCCGGAAATCTATGTGCGCGTGCTGGTTGCGTCGCGCGATGCGCGGGCGCGGGGTGTCGGCCGGCGCCTGATGGCGTTCGCGGACGAGCGCGCCCGCGCGGCCGGGGTGACGCGCTTGCGGGTGGACTGCTATGGCGGCGGGACCGGCGCGCTGGTGCGTTTCTACGAGTCGTGCGGCTATGAGCGAATTTCACCCTTCGACGTGGAAGGGTGGCCGGGGCAGTTGCTGGGGCGCCGTTTGTGACCGCGCCTGACCGAAGCCGCGCGGCGCGACGGCTCGCGGTCGAGCCCGGGAAGGCATCCAGTCGGTCGTTTCACGGCTAGCCGGAAACGGTGGGCTGCCCGACGGGATTCCCGTGGGCCGACGAACCGGAATGCGCGGGCGCACCATCCGCACCGTGCGCGACCGGCAGCGCAACCCGTACATAAAGAAACGCACGCCGCTCGCGGTCGGGCAGCACCTGCGGTCCGTAACTGATCGTGACCGTGCCGTCGTGGATCTCACCCGCCTGCGCGAAACGCCACGCGCGGGGATCGCTGTCGAGCAGGAATTCCGCGCGCGCATACGCTTGCGGTTCGAACAGTTCGGGAATCTCCACCGGGCGTCCGTCGAGCTTGTCGAGCAACGCTTCGGCCATGTTGAAGCCGTAGCCATCGCGCACGATGTCGCAGATGAAGCTGCCCGCGATGCGCGGATTCAGTTCGATCACGTGCGGCACGCCGTCGTGCACGATGCAGTCCAGGTGCACGGGCCCCCAGGTCAGCCCGGCGGCCGCCGTGGCGCGCGTCCCGACGTCGATCAGTGCGCGCAGCGTGCTGGTATCGAGGTCGAGTTCGGACGTATAGCCGCGCTCGAGAAAGCCTGCCCCATGCCGTTTCAGCTTGCGCAGCGCGCCGACGTACCGGCCGTCGAAATACTCGACGCAGTACTCGCTGCCGCTCAGGAATTCCTCGATCACGACGCGCTCGGTCGCGAGCGCTTGCGCGTCGGCTTGTCCGGCGGCGAGGGCGTCGAGCTGCGCACGCACCTCGGCGATGCTCTCGCAGCGCCGCACGCCGTCGCTCGCCGAGCCTTCCGACGGCTTGACGACGACCGGGAAGCGCAGCGGGTCGGCCGCTGCCGCGAGCGCCGCCGGCGCGGCCAGCGTGCCCGTGACGAATTGCGCGGACGGGATGCCGTGCGCGGCGAGCAGCGCCTTCTGGTTCGACTTCGACACCGCGTGCGCGACGTGGCGCGCATCGGGGCCGGGCAGGCCGAGCGCGTCGGCGACCCATGCGGCGGTGCGCGCATAGGTGTCGTGCGCGGTCGTCACGCGCAGCGTGTCGATCTCGTCCGGATAGCGCGTGCGCAGCCAGCCGGCGAGCTGGCCGGCATCGGGTTCGAGGTTGATCGTCTCGACGCCCGCCGGAAAAACGCCGTCGAGACGGTGCCCGGGGGCGGTGATCACGGTCACGGCCGCTTGCCGCGCAAGCGCGCCACGCACGAGCGCGAGGCTGCTGCCGGTGGCGCGGGCGCCGATCACGATGAGTCGCTTCATGCTGGATCCTTGATCGAAGGCGGAAAGATGGAACGGCATCGCGTGCCGGCTAGCGTGCACGGCGGCGCAGGCGCTGTGCTTCGAGGCGCGGCCGCAGATGCTGGACGACGCGCGGCAGCGTGTAGATCGGCAACTGCGCGCAGGTGAACACGAGCGCCATGGTGGGTGTCGCGGCGAGCCCGAGCGCGGCCCACATCAGGCCGACGTTGCGATTGGCGACGATCAGCGCGACATTGAGCCGCGTGCGCACGTCGCCAGGCGTGAGCCCGTACGCGATGACCTGGAAGCCGGCGTTGATGGCGAACGCGAGTGCGATCGCGGTCAACGCGCGGTGCGGCGCGTCGATGATCGATTGCTGCATGCCGGCCATCGTGCCGAGCGCGAACACCAGCAGCGCGGCGACGACGGTCGCATCGATCGGCGTCGCATAGCGGTCGAGCCGGTTACCGGCGAAGCGCCGCACGAGCAGCGCGACGCCCTCGGCGCTGCCGATCAGCAGCGCGAGCCGCCACGCGAGCGTCAAGGGCGAAATCGACACGGCCGCATCGTGGCTGAACCAGGCCGTCAGCAGCGGCGCGGTGAGCGGCACGAACACCATCGACGCCAGGGTCGCGACGAGTGCGACGCTGGCGTCGAGCGACAGCATCCGCGCGATCGTCGACGTGCCGCTCGACGGCGGCGCGCAGTACGCGATCACCAGCGCGACGACCCAGTCGTACGGCATGCCGGCGAGCCGGGCGGCGATGCCGAGCGCGACCGGGCACGCGATCATCGTCGCGGCAGGCAGCAGCAGCGACACGGCCGGCCGCCGCGCGACCGCGCGCACCGCGCTGGGCTCGACGCGCAGCAGCGTGCCGAGCACGAACAGGAACACGGTGACGGGCATCAGCGGCCGCGCGAGATCCGCGAGCGGCGGCACCAGCAGCCCGAGGCCGACGCCGCACGCGAGCACGGTCGGGCCGCGCCGCACCAGCGCGGCGATCAGCGTGCGCACGGGCGCGCCTCGGAGCGACGGCGGACGGGCGTACGACCTGGGCAGGCAGAGAAGGGCATGCGGATTCCTCGGGAGCGGGCCGTCGGGCACCGGGTATTCGCTAGGCTAATCCGGATTTTTGGCGAAGTAAAATGATATAAACACAATCTGTAACAAGAGAAAGTGATATGAACATCCCTCTGCTCGAAACCTTCCGGGCCGTCGTTCAGGAAGGCAGCGCGCTGCGCGCGGCCGAACGGCTCGGCTGCACGCAGTCGAACGTCACCGCGCGGTTGCGCCAGCTCGAAGCGTCGCTCGACGCGCCGCTGTTCGACCGGCACGGCAAGCGGCTGGTGCTGAACGACGCCGGGCGCCGGCTGATCCCGTATTGCGACCGCATCCTGCGCCTCGTCGACGAAGCGACGCAGGTGGTGCGCGAAGCACCGGTCGCGCGCAACTTCCGGCTCGGCTCGATGGAAAGCACGGCGGCCACGCGGTTGCCGGCGCTCGCCGCCGCGTTGAAGGCGCGCGACCCGGCGCTCGGCCTCGCGGTGCAGATCGGCAGCGAACCGGATCTGGCCGACGCGCTGCTGCGCGGCCGGATCGACGCAGCGCTTACGGCGCGCGCGGTCGTGCGCCCCGGGTTGCGCTACGAGCCGGCGTTCGCCGAAGAGATGGTGCTGGTGAGCGTCGCCACGGCCACGCGGCGGCAGGTGCTGGCCGACAACCCGGTGCGGCTGCTCGCGTTTCACGACGGCTGCCCGTACCGCGCGGTCGCGGAGCACTGGCTGAAGGCGCGCGGCGTCGCGATCGAGTCGGTGGCGTCGTTCGGCACGTTCGGCGCGATCCTCGGCTGCGTGGCGGCCGGGATGGGCGTCGCGATCGTGCCGAAGCGGATCACGACCGAGCACGTGGCGCGCAAGGAGCTGCGGGCGCATGCGTTCGACGATCTCGACAGCGTGACGACCTATCTCGTCACGTCCGAAGAATCGCCTGAGCTGCCCGAGCTCGATACCTTGCGTGCGGTGCTGGGGCGGCAGGCGGGGGCGCTGCTCGGGCGCTAGCGGAGCGCACCTCGGCGCGCCGCACCGCGAGCGCTGCGCCGGTCGCACTACGCCGGCACGACCGCCCGTTCATCCGCGAAGAATTCAGCCTCGATCTCGCGAATCCGCCGGCAATCCTCCAGCAGGCGCTCGAACGTCGGGCTGTAAAGGCCGACGGTGCCGAGCGCCGTCTGCAGGTCGGTCGTCACGCGCAGCGTGTCGCCCACCCTGGCCCATTGCTTGAGCCCGACGAACGACGGCAGCGCCTGGATCGCCTGCCACGTGAAGTCCTGCCGCAGTATGCCGTTGCGCGACGACAGCAGCAGCACGTGCCCGCAGTAACCGCGAAAATCCGTCGGCGCGGCGACTTCGCCGAACAGTCGCTCCGGGTGCAGCACCGCTTCGACGGCAGCCGACACGTGATTCTCGCCGCTGACCGCGCTCGTCAGCCGCGGATCGAGGCTGCCGTGCAGCCGCGCGTTCAGCTCGACGATCGTCGGGCCGTCGGCCGTATCGAACAGTTCGAGATGGGTCGGCCCGAAGCGCACGTCCAGCGCATCGAGCACGGCGGCGGCGTAGTCGAGCAGCGGCGCGTAGCGCGGATCGGCGTGATTCAGCACCAGCATCTTGTCGAGCCGCGGCGCGTGCGTGCGGTCGCGGTGCACTTCCCACAGGCTGACCACCCGGTGGCGGCCTTCGAACGACACCGAATCGACGATGTATTCCTGCCCCTCCGAATAGCTCTGGATCACGATGTCGTCGTTCGGCTGGTTGTACAGCGAACGGGTGGCCAGCACGTCGCGCGCGGCGGCCTCGACCTGGTCGAGCGTGCGGCAGATCTTCACGCCGGTCACGCCCGCGCTGCGCGCCGGTTTCACCACGAGCGGCAGCTTGCCGTACGCGCGCGCCCATTCGAGTGCGGCGTCGACCGACGTGCTGTGGAAGTGCGCCGGCGCACGCAGGCCGGCCTGTCGAATGCGCTCGTTCATCGCGTACTTGTCGCGCCGCGCGGCCGACGTCGCGAGCGGATTGCGCGTCGGCACGTCGAGCCGTTCGGCGAGCGTGTCGGCCAGCTCCAGCGCCGCGTCGAGGCCGTGCAGCACCGCGCCGATCCGCAGGTCGCTCAATTGCGCGAGCGTCGCGTCGACGTCGCCGTGGTGCTGGACCTGGCGGATATAGTCGGACGGGACGAACTGGTTCCGGTAGATCTCCGGCAGGTCGGGATCGCTGATCACGTGCGCGCAACGGATGCCGTAGGCGCGGAACGCGGGCGCCAGATAGGCGGCTGTCGACGCGCCGTCGACGATCAGGACGGTATCGATGAAACGATGCGGCATGGATTCCTCGCAGGGCTGTGGGGTCGGTTGAAGGGGGGATGGGCTCAGGCCCGCGAGCCGCTGTCGGGCGCGTCGCCGGGCCAGCGCGCGGCCAGCACGATGCAGAGGGCGACGAGCACGGCCGCGACCGCGAACCCGCGCGCCGCGCCGGCCACGATCGCCGCGCCCTGGCCCGCGACCAGCGCGCCGAGCGCCGCGACGCCGACGGCCGCGCCCACCTGGCGCGCGGTATTGAGGATCGCCGACGCGGTGGCCGAGCGGCCGGCCTCGACGCTGCCGAGCATCGTCGACGTCAGCGCGGGAATCGCGATGCCGCCGCCGATCGCCATCGCCGCGAGCCCCGGCGCCAGCAGCGCATACGGCGTGTGCGCGCCGAGCGTCTGCCACAGCCACACGTAGCCCGCGAACGACACGGCGAGGCCGACGATGACGGTCGCGCGGAATCCATGGCGGACGGCGAGACGCGCGCTCGCGATGTTGGCGAGCATGATGATCGTGAGCGGCGCGAGCGCGAGCCCCGACTCGGTCGCGGTGAAGCCGCGCGCGTTCTGGAAATAGAGGCTCAGCGAAAAGATCAGCCCGTAGAACGCGGCATTCGTGACTGCGCCGATCGCGAGCACGCCCGGCACGCGCGCGATCCGGAAGAATGCGAGCTGCAGCATCGGCGCGGCCACGCGCCGCTCGATCGCGACGAACAGCGCGCCGAGCACGACCGACGCGGCCAGCGCACCGGCCGCATACGGATCGCCGATCCCCTGCGCGCCGGCCCGGATGATCCCGCCCGTCAGCAACGCGAGCACGAGCACCGCGACGATCTGGCCGGCCGGATCGAACAGCCGCGTGCGCGCGGCGGCTGAATCCCGCACATGGCGCAGCGTGAGCCACAGGCCGCCTGCACAGATCGGCAGATTGATGAAAAAGATCGCGCGCCAGCCGAGCGAATCGATCAGCAGGCCGCCGAGCGTCGGCCCGGCCGCGCTGATCGCGCCGCCCGTTGCGCTCCACCACGCGACGGCCCGCACACGGGCGGCGGCATCGTTCGCGCAAGCATGGGTGATGAGCGCGAGCGACGTAGGCAGGATCATCGCGGCGCCTACGCCCTGCGCGACGCGCGCGGCAATCAGCGCGGCCAGCGACGGCGCGAGCGCGCAGCCGAGCGATGCCAGCAGGAACAGCGCGAGACCGTATGCGAACAGCCGGCGGCTGCCGAAGCGGTCGGCCAGCGTGCCGGACGTCAGCAGCAGCGCGGCGAACGACAGCGTGTACGCATCGACGATCCATTGCAGCCCGTGGACGCTCGATCCGAATGAATGGCCGAGGCTCGGAATCGCGACGTTGACCACGGTCACGTCGAGCTGGACGATCGCGAAGCCGAGGCTCGCGGCCGCGACGGTCGGGAAGATCGCGCGCAGCGACGTGCGGTACGGCGCTGCGCCGGCTGGCAGCGAGCGCTCGAGTGCCGGCGCGCGATCGCTCATCGTGTCCTCCGCGTCGCGTGGCGGGTGGGGCGGCACGCAGCCGGCGGCGCGCCGTTTCCGGGCGAACGATGCAGCGGATGGAATCGGTTCATCTAACGGGTTTCCGTGGGGCGGAGGAAGGGCGCCGGCTGCCGATCGACGGCCGGCGCATCGTCGAATCCGACAGAAAACTAGCATCGACCCGTTAGCGAATACAAATAATATGCCGCGATTATTTAACAACTATTCGTGTTAAGCGACGGTGCGAACGACGTGGACGGCCACTCGCAGCATTGCTGAACTTATATCGAAATTTTTTGTTTGCAATCGAATTAATATCATTTCGAAATGCAATGACGGTCTCCTAGTCTTGTCGAGCGCTGAGCCCCGAGGACGGCAACGCGCGGCGGTAGTGCCCTACCGCTTATCGACCCCCGATCTTTATACGAGAGACCTATGACCTATCTCGCAGATGAACGCATCGTTTTGACGGCAGCGGAATCCAGTCATATCCGGACGACGCTCGGCGCACTGGCCTATGATCCGGCTGGCGGCGCGGGCTACATCAGCGCGGTGCGCAAGCTCGCCTACAACGCGTTTCCCGACCGGGTCGTCGACGCGTTCGATCGCGCGAAGGCGCCGACAGCCGATGCGCACGGCTCGATCGAGATCGACAACCTGCCGATCGACGACGACGTGAAGGGCAGCCCGAGGTTCGAGGAAACCGGCCGCTCGTTCAAGGCCGGCGTGTTGAGCGAGAACGTCCTGGTCGCGTTGAGCACGCTGGCCGGCGAGCCGTATTCGATTGCGCACGAAGGCCGCGAGCTCGTGAACAACCTCACGCCGCACAAGGCGACCGCGCGCGACTATACGGGCCTGGGCTCCGAGGTCGAGCTCGATTTCCATATCGAGAACGCCGCGCAGGCGCACATGCCGGAGGGCGATACGTCGCCGTTCGCGTTGCTGCTGCTCGGCGTGCGCAGCGAAGCCGGCGGCGGCCCGTACACGCGGCTCGCCGATGCGCGTCGCGCGCTGCAGCTGCTGTCGCCGGAGGATATCGCGCAGCTCTACGGCGAGCACTACATCATCCGCGTGCCATACCGGTGGCGCGGGGCGGCGCCGACGCCGCGCGACAACACCGACCTGAGCGCGGTGCTGTCGGGGCCGCTCGATGCGCCGCGCGTGACGGTCGCGTTCTATCCGGACATGGTGCTGGCGGTCAACACGCGCGCGCAGGAGGCGCTGGCCAACCTGTATCGCGCGGTGCGCGAGGTGTCGTTCGGCGTGCAGATTCAACCGGGCAAGCTGGTGCTGATCAACAATCATTTCACGCTGCATTCGCGCGACCGTTTCGATCCGCAATACGACGAGAACGACCGGGCATTGCGCTGGGTTCAGCGCGTGTTCGTCGCACGCAGCCTGTGGAACTTCCGCGCGTTCACGCCGCTGCAGGCGCGCGTGTTCGATCCGAAGGCGCTGTATGCGGGCGAGTCGCAAGCAACGCGCCCGTCGCCGATTGCGCAACCGGTCACGCAACGCGCGGCCGCGGCCGAACTCGAGGCGACGCCCGCCTGAGCGGGCCGGGAACGCCAGGCGGCGACGGGCGCTGAAAATCGTTCGCCCCGCCCGCGTTCCGCGCCCGCATCGTCAAAAAAAACAAAGGAATCCGGAAGACATGAGAAGAACAGCATTCCCCGTCGTGCGCGTCGTTCGCGTGCTGGCCGCCGTCCTGATCGGCAGCAGCGTGGCCGCGCAGGCCGCGACGTTCGACCTGAGCCCCGAGCAGCCCGGCCGGCAGCGCGCGGCGCCGTGAACCCGGCGGTCGAACTGGCGTTGCCGGCCGGCTTCCGGTTTGCGGAAGCGAATACACTGACGATCGGCATCGCGCCGAACCTGCCGCCGCTCAGCACCTATGCGACCGATGCGCGGACGGTGGTCGGCTTCGATCCCGATCTCGCGAAGCTCGTCGCGGACAGCATCGGCCGCAAGCTGAAGATCGTGCCGCTTTCCTGGGCCGACTGGCCGCTCGCGCTGCAGTCCGGCAAGGTCGACGCGGTGATCTCGAACGTGACGGTGACCGAACAGCGCAAGGAGAAATTCGACTTCTCGACCTACCGGAAGGATCAGCTCGGCTTCTACGTGAAGAACGGCAGCCGGATTGCGGCGATCCGCGAGCCGAAAGATGTTGCCGGGCTGCGCGTCGTGACCGATTCGGGCACGAACCAGGAAAAGATCCTGCTCGAGTGGAACCGGCAGAACGTCGCGCGCGGCCTCGCGCCGGTCGAGATCCAGTATTACGCGGATGCGGCCGAGCGCTGGGTCGCGCTGCAGTCGGGGCGCGTCGATACGATCTTCAGCGTGAATTCGATGCTCGCGTACCAGGCGTCGCTGCGCGGCGATGCGAAGCTGATCGGCACCGTGAGCGGCGGCTGGCCGCGCACCGCGGACATCGCGATCACGACACGCAAGGGCAGCGGCCTCGCCGATCCGCTGACGGTCGCGATCAATGCGCTGATCGCGAACGGCAGCTACCGGAAGGTGCTCGGCCGCTGGAGCCTCGACGCCGAAGCGATCGACCGGTCGCAGACCAACCCGCCGGGGCTACCGCGCACCTGAGCCGCCCGCGCGCCGATTGCCGCGACGCTCACGTAATCGGCCACTGCAGGATCACGATCCCGTCGTTGTAGTCGGCATCGGCGCCGTCCTCCGCGCCGAGCCAGCCGAGCCAGACGGAGTCGCCCGCGGACAGCGGCGCGAGGCGCGCATCGGTCGCGGATTGCCTGCCGTTGGCCGACGCCTCGATCCGGATCTTGCCGCCCTTCGAGTTCAGCGTGAACATCCTGACGCCGTCCTCGCTGTTGCCGACGAACGATGCGGCCGGTTCCGGCGCATCGTCGACGAAGAGTTTCAGGTCCTGCCGGTCGGCGGCATTCGCATAGAAGATCGCCTTGAACGCCGTATTCGGCGGCAGCGTGAAGCGGCCGTTGCGATCCGACGACGGCTTGAAACCGGGCTGCTTCGTGTCCGGCCGGCTCCCCGCGATCTCGATCGACGTTTCCCAGCGGAAATAGCCGGATACGTTGCCGTCGCGGTCGTATACGCCGAAATCGGCCGTACACGTGGTGGCGCCCGCGGCCAGCACGTCGCTGCGCCAGTAGTGATCCTTCATCGGATGGCACGGCGGATGCAGCAGGTCGTCGGCATTCGGCACGGGCGTGGCCGCATCGCGCACTTCGGGTTCGATCGGCGCGACGATGCCCGCATCCTTCAACGCGAACCGGATGAACAGCACGCTCACCTCGGCGCGCAGGGCCAGCGCGGTTTCGCGCAGGCGCAGCTGGTCGCCCGGCGACAGTCCGGTAAAGAGGCGGCTGTCGTTGTGACCGAGCTGCGCGGCGTCGCCGGGGCTCACCACATAGAGGTGCCGGCCGTCGATCACGGTCGGGGCGGCCGGGTCCCGGCTTGCCTCCGGGTAGGCCGACAGCAACGTGACGGCATCGACGATCACCAGCACATCGCAACGAAGACCAGACATGAGCGCTTCCTCCGCAACAAGTGGATGACGCGGGCAGCCGCCGCGCGGCCGCCCGCCTGCCGCGATCAGTTATGGATCGAGATGAACGGATCCCAGGAGAAGCAGCCCTGGCTCTGGCAGTTGCGATCGATGATCTGGAACTGGAAGTGGTACGTCACGCGGCCGACTTTCAGGCATTCCGACGACCAGTAGTAGTTCGCGACCTTCTGGCAGGTCGGCACCTCGGGCTTGCTGGTGTTCGGCACCGGAATGGACGCTTCCGCGACGCGCGGCGTGGGCGTCGAGATCAGTTCGTTGCCGACGTTGCCGACGAACTTGTAGAACACGACCTGGTTCTCGAAGCCCAGCGACAGGCTCGTTTCACGCCAACGGATCAGGTCGCCGACCTGCGCCTTCAGGTCGAGTTCGCCGCCCGCCTGCCCGGAGATCACGTTGTCCTGGTTGGTCACCATATAGACATAGCGCCAGTCGATCAGCGTCGGTGCGGCCGGGTTCTTGCTGGGATTCGGATATTTTTTGAGAATGGTTTCGGTATCGAAAGAGACGAGCACATCGGTGACGCGTGACATAGAAGCTCCCGTTTGAATGAATGGGACTTATTGTTGCGCGAATTTCTTCGTGCGGCCGCCATCGCCTTGCCCTGCAAGGCTTCGCGCCGATCAAGGCACGTGCGGGCGGGATGGCGAATGCAGATTATCCCGTTCGGTTAATTCTGGAAGCTGTAAAAGTAAACAGGGTATTTAATATTATTTCAGACGGTAATTTGAAAATCGGATTCAATCGGCTCGATGCGTTACATAAATATAACGACATTGAACCTGTTAATTGAATCGCCGATTATGTCCGGCAATGTCCGGCTGCCGTGGGGCGGGGAAGGATCGCTTACCGGTAGGTCCACAGCCGGTGCAGCGCGAACGTGGTCGGCGGAACCAGCAGCGCGATCGCGACGATGCTCATCCCGCGGGAGCCGTCCAGCGCTTCGGTCGCACGCGCGAGCAGCATCGTTTCGACGAAGCCGGCCAGCGTGACCGCGAGAAAGCGCACCGCGTTGCGCGTGCCGACCGTCGACGAGAAGCTCCACAGCGTATTCGCGACGTACGAGAACGCCGTCGCGCAGAGGAATGCGATCGCGTTCGCCGTCACCAGCGTCGCATCGAACTGCGCGAACAGTGCCGCTGCGACCAGCGTGTGGATCGCGGTCGAGCCGAGCCCGGACACGCCGAAGCGCACGAGCCGCGTGCGTTCGGCCTGGAGCAGACCGATCATGGCCGTCGGCGCGCGTCAGCGTTCGCCGATCCGCGCGCGAGTCGGCTGCACGCGCCGGCGGGCCATCTGGCGGCGCGCGTCGCGCGCGACCGGCAGTTCGATCACCTTGCCGTGCGCCTGGTAGCGGCGGCGGACCAGGTAGACGGGCCGTTGCTTCGACTCGTCGTAGATCCGTCCGATGTATTCGCCGACGACACCGATCCCGATGAGCTCGATCCCGCCGATGAACAGCGTGACCGAGATCAGCGACGCGTAGCCGAGCACCGGATTGCCGAACACCAGTGTGCGCAGGATGATGAACGCGCCGTACAGGAACGCGAGCGCGGCGATGCCCACACCGATGTAGGTCCAGCTGCGCAGCGGCACGGTGCTGAAGCTGGTGATGCCTTCGAGCGCGAAATTCCACAGCTTCCAGCCGGAGAATTTCGAGTGCCCGGCGCTGCGCGCGTCGCGCTGGTATTCGACGATCACGGTGCGGTAGCCGACCCACGCGAACAGCCCCTTCATGAAGCGATGCCGCTCGGGCAGGCTGCGCAGCGCGTTCACGACCTTGCGGTCCATCAGCCGGAAATCGCCGACGTTCTCCGGCAGTTTCACGTCCGACAGCAGGTTGTGCACGCGATAGTAGATCGCGGCCGCCGTGCGTTTCGCGAACGAGTCGCACGCGCGGTTGCTGCGCTTCGCCGCGACGACTTCCGCGCCGTCGCGCCAGTGCTCGATCATCGCGGGAATCAGGCTCGGCGGATCCTGCAGGTCGGCATCGAGCGGGATCACCGCGTCGCCGAGCGCTTCGTCGAGGCCGGCCGTGAGCGCCGCTTCCTTGCCGAAGTTGCGGGTGAGATCGATCACGCGCACGCGCCGCTCGGCGGTACTGATCCGGATCAGCCGCTCGAGCGTGTCGTCGCGGCTGCCGTCGTTCACGCAGACGATCTCGAAACGGATCGCGTCGATGGACGTCATCAGCGGAATTACGACGTCGAAGAAGTGCTCGACGGCCTCGCCTTCGTTATAGAACGGCACGACCAGCGAGATGAGCGGTACATGGTGTGGTTCCCGCATGATGATTCCCCTTGTGATGTCGTTTCACCGATGCGCGCCGAGGGTCAGTCGGCTGGTGCGGCGCATTCCGTACGCCGGGCGGTGGTGCGTTCTGGCCTGATGCGTGAACGCGGTTTCGGTCGAGTTGTCGCGCGTGTCCGGCATCGACGGCACGTCGTGTCGTTCCCGGGCGATCCGGCTGACGAGCAGCCCGAGCGACGCCAGCGTGACGAGCGGCATGAACTGGAACGACAGATGCGGCACGACAGCGAGGCCCGCGAGCGGCATCAGCCACAGCAGCATCAGCCATTCGCGATCGAAGCGCCGCCAGCCGTGCGTCCATGCATAGCGCGCGTACCACGCGATCACGATGCCGTACCAGGTCAGGTCGTAGTCGTACAGATAGGGGCTGACGAGCAGGCACGCACAGGCGAGGGTCGCGGCGCGCAGCGCGTACGAGCAGGCGCCGCGCCATGCATAGACGACGGCGATGGCCGCGGTCGCGACCGACAGCAGCTGCAGGCCGTTCGCGACGATTGCGGGCCAGCCTGCCATCATGGCGAGCGCGAACACCGACGGCATGCGCACGAGCTTGGCCTGGCCGGAGCCGACGACCGCGTAGACGTTGTCGATCACGTGCGCGAACGTGAGCCACGGGCCGAACCCGAACGCGAGGGTCGAGAGCGCGACGCTGCACGCGATCGTCACGGCCCACGCGGCCAGTGCGCGCCATTGACCCGCGCACAGCAGCGCGAGCGGGAACAGCATCGCGAGCTGCGGCTTCATCGTCAGCAAGCCGAAGCAGATCCCGGCGTACACGGGGCGGCGGTTCAGCGCAAGCAGGCCGGCACCGGCGAGCAGCGCGGTGAAGAGGCTGGTCTGCCCGACGATCACCGTGAGGAACGCGCCGGGGAACGCGAGCGCGCACAGCCACGCCGCGTCGCGCTGCACGGTCGCGTGGATCGTCGCCGCGAACAGCACATACGTGAGCCCGAGCCACAGCACGAGCGCCAGCGTGTACGGCAGCCAGCCGAGCGGCAGCACGAGCAGCAGCATCGAGGGCGGATAGAGCCACGGCAGCGTGCCGTCCGCGAGATTCATCGCCGGGATCGCGAGCTTCTGGACCGCGAACAGCGCGGGAAAATGCCAGGCATCGGCCGCGTGCCCGTGCGCGGCGAGCCACGCCGCGCTCCAGATCGGCGAGAAATCCTGCGACAGCGGTTGCAGCGCGCCGTCGTGCGACAGGAACACGCGGGTGACGTAGATGCAGATGAACAGCAGTTCGGTCACCAGCGCGGCACCCGCATAGAGACGCACGCGCTCGCGATTGAGCCAGTGCGGGTAGCGGCGCGGTCCCGCGATCGGGAGTTCCGGATGCACGTCGGCGCCCGGGTGGGCATGACGCGCGGAAGGTGACGATCTCATCGTGCGCTCCGGAGCTCGAGCGTCGAGCGGCGCACGACGACGAACAGCACGGCCAGCAGCACGAGCGGCCCGATCTGCGGCAGCTTCATCAGCCGGTTGAACATCTCGAAGATCGGCAGCAGCCATGCCAGCACGATGATGCCCTGGTCGCCCGGCAGCCAGCCTTCGTCGAGGCCGTGCGCGATCAGGCAGAAGATCGCGATCCCGAGCCACGTCAGTTCGTAGTTCCACAGATAGGGTGTCGTCAGCAGCGTCGCGACGGCCAGTACCGCGCCGCGCAGGCGCATGTCGCCCGTGCGGCGCCATACGTCGACGGCCGCGGCGATCGCGAGCAGCGCGACCGCCGCTTGCGCGGCCAGCGCGGTGGCCACCGGCATGCCCGCGAGCCGCAGTGCGGCGAACGGCGTCGGCGACGCGAGCCAGTACGACGGAAGCATGAAATGCTGGTCGCGCACCGTCGACAGTGTCTGACCGAGTCCGTGCAGCGCGCCGGGGCCGGCCAGCGCGATGCCGGCGGCCGCGAACAGCGCGGCGGTGATCGCGGCCGCCGCGAACGTGCGCCACGCACGTGCCGCGATCAGCACGACCGGGAACACCACGGCCAGTTGCGGCTTGATCGCGAGCAAGCCGATCAGCACGCCGGCGACGACCGGGCGCTTGCCGAGCAGATGCAGCGCGAGCGCGGCGATGCCCGCGGTCAGGATGCTGTTCTGGCCGAACAGCGCGGCCATGCACACGGCGGAATACGCGACCACGACGAGCGCCGCGGCGCGTGGCACGGGAAGATGCGCGCGCAATCCCGACAACCGCGAGACGGCGAGCGCATAGCATAAAAGACTGCCCGCGAAAAAGAGGAAATATGCGGGCAGGAAAGGCACAAGGGCAACCGGAGCGATGAGCAGCAACATCGTCGGCGGATAGAGCCAGGGAAGCGGCCGGTGCTGAAGAAACGCACCGAAGTGCGCGAACTCGGCCTGCAGGAATGAAGAGGCGTCGTAGACCGATGCGGCATGGCCTTGCAACACCAGGTGCGATGCGGTCCAGAACACCGAGAAATCGACGCCGGGCAGCGCGATGGCGTTTGACGTGAAGCCGTTCGTCACGACGCCCCAGGTTGCCAGCAACGCGGCGAAGAACATCAGCATGATGCAGCTGTACGGAATGATCCGGTCGGCTGTCAGCCATTGAGCGCGTCGTATCGCACGCCCGCGCATTTCACGGTTGGCTGTGTACATGATTCCCCGTATGTAGTGGAGGCTGCTCGAGTCAGTCGCAGCCGTTTCATGTTTTGTGTCGTGCCCCCGGATTGCATCGCTCTGAAATCGCGTTATCCGGTGAGTTCATTGTTGAAGAAAAAATCGCGCATTGCAAACCGCCAGCTGAAAGCCGGGATTCAGTCTGGTCGAATACGCTCGTGAAAACCGCATTTTCAGGTATGAGAAATCCGTGCCGCGGGTTTCCGTGTTTCCGCCTTGAAACATTCCGTCATTTTGACCGGTTCCGCACCGCGTCAATCGGGGCAGGCGCGGGCGGCTTCGGGCGTTCGGGAAAGTCCCGAGAAAAAATATTGGATCCTTTTGCACGGCGCGGCGGCCGGCGTTCAGGCTTGCAACGCCGGCGCGGGCGGATATATCAATTTTGAAACATTTCGCCCATCGGGCCACATGCCGGGGAACGTCTGCATCGCCGGAACCCTTGATACGCCGGGATTTCGTCCGGCATGGCCTGCTCTTTGCGTAAGCGTTGGCACGGCAGTCGACGAGGTGACGACCGGGCGGTTCCGGCGAAAGACAGACGGAACCCGCGTCGAAATCACCTGCGGGAACGAGGGCCGGAGCGCATCGGGGAACATGCAGCTCCAGGTCGATCAACCCCCGAAGGATTCGTCGAGTGACCCATGAGACCCGGTATCGTCAGGGCAATAAAAAATCGGCATGGCCGTATATGGGGAACAAAAATGAAAGACCACAGCACATCACGGTTCGCAAACCGCGTTAAAGACACACTGCAGTATTGCCGGGAATTCGTTTCCCGTTCAACTGGATTCCATGCGTCGAACGGCAGCCGTGCCGTTCAGGTCGACCTGATTGCCCGGTTCATCCGGCCGGTCGCGCCGTACGCGCCTCTCTCGCTCTCTGCGTCACTGATTCCCGTTCGCACGGACAGGGGTGTATATCCCCGCTCGCGCAGCTGAGCGTCCCGTTCCGATTTTTCGAGTAGTGCCGGTGGTGCCCACCCCGACGTCCTGACCGACGAAGGGAATTTCATAGTAGTCCGAAAGGAGAATGTCCATGTCAAGAATCATCGAAAAGATCGCGTGGTCCATCGAGGACGAGGGCGGTGTGACGGCCATCGAATATGGCCTGATCGCCGCACTGATCGCGATCGGCATCGTCGTTGCGTTGACGACGATCGGTACGGATCTGAAGAGCGTGTTCAGTACGGTTGCTTCGGATCTGGACTCGATAGTAGCGGGCTTCTGATGGATGGTACGGCAAGCGAATCATTCCACTCGTTTGTCTGCACCACACGGCATTAACGACATTCCTCGACGTATCGATGCACGGTCATCCGACCAGCCGGCACGCGAGGGCCATGAAATTCACCACGCAAGGAGATCATCATGTCCAAGTTCATTCAACACGCCAGCCGTTTCGTTCGTGACGAAGACGGTGTCACCGCCATCGAATACGGCCTGATCGCCGCACTGATCGCAGTCGGCATCATCCTCGCGCTGTCGACCATCGGGAAGGACCTCAAGACCGTGTTCAGCACGATCGCGGCCGACCTGGATTCGGCGGTGGCAGGCCTCTGATGGATCGTGCCGTGGGCGGCTCGGCCGGTGCAGCGCGCGAGCCGTCCTCGGTCATCCGATCAACCAACCGGGAACCGGAAACCATCATGCAAGCCAGGGTACGTGCCGTATGCCGCCGGATCGGCGACGAGCAGGGTGTGACGTCGATCGAGTATGCGTTTCTCGCGGCGATGTTTTCCGTCGCGGTGCTGGGCAGCGTCGTCACGTTCAAAGGCTCGCTTGCCGGTACGTACGAGGTGATCGCAACGGCCGTCACGGCCGCCGTGGCCACCGCGCTGGCCATGGTTTCCTGACCCACCGATTCCACAGGTTCCACCGATTCGACTGCGAGGTTCGCCATGCTCCCCGTTGCGCCGCCTTACCCGGTTCCGTTGTGCGTGACGCTGCTCGCGGTCGCCGCGGCCAGCACGGACATCGCGGCCCGCCGGATTCCGAACCGCCTCGTGCTGCTCGGCCTGACCGGCGCGCTGGTTGCCCAGTGCCTGTTGCACGGTGTCGTGGCAGGCGCGCTCGGATGGCTCGCCGGCGCCGCGACCGGCTTCGGACTGCTGCTGCCGTTCTACCTGTTGCGCGGCATGGCGGCCGGCGACGTGAAGCTGATGCTCGCGATCGGCGCCTGGGTCGGCGCGGAAATGACGTTTTACATCGTGCTGGCCACCTTCCTGGCCGGCGGGATCGGCGCCATCGCCTACGCGCTGCTGCGCGGGCGGATGCGCCAGATGTGGGCGAACGTGCGCGCGCTGATTGCGCGACGCTCGCCAGGCGCGAGCGCCGAGGCCGCCGGCGGCCCCGTCGAAATCGCTTCGGTCGGCACGCTGCCGTACGGCGTGGCGATCGCGGCCGGCACGCTGGGCATGCTGTTCGTGTCGTGCGCATAGCGCGACGCATCCGCCACGAGGACGCAACGATCATGAACACGAACCACACCGAACCGAGACGCGACGCACAGGTGGCACGGCTGCCCGATCCGTTGCCGTCGCGGGAAGCGCATACGAAGCCGGGCGCGCAGTTGCCGACGGCGCCGCGCTCGCTCGAGGAAACCGGGTTGAGCATGACGTTCGTTGCCGGCCTCGTGCTGAAGTCGACGCTGATGCTCGGCCGCCCGTCGTACGGCGACCTGGTCGAGCGACACTGCCTGCCGCTCGCGGTGCTCGACGACGTCTTCGCGTTCCTGGTGCGCGAGCGTCTCGTCGAGCTCACCCATCGCGGCGCGACGGATCTCGACGTCACGTTCCGCCTGACCGACGCGGGCCGGGTGCTCGCGCTGGAGGAGCGCGCGCGCAGCGGCTACAGCGGGCCCGCGCCGGTGACGCTCGACGCCTATATCGCGTGCCTGAACGCGCATTCGGTACGCAAGCTGCATATCAGCCAGAACGATGTGTGGGCGGCGTTCGAAGGGATCGTGATCGATACGTCGGTGCTCGATGCAGCGGCTGCCGCGCTGAACGCGGGCCGTCCGCTGCTGATCTACGGCCCGGCCGGCAGCGGCAAGACCTTCCTCGCCGAGCGGCTCGGCTCGCTGATGCACGGCCGTGTGCCGGTGCCGCACGCGATTTGCGCGGCGGGCGAAGTGATCCAGATGTACGACCCGCTCGTCCATGTCGACGCGCAAGTGCACGCCGGCGGCCAGTCGGTCGATCGCCGCTGGCGCCTGTGCAAACGGCCGGTCGTGATGTCGGGCGGTGAACTGACGCTCGACGAGCTCGACCTGCGCCGCGACGAGGCGGCCGGTTTCTACCAGGCGCCCCCGCACATGAAAGCGAACATGGGCATGTACGTCGTCGACGATCTCGGCCGCCAGCGTGTCGAGCCGCGCGACCTGCTCAACCGCTGGCTGCGCCCGCTCGATCGCGGCGTCGATTTCCTGACGCTCGAATCCGGCAATCGCTTCGTGATGCCGTTCGATGTCTGGCCGGTGTTTTCGAGCAACCTGGCGCCGGAGCAGTTCTGCGACGACGCGTTCCTGCGCCGCCTCGGCTCGAAGCTTCACGTCGGCGCGATGTCGATCGACGACTACCGCCAGGTGTACAACGCGGCCTGCGAATCGCTCGGACTCGTATCGGCGAGCGATGCATTCGACTTCCTGCTGCATCGGCTGCACCTGCCGACCGGCAAGGCGTTTCTTGCCTGTTTCCCGGCGGACCTGCTGCGTCTCGTGGCCGCCGGCGCGCGTTATCGCGGCGATCCGCCCGAGGTGACGCACGACGCACTGTACGACGCGTGGGCGAGCTATTTCGGCGCGGCACCCGAACGTGACGGCAGCCATCCGCCGCCCGTCGAGCGCGGTGGCCGTACGTTCATTACCGGTTGAGCCGTTTCTTTCACGATTCGTCGAGGAGCATTGCCATGAAAAACAGTCGAGCGGTCATGATGCTGGTCGTCGCGATGGTCGCGGGTCTTGCCGCGGTCGTGTTCGCGTCCCACTGGCTGGTGCAGACATCCACGAGCTCGGTCACGTCAGTCGCGGTGGCCAACACCGATCTGAACCTGGGCGAGCCGCTCGGGCCGAACCAGATCCACCTGGTCAGCTGGCCGGCGGGCAGCGTGCCCACCGGCGCGTTCACCGACACGAAGGCGCTCGAAGGGCGCGTCGTGCGCACCAGCCTCGCACGCGGCGAGCCGGTGATCGAGTCGAAGCTCGCGCCGGTCGGCACGAAGGGCGGGCTGTCCGCGGTCATCGCCGACGGCAGCCGCGCGATCACGGTGCGCGTGAACGACGTGGTCGGCGTCGCGGGCTTCGCGCTGCCGGGCAACTACGTCGACGTGATCGTCAACACGCAGGAACAACAGGGCAAGACCGACGGGCAGAGCATCTCGAAGATCGTGCTCGAGCACATCCTCGTGCTCGCCGTCGCGCAGCAAGTGAGCCGCGACGACACGGCGCCGAAGGTGGTCAACGCGGTGACGCTGGAAGTCACGCCCGACCAGGCCGAACGGCTCGACCTCGCACGCAGCGTCGGCACGCTGTCGCTCGTGCTGCGCAACCAGGTCGACCAGAAGACGCTGAACACCGACGGGGCGACCAAGCTGACGCTGCTCGGCAAGGAGCCCGCACCCGAAGCAGCGCCGGCACCGGTCCGTGTGAAGACGGTACGCGTGCACGTCGCATCGCACGCGGCGCCGGAAGTGCGGCGCGACTGCGTCGGCGTGCTGACGGGCGTGAAGGGCAGCGTCGAGTGTTTCTGAACCAGTTCATTGAAGTCACATAAACGGCCGCCGGCAACGCGCGGCGGCCCTGGAAGTCGATAACCGGCACGGCGCCGGTCTCTCGGGGGATCAGACGAAATGAAGATCAAACCGCAATGCACAGGTACCGGCCCGCGGCAGACACGCGTCGCACGGGGCACGATGATGGCCGCGATCCTCTGTTCGGGATGGCTGACCGTTTATGGCGCACTCGCGCAGGAAGGCGTCGAGTCGGCCGTGCTGACCAAGGGCGGCGCCAGCGCGCCGGCCGCGGTCGGCAAGGGGCCGATGCAGATGACGATCAGCATGGCGCCGGTGGCGGCCGCCGCGCCCGCCGCAGCGGCGGGGCCGCTGCGCGGGCCGAACTGCGTCGGCGCGGTGCGCGAATCGACCAGCGTCAGCGTGCCGCTCGGCAAGTCGCTGCTGGTGCCGATGCCGGAGCCGGTCCGCAACCGGACGATCGGCAATCCGGCCGTCGCGCAGGCGACGATGGTGTCGCCGCAGACGCTGTACATCCTCGGGCTCGCGGTCGGCACGACCAACATGATCGTGCAGGGCAAGAGCGGCGCTTGCCGCGTGATCGACGTCGCGGTCGGCGCGGATGCCGGCGGCCTGCAGGCGTCGCTGACGCAGCTGATGCCGGGCGAGCGCGACATCCATGTGTCGACCGCCGCCGGCACGATCGTGCTGGCCGGCACCGTGTCGAGCTCGATGGCCGCGCAGCAGGCCGTGCAGATCGCCCGTGCGTACGGCGACAGCGCGGGCGATCCGGCCGGCGGCGGCAAGGCGGGCGGCGGCGTGCTCAACATGCTGAACGTCACGTCGCCGCAGCAGGTGATGCTCGAGGTGAAGGTGGCCGAGGTGTCGAAGACGCTGATCAACCAGATGGGCAGCGCGCTCAACATCCAGGGCGGGTTCGGTTCGTGGAGCGGTGCGCTGGTCAGCAACCTGCTCGCGGGCGTCGCGACCGGGATCGCTTTCAGCAAGGCGAACAACAAGCCGTTCAACCTCGCGGCCGACGCGCAGAACACCGACAACCTCGTCAAGATCCTCGCGGAGCCGAATCTCGTGACGATCAGCGGCCAGGAAGCGACGTTCCTCGCGGGCGGCAAGATCTTCATCCCGATCCCGCAGAGCGGCAGCAACGGCGTCTCGTCGATCACGCTGCAGGAAGAGGAATTCGGCGTCGCGCTGAAGTTCACGCCGACCGTGCTGGGTAATGGCCGGATCAGCCTGAAGGTCGCGCCGGAAGTGTCGGAGCTGTCGCAGACGGGCGTCACGCTGAGCGCGTCCAACATCGGCGGCACGTCGATCCTGCCGCTGATCACGACGCGGCGCGCATCGACGACGGTGCAGATGGGCGACGGCGAAACGTTCGCGATCGGCGGGCTGATCAAGGACAACGGGACCGGTGCGCTGAAGGCGCTCCCGGGTGTCGGCGAAATTCCGGTGCTCGGCGCGCTGCTCCGCAGTACATCGTTCCAGCAGGACCGCACCGAACTGATCTTCGTGATCACGCCGCACCTGGTGAAGCCGCTGCAGACCGCCGACGTGCCGCTGCCGACCGACAGCTTCACGAAGCCGAACGAAATCGACGTGTATGCGACGGGCAACATGGAAGGCCGCGGTGGCCTCCGCAAGCATGGTGCGCAACCGGCGAACGGCGCGGCAGCCGCACCACAGACCCCGGCCCAGGCACCGGCCCCCGCACCGGCACCGGCACCGCAATCGGACGCGCCCGCCGGCCCGGCTGCCGCGCTGCCCGCACCGCGCGCGCCGCAGGGCGTGGACGCGCAGCCGCCGGCGCCGGCCGAGCCGCAGAAGACGCCTGCACCCGCGGCGGCCGCCGTATCGCAGCACGATACCGCCAGCGCGGCCCGCATTGCGCGTATCGAAGCCGCCGCCGCGCGCCTCGCGGCGGCCGGCCCCGACACGCCGGCCCAGCCGGCGGCGCAGCCGAAGCGCCGGACACCGGCGGCGGCCCATGCGCAGCAGGTCGTGCGCGTGAGCGCGGCACCCGAATCCACCGATCGTTGAAGCCATCCAAGGGGACGCTCATGAAATCCGCCTACCTCGTCATCGTGCGCCGCGTGGCGCTCGCCGCACCGCTCGCGTTCGCGCTTGCCGGCTGCATGTCGTCGACCCCGGTGTGGGACACCCGCTTCGGCGATTCGGTCCGCGCCGTGACCCAGGCCCAGATCATCGACCCGCATGCCGCCGAGCACGCGGCCTCGGTGTCGGCGCCGGGGGTCGACGGCGCCGCCGCCGCGGCCGCGCTCGACAACTACGACAAGTCGTTCAAGCAAACCGTGCCGCCCGCCAATGCGTTCGTGATCGGCATCGGCAAGGCCACCCAGTAACGACGGCACGCTCAGGGAGAACGCCATGAACAGCGCAGCTCGCCATCCGAAAGTCATGCGTCGCAGCCTGCATCGCCAGCGCGGTGCCGTCGCGATCATCGTCGGTCTCGCACTGGCGGTGATGATCGGGTTCGTCGGTCTCGCGCTGGATCTCGGCAAGCTGTACGTCACGCGCAGCGAACTGCAGAACAGCGCCGATGCCTGCGCGCTGTCGGCTGCGCGTGACCTGACTTCGGCCATCAGCCTGTCGGTGGCCGAGGCGGACGGCATCGCCGCCGGCCACCTGAACTTCGTGTTTTTCCAGAACAAGTCGGTGCAGATGTCGACGAACGCGAACGTCACGTTCAGCGATTCGCTGACCAATCCGTTCCTGGCGAAGAACGCGGTGACGACGCCGGCGAACATCAAGTACGTGCAGTGCACCGCGACGCTGAGCAACATCGCGCACTGGTTCATCGAGGTGCTGAACGTGCTGCCGGGCACGAAGCTCGCGAACGCGGCGGAAGTGTCGGCCAGCGCGATCGCAACCGTCGGCGGCGGGCAGACGACCTGTGCGATTCCGGTGTTCGTTTGCCGCACGACGGGCTCGCCGGCGTACAAGGTCGGCGACTGGATCTCGTCGCCGTCCGGGTCGTCGTCGACCTACGGGCCCGGCAACTTCGGCTGGGCGGCGCTCGACGGCTCGACGAACGAACCCACCCTCGCGAGCGAGCTGTCGGGCAACACCTGCAACATCACGAGCCCGCCGGACCTCAGCACCACGGGCCTGAAGTCGGCGTCGCTGCGCGCCTGGAATACGCGCTTCGGTATCTATACGAATGGCGCGAACGGGTCGAGCGGCCAGCCTGATTTCACCGGCTACGCCTACGTCGGGCCGAACTACGGGCCCCCGGGAACGGCCGGTATCAAGGGCGATGCCTACACGCAGTTCGTTACCGATCGCACGACCTTCAAGGCCTACCAGGGCGACGGCGCGCCGCCTTCGGGCAGCGGGATCTCGACCAACGGCACGGCCACGGCGAGCAACTACCAGACCTTCGGTGGCGACCGCCGCGTCGCGCTCGCCCCGGAGGGCGACTGTTCGACGCTGAAGGGGAACAGCGGCAAGGTGCACGTCACGCAGTGGGATTGCGTGCTGATGCTCGATCCGCTTCCGTTCAGCGCAGGCAGCGGCGCGATCGTCGCGCACCTCGAATACCTCGGCTCGTCGGTCTCCGGCAACAACCCGTGCGCGACGCACGGCTTGCCCGGCAGCGGCAGCGCGTCCGGGACCCAGGTTCCGATGCTCGTTCAATAGCGGGAGACGATCATGAAAAAGCCTCCGATTCGCCGTTCGCGCACCCGTGGCGCCGTCGCCGTCGAGTTCGCGCTCGTGCTGATGCCGATGATCATGCTCGCCACCGGCGTGGCCGAGTTCGGCCGCGCGATCTACCAGTTCGAGACGCTGACCAAGGCGACGCGCGACGCGGCGCGCTACCTGTCGGTCTGGTTGCCGACCGACAGCGCGTATCCGGTGTCGGCGGCACAGTGCCTCGTCGTCTACGGCAGCACGACGTGCGGGGCTTCCGGCACCGAGCTGGTGCCGGGGCTCACGACGTCGATGGTGACGATCTGCGACGCGCAGCGCACGACCGGCTGCAGCGACCAGTCCGACCCGTCGCAGTTCGCGAACCTGCCGACCTACGATGCGAACAACAACGCGTCAGGCGGCACGGCGACGGGCGCGATCAACGTCGTCGAAGTGAAGATCAAGGGCTACAAGTACCAGCCGATCCCCGCGTTCCCGGGGCTGCCGTCGATCACCTTCAACAACATCGTCACCGTGATGAGGCAAGTGTCATGAACGCGCGCCATGCCCCCCCGTCGCGCCGGCGTGCCCAACGCGGCGCCGCGATCGTCGAGTTCGCGCTGATCGCGTCGGTGCTGATCATGCTGCTGATCGGCATCTTCGAATTCGGCCGCGTGCTGTTCTACTGGAGCACCGCGAGCGAAGCCGTGCGCCTGGGCGCGCGCACGGCGGTGGTCTGCGACGTGAATGCGGCCGGCGTCGTGAAGCGGGTGAGATCGCTGTTGCCGCTGCTGTCGAACGCGAACGTGTCGGTGAACTACTCACCCGCCAGTTGTGACGTGAATTCGTGTGCGTTCGTGACCGTCAGCGTCACGAACGTCACGGTCAAGACGATGATCCCGTTCGTGAACGTCACGGTGAGAATGCCGCCGTTCGCGACGACACTGCCGCGCGAGAGCCTGACTTCCGCGACCGGCGGCGCCAACTGCAACTGAACGAACAGGCGAGGCACACGACATGATCAACATCCTCGTAGCTTCCGACGACACCGCGCGACTCTCGCAGATCGCGCGCCTCGTCGCCGACTGCGGACGCTATCGCGCGACGCGTGCGACCGGCCGGCCGTCGCAGATCGAACATCGCACCGACGGGCTCGACGCGTTCGACATCCTGCTGGTCGACGGCACGTCGCTCGAACCGTCCGAGCTGTCGGCGATCGAGCGCATCTGCCGCGCGCACGCGGGCCTGACCTGCATCCTCGTGACGGCGGACACGTCGCCGCACATGCTGCTCGACGCGATGCGTGCGGGCACGCGCGACGTGCTGCAATGGCCGCTCGATCCGCAGGCGCTCGGCAACGCGCTCGAACGGGCGGCCGCGCAAAGCACGCGGCGCGACACCGACGATACGCGGATCGTGTCGTTCATGTCGTGCAAGGGTGGGGCCGGCACGAGCTTCGCGGCCAGCAACCTCGCGTTCGAGATCGCCGAAGGCTTCAAGCGGCGCGTGCTGCTGATCGACCTGAACCAGCAGTTCGCCGACGCGGCGTTCCTCGTCAGCGACGAGACTCCGCCGTCGACGCTGCCGCAGCTGTGCGCGCAGATCGAACGGCTCGACAGCGCGTTCCTCGACGCGAGCGTCGCGCACGTGACGGAGAACTTCCACGTGCTCGCGGGCGCGGGCGACCCGGTCAAGGCCGCCGAGATGCGCGAGGACGCGCTCGAATGGATCCTGGGCGTCGCCGCGCCGCGCTACGACTTCGTGATCTTCGACGTCGGCGTCTGCATCAATCCGCTGTCGATGGTCGCGCTGGATCGCAGCGACCAGATCCAGCTCGTGCTTCAGCCCACGATGCCGCACGTGCGCGCCGGCCGCCGGCTGCTGGAGATTCTCGTGTCGCTCGGCTACTCGACCGACCAGATGCGGCTCGTCCTGAACCGTGCGACGCGCACGAGCGACCGGACCCGCACCGCGCTCGAGGAAGTGCTCGGCCTGAAGGCGGCCTGCACGATTCCCGACGACGCCGATACCGTGCTCGAAGCGATCAACCAGGGCCATCCGGTGTCGCGGGTCGCGCGCGGCACGGGGGTCGTCCGTGCGGTGCAAGGGTATGCGAAGCAACTCGTCGAAGGGGCGGTGCGCGCGGGGCACGACGCGACGCACAGCGAACCGCTGATGTCCCGGCTGTTCGGCCGCAAGGCCACGCCGAAGCTCAAGTCCATGTAAATCTTTCGGGGAACCATCATGTCATTGCGCGAACAGATGTCCTTGCAGCGGGCCCAGCCGCTGGCGGCAGGCAGCGAACCGGCCGGCCCGGCGCATTCGTCGGTGCGCGACGCATACCAGAAACTGCGCCGTGAAATCCACCTGGCCGTGCTCGAACGCGTCGAGCTCGAGCGCCTGTCGCGGATGCCGCAGGAATCGGTCCGCATGGAGATTGGCCTGCTGATCACGCGCATCCTCGACGAGGAGCGGCTGCCGGCGAACGACATCGAGCGGCGGCAGCTCGCGATCGACGTGTACGACGAGATGTTCGGCTTCGGCCCGCTCGAAGCGCTGCTGCGCGATCCGACCATTTCCGACATCCTCGTGAACACGTACCGGCAGGTCTATGTCGAGCGCTTCGGCCAGCTCGAACTGACCGACGTGACGTTCTACGACGACGCGCACCTGATGAAGGTGATCGAGAAGATCGTGTCGCGCGTCGGGCGCCGCATCGACGAATCGAGCCCGATGGTCGATGCGCGGCTGCCCGACGGCTCGCGCGTGAACGCGATCATCCCGCCGTCCGCGATCGACGGGCCGCTGATGTCGATCCGGCGTTTCGCGGTCAACCCGCTGAAGATGGACGACCTCGTGCGTTACCACAGCCTGACGCCGCCGATGGCCGAGCTGCTCGACGCGCTGTCGCGCGCGAAGGTGAACGTGCTGGTGTCGGGCGGCACCGGCAGCGGCAAGACGACGTTGCTCAACATCCTGTCCGGCTACATTCCGCGCAACGAGCGGATCGTGACGATCGAGGATGCCGCCGAGCTGCAACTGCAGCAGCCGCACGTGCTGCGGCTCGAAACCCGCCCGCCGAACATCGAGGGCAAGGGCGAGATCACGCAGCGCACGCTGGTGCGCAACGCGCTGCGGATGCGCCCGGACCGGATCATCCTCGGCGAAGTGCGCGGCGCCGAAGCGCTCGACATGCTCAACGCGATGAACACCGGCCACGAAGGCTCGCTCGCGACGATCCACGCGAACACCCCGCGCGACGCGCTGACGCGGCTCGAGAACATGATCAGCGTCTCCGGCCTGACGCTGCCGCCGAAGACGATGCGCCAGCAGATCGCGTCGGCGATCTCGGTGGTCGTGCAGGCCGCGCGGCTGACCGACGGCAGGCGCAAGATCGTCAGCATCCAGGAACTCACCGGGATGGAAGGCGACATCATCAACATGCAGGAGATCTTCACGTTCAAGCGCACGGGCGTGGACCGCGACGGCACGGTACGCGGCCACTTCTGCGCGACGGGCGTGCGGCCGAAGTTCGCCGAGCGGCTGCAGGCATTCGGCATCAACCTGCCGGATTCGCTGTACGACCCGTCTCAGCGGTACGAGACGAACTGACGACAGGGCGCCGTTCGCTACCGGGGAGGCTTCATGAACACGATCTTTTATGGTTTTGTGATTCTCACCTTCGTCGCGGTCGTACTCGCGATCGAAGGGGGTTATCAATGGTGGAACGCGCGGCACGGTACGGCCGCGCGCCGGATCGAGGCGCGCATCCGCTCGATGTCGGCGGGCGGCAACGTCCAGCAGGAACGGCTGTCGATCCTGAAGAAGCGGATGCTCGACGAATCGAAGCCGTTCGACCGGCTGCTGCTGCGCGTGCCGCGCGTGCACCGGCTCGATCTCGTGATCCAGCAGTCGGGCCTCGACTGGACGCTGCCGAAGCTGATCGTGCTCAGCGCGGTGTTCGCGGCGTTCGCCTGGTTTGCGCTGAGCGTCGCGACGTTGCCGCAGCTCGCGGCGCTGCCGGTCGCGGTGTTCGCCGGATGCCTGCCGATGATGTACGTGATGCGCTGCCGCGGGAAGCGGATGCGCAAGCTCGAGCGGCAGTTGCCGGACATCTGCGACATGATCTCGCGCGCGCTGCGTTCCGGTCATTCGTTCACGAGCACGCTCGGGATGGTCGGCGACGAGTTTCCCGATCCGATGGGCGGCGAGTTCCGCATCACGTTCGACGAAGTGAACTACGGCGTGTCGCTGCACGATGCGCTGATGAACCTCGCGACGCGCGTGCCGGTGCAGGACCTGCGCTACTTCGTGATCGCGGTGCTGATCCAGCGTGAGACGGGCGGCAACCTGGCCGAGCTGCTCGACTGTATCTCCGCGCTGATCCGCGAGCGCTTCAAGCTGTTCGACAAGGTGCGCGTGCTGTCGGCCGAAGGCCGCCTGTCGGCATGGATTCTCGGGCTGCTGCCGTTCGGCACGGCCGCGGTGATGGCGCTGCTGAACCGCGAATTTCTGTCCGTGCTGTGGGAGGATCCGGCGGGGATCAGGATGGTCGGCGGGATGTTGGTGTCGATGTTGTTCGGGCTGTTCTGGATCCGCCGTATCGTCCGCATTCGCGTCTGACGCGCGAGCCGTATAACGAACCATTGCGAGGCTGTCATGCAAAATCTGAGCGTGGTCCAGGCCGTGATGCTGGGCGGCTTGTTCATCTTCGTGGCCGGCGGCGTGCTCGTCGCGATGCTGCTGTTCGCACCGCGTAGCATCCAGCGCCGGCTCCAGCAGGCGGGCGGGGCCGGGGCGGGCGCGACGGGCGCGGCGGGCACGGGAGACGGCGACGACCTGGCGTCGCGCTGGGTCGCGAAGCTGGTCGAGCTGTCCACGCCGATCTCGAAGCTGTCGGTGCCGAAGGAGGGCTGGGAGAATTCGCCGCTGCGCATCCGGCTCATGAATGCCGGCTGGCGCAACCAGAGCGCGGCCGCGCTGTACTTCACCGCGAAGACGGCGCTCGCGCTCGGGCTGCCGTGCGCGGTGCTGCTGGTGCTGCTCCCGACGTCGCTCGGCGACGAACGCGCGATCCTGTCGGCGATCCTCGTCGCGCTCGCCGGGATCGGCTACTACATTCCGAACATCGTGCTGTCGCAGCGGGTCAAGGTGCGCCAGCAGAAGATCTTCGAGGATTTCCCGGACGCGCTCGACCTGCTGACCGTATGCGTCGAAGCGGGGCTCGGGCTCGATGCGGCGCTGATGAAGGTGAGCGAGGAGCTGCGGTTCAGCAGCGAGGTGGTCGCGAGCGAACTCGACCTGCTGCTGCTCGAGATGCGCTCCGGCTTCACGAAGGAAACGGCGCTGCGCAATCTCGCGCTGCGTACCGGTGTGGAGGACATCGAATCGTTCTGCGCGATGCTGATCCAGGCCGATCGCTTCGGCACGAGCATCAGCGAATCGCTGCGCGTGCTGTCCGACATGCTGCGCACGCGGCGGCGGATGCGCGCGGAAGAGCGGGCCGCGAAGATCGCGCTGAAGCTGCTGTTCCCGCTGATCTTCTGCATTTTCCCCGCGTTGATGGTGGTGCTGCTCGGGCCGGCGATGATCCACGTCTATCGCGTGCTGCTGCCGACGTTCGTGGGCATCGGGCAGTGAGCGGCGCGCCGGCGTCGCGCCGGTTTCGTCGATCGAGGTTTTGCGTGCCGGCCGGCCACCCCCGGGCGGCCGGCACGGTAACAGGCTTCATGGAGGCTCCCTCCCCAGGCGGCGCCGCGAGACAGGTTGACCATAGCGGCGTCAAGGCATCCTGGACCCATGGTCGGCCATGGATCAAGCCGTAGTCCACCGCCCGCGCGGGTGGCCCCCTACTGCTAACCTGAATGCCGGCGAAGTTTGCCGGCATCGCGTTGTGCGCTTGAATGCAACGGCACGGCAATACATTGCCTGATATTGAATGACGGCAACGATCCGCGGGATTGTTTACTTCGTTATCCATTGCAATTGCTTCTCGTTCTTTTTTTGCGCACCGCGGGAAAACAGCGCTCAAGAAAGCGATTCGCGCAATGCGTGTCGTCACTCGAGCCGCGCCGTCGGGCAGGGCCCGACCGGCGCTGCGCGATGGGGCATCGCCCGCACGCCGGCGCCATGCGCGCCAGCTGAAAATCTCCTTGAAATACCCGGCCCGAATTTCTACATTATTCAAAATCATGCGTGCATCACGGCACTTACGACGCAAACGTTACACGTGCCGGAAATGCCGAAGAAGAGCACTTGAAAATCAAGAGACTGCCCGACAATACGGAAAACAGGCCAGTCACGCACGATCAAGGCCGGGGGAAACATGAACAAGCAAGCAATGGCAAGCAGGCGGCCTGACGCTTCATCCAGCAGGCATCCGCGAGCCCGCGGCGCGCGCGCGAATCCGCCGCGCACGTTCCCTGGTCCGCTTCCCCCCGATTCCTGAGCGCCGACGCGCGAGCGCGTCCGCAAGACCGTTTCCGCACCGACATCCCGCACGACGAAGCACACGCGAAGCGGCCCGCACACGGCCGGTGGCGTGTCGCGCGTCGGCGGTGCCGGCACGACTATTCGAACGAGGGACCCAGCATGGCCATCGATGTGCCTGTGACACGCCGGACGTTTCTGAAGCTGGCCGGGAGCGGCGCGCTCGTCGCGATCTCGATCACCCATTTGCCGGCGCTGGCGCTCGGCGCGGCCGGGCAGGCGGACGACGACGCGGCCGGGCCGGGCTGGGCGCCGGTGCCCGGCAAGGCGCGCTGGCGGATCGACGGCATCCCGAAGGTCACGGGCCAGAAGATCTACGCACGCGACTTCAAGTCGCGCGACTTCATCGGCTGGCCGCAGCAGGAGAACTGGCTCTATGCGTTGCGGTGCGATCGGGTCGACGCCGTGTACGAAGGCTACGACCTCGGGGTGCTGCCGGCCGAATTGCGGCCGATCGCCGTCGTCGACAACGCGTTGCTGAGTGCGCGACGGATTCCGCTGGCACCCGAGGCCGATCCGATCGCGAACCAGGACATCTACTGGCTCGCGCGCACCGGCCACGCGGCGGATTGCTATGGACAACCGGCCGCGCTGCTGGTCTTCGAGAACTTCGACGTCTATCGTCGCGCGAAGAAGCTGCTCGATTTCAACCGCGGCGTGATCCGTTACGGCGCGCCGGTCAAGCGCCCGACGGCCGCGCAGGCCGTTCCGTTTTCCCCCGTGACCATCTACGTGCGCGACGACGAACGCGGCTTCAACTACGTCGACAAATACCAGGCCGACAGCAACGGCAAGCCGACCGCCGAATACCTGAAGGAACGCGAGGAGGCGGTCGCCAACATCGACGCGACGATTGCCCGCAACGCGGCCGCAGGCGCGTGGATCGGCGTGCGCGCGACCGGCAACGAAGGATTCGAGACCCCGGCGATGGACCCGATGTTCATGGAGCCCGAAGCCGGGCTCGCATGGTACGACCCGTCCGCCGCGAAAATGAGCCTCGTGCTCGGCACGCAGTCGGCGAACGACGATGCGACCGGCGCGCTCGGGCTGTTCCAGGGTAGCGACGTCTCGGTCAAGGAGGCACACGTCATCGCGTGCTATCCGGGCGGTGGCTTCGGCGGGCGCGACAAGTCCTATTTCCCGCTCTATCTCGCGCTCGCGGCGCCGTTCGCGAAGGGCGCGCTACGCTGGCAGCAGTCGCGCTACGAGCAGTTCCAGGTCGGGTTGAAGCGCTGCGAAACGCAGTTCTCCGAATCGCTGTGGTTCAACCGGCGCGGCAAGCTCGAAGCGATCACGTGCGATTTCCTGATGAACGGCGGCGGCAAGAAGAACCTGTCGCCGTACGTCGCGCAGCTCGCCGCGCTGAGCGCGATGAGCTGCTACGAGATTCCGCGTGCACGCGCGCAGGCGGCCTCGACTTACACGCGGGAAGTGTTCGGCGGATCGCAGCGCGGCTTCGGCGGCCCGCAGGCGTTCATGGCGGTCGAGACGCTGATGGACGAGGCCGCGCGCCGGCTCGGGCTCTCGCCGTTCGCGATCCGTCGCGCCAATTTTCTCGGCAGCACGCCCGGGCTCGGCAAGGGGCGCGCGATCACGGGTGCGCCGATCCTGTTCGACCTGCAGCTCGACGCGCTGCTCGACCGGCTCGAACAGCACCCGTTGTGGCGCGAACGCGAGCGCACCCGCGCGGAACGCAGTGCGCGCCATCTCCGCTACGGCGTTGGACTCGCGATGGCGAACGAGGCATACGGCACCTCCGGAGACGGTATGTTCGGGATGGTGCAGATCCTGCCCGACAGCCGGCTGCGCGTGGTCACGCCGTACACCGACATGGGTAACGGCGCGGCCACGACGCTGGGTCTCGCACCGGCCGAATTTCTCGGGCAGAACGCGCAGACCATCGCCATGAGCGAGATCGGCCCGTTCAATGCGCTCGGGCTCACGCGTTCGAGCAACCCGTCGGCCAACCCGAAGACGGTGCGCTACACGTACGGTTCGTCGAGCGCCTGTCTTGGTGCCTTTCACCAGTATCACGCGGTGAAGGGGGCGGCACAGGCCTTGTTCCTGCAAAGCGTGCTGCCGGCTGCCCGTGCGTGGTGGGGCGTGCCCGTGCGGGCCGAGGACGTGCGCTGGGCCAATGGTGCGCTCGTCGCGAACGGCCTCGCGCCGATTTCGTGGCCGGCGCTGCTCGGCACCATCACGAAGCTGGGCCTGCAGACGGTGGCGGCCGTGCATGCGAGCTATGCCGGCTACTTCTGGAAGGGCACCTATCCGTTCGCGTCGGGCAGTGCGCAAATCGACTACGACTATGTGGCGGTCGGCCTCGATCCCTACTTCCTGACGCCGTTGTACCGCACGCTGCAGGCGCCGCCGGTCGACACGAGCCTTTACGGGCGCACGACCTATGCGCCATCGGCGTCGCTCGTCGGCGTGTCCGTCGATCCGGCGAACGGGCGCGTGAAGGTCGAGCGCGTGGTGTCGGCGGTGAGCGTCGGACGGCAGCTGTCGCCGGAGCTCGTCGAAGGACAGTCGCAGGGCGCGGTCGCGATGGGGATCGGCAACGTGCTGACCGAGACGTGTCCGCTCGGCCCCGACGGGCCGGGCGGCGGCAGATGGAACCTCGACCGCTACGAGGTGACGCGCCTGCCCGACATTCCCGAACAGGAACTGATCGCGCTGCCGCCGCCCGGCAACGACCCCGCGAACGCGCGCGGCATCGCGGAAGCGGTGATGTGCCCGATTGCGCCGGCGCTGCTCAATGCGCTGGCGATGGCGACGGGGAAACGGTTCAGGGTCACGCCGGTGACGCCGGACAAGATTCGGGAGGCACTGCAATGAGCGATCCGGTCCGCATGGTCGTGAATGGCCAGCCCGTCGAGGCAGCCGCCGCCGACGCCGACATGAACCTCATCGACTTCCTGCACGAACGACAGGACCTGACGGGCACGAAGCTGTGCTGCGGCATCGGCGTGTGCCGAGCGTGCACGGTCGGCGTGCGCAACACGCCCGATGCGCCGATGGAAAAGACGCTGTCGTGCTCGACGCCGGTCAGCGCGATGGCCGGCATGCACGTGTACACGATCGAGGGGCTCGCGCAGGGCGGCACGCTGTCGCCGCTGCAGCAGAGTTTTCTCGAATCGTTTGCATTCCAGTGCGGATATTGCGCGTCGGGATTCCTGATGGCCGCGACCGCGATGCTCGATCATCTGCGCGCGCAGCCGGTGCATGCCGCCGAACTGGACGCGATGATCGAGACGTGGGTGGGCGGCAACGTGTGCCGTTGCACCGGCTACGTCAAATACATCGAGGCCATTCGCAAGGTGGCGATGCGCTACACGAAGGAGGCGGCATGACGATCAGGACCTGCATCGCGGCGCTGGCGATGCTGCTGGCCGCGCCCGCCTCGTTTGCCGCGGAAGGCGCCGATGCCTCCCTGCACGAGTACGCGCAGCAGTGCACCGACGAAATCGGCGAGATTCCCGCGTTCGACTGCAACAGCGGTACGGACGTGCCGATTACCGTCAACGGCAGCGTGCCCGCGCGGTACACGGCACACATGACCTGCGATCGCCCGGCGCTATTGCCGTACGACGCGCCGACCTCCGGGCAATGCACGCCTTACTCGAAGATCCTCGACCTGTCTCACGGCGACACGCAGATCTCGGCGTTTTGCCGCCGCAAGCAGATCCGCGAGAACCGCAGCCCGTATTACGACGAAGTCGACATCGTGCTGCACCACGTGCGCAACGGCAAGACCTGCTGGTTTCATGCGGACAAGGGTGGCACGGGCGGCATGGACGCGTCGCGCGTGCCGCCGCCGAACGAGAAGACACCGCCGCCCGGTCGGCCGTCGGCCGCGGAGTTCTGGTGGAAGCCGGCTGCGACCGCGACGAAGCGCTGCGTGTCGTGCCACGACGCGAGCCCGGTCATGTACAGCCCGTGGATCGGGCAGGTGTGGAACCGCGTGCCGACCGATCCGTGGGGCAAGTACGTCAATCTCGGTGCCGACTTCGCGTCATGGACGTCGCACGCGATCAGCACGCCCGGCAACACCTGCATCGGCTGCCACCGGATCGGCGACCAGAACAGTTGCAAGATCTACGTGCCGCTCGCCGCCGGGTTGCTGCCGCCGCCGAAAGGCAGCAACCAGCTGGCGAGCAGTTATCCGCTGACGCACTGGATGCCGATCGACAACAACCGCAGCCGCGACGAATGGAACGCGGCCAACGTGAAGTCGGTGAGCGACCTGCTCGAGTGCTGTTCGGCGCGGGGCAAGAACGATCCGAAGTGCTCGTTCACGCCGGCGGCGCAGGCGGCGAAGTAGGGGGCCGACGAGCGGCCCCCTCCGCATGCCCGCATGCTGGCGATCGAGTCGGCCGCGGGCCGGCATCTCATCTGAATCCCGGACGATGCGCCGCGCCGGATATCGGCTGCGCACGTTGCGCGTAATGTGTCGGAAAGGTTCCACCCACACGACTGTCTCATCCGCCGAGCCAATCGCATCGATGCCTTGAGTTTCATCATCCGCCGCGCTACATTGCCGCTCGCAGCATTCCGCACGGACTCCTGCGCATCCTGTAACGCGTACGTAAGGAATCCCCGATGGGGCAACAGGCGGAAGGCAACGACGACATTCCCGGCAACCCGGCCGGCCGCGACGCAGTCGCGCCGGTCGCAGGCGCCGCCGCGTTGCTGGTCGCCACGCTCGGCGCGCTGGGCGCGGTCGACTTCCTGCCCGCCGACCTGCGCTGGTGCGCGCCGCTTGCCAGCGCCTGGTGCAACGTACTCGTCGTCGCGATCGGCGTGCTGCTCGCCGGCCGCGCACGCCGCCATCCTCCCGACATATCGGCCGCCACGCTGCTCGGCGACTGGCTGCGCGATGCATTCAGCCGCAAGCACGAGCCGGAACACGACGCCAACCCGTGGCCGGCGATCGCCGCCGCGATCGACTGGCGGCCGTGGGCCGTTGCCGGAGGCGGGGTGCTCTCCGTCGCGCTTGCCGCGCTCGCGTGGCAGCCGCCGTCTCCCGCGTTGCTGGTTCGCGCGATGGCAGCGCCCGAACCCACGCTTGCGGCCGGCGCCGCATGCATCGTCCTCGCCTTTCTGACACTCGTCGCCGAACGCCATCATGCGGCGGCCGCCAGTCGTTCGGCGGTGTCCGCGTCACTCACGCGGGTGCTGCGCGTGGCGCTCGTCACCGCGCTCGCGGGTGTGCTGGCCGCCGCGTGGTTCGCGTTCCGGCACCGCACGGCCGACAGGCTCGTGCAGGCGGCCGCGCTGCTCAATGCGGCCGTCGCCGCCGAACTGGCCTTGCGCGGCGTGCTGTCGTGGTTTGCGGTGCCGCGCGGTGCCGTCGTGCCGACCAGCGCGATCGCCGGGCTGCTGAGCCGGCGCCCGTCGCCGTTCGCGTCGCTCGGCGCGGAACTGCGCCATCGTTACGGCATCGACCTGCGGCAGAGCTGGGGCTGGCGCAGCTTCGTACGGTTGCTGCCCGGCGCGCTTGCGGCCACCGTTGCGTGCGCATGGCTGCTCACCGCCGTCGTCGTGCTGAACCCGGAGCAGCGCGCGGTCTATGAGCGCTTCGGCGCGCCGGTCGCGGTCTGGCAGCCGGGGCTGCACGTCGGTTTGCCCTGGCCGTTCGGGCGCGCGCGCATCGTCGACAACGGCGCGGTGCACCAGGTCGCGATCGCGGGCAGTGCGAACGACGGCAGCGCCGATACGACGCCCGTGCCGGCCGACGGCCCGACGCCCGAACGCCTCGACCGCTTGTGGGATGTGCCGCATCCATGGGAAACCACCCAGGTGATCGCGGGCGCGAACGGCGACCGCCAGAACTTCCAGATCGTCAACGCGGACGTGCGGGTCGACTACCGGCTCGGCCTGACCGATGCCGACGCGCGCGCGGCGCTCTATCGCACGATCGACCCGGAAAGCACGGTCCGTACGAGCGCCAATCGCGAACTCGTGCATTACCTCGCGTCGCATACGCTCGAATCGCTGCTCGAAACCAATCAGGCCGCGATGGCCGATCAGTTGAAGCACGCGATCCAGCAGCAGCTCGACCGGTTGCAAAGCGGCGTCGACGTGATCGCGGTCGTGATCGAGAGCGTGCATCCGCCGACCGGTGCGGCGGCCGCCTTCCACGACGTGCAGGCCGCGCAGATCCGCGCGCAGGGCAGTGTCGCGCAGGCACGCGGCTTCGCGGCCGGCCTGCTCGGCAATGCGCAGCAGCAGGCGCTCGAACGGGTCGCGCACGCCGAAGCGCAGGCCGGCGACACGGTGTCGTCGGCGCGTGTGCAGCAGATCGATTTCGACGCCGACCTGGTCGCGTACCGGCTCGGCGGCCCCGCGTTTCCGTTCGAGTATTACCTCGACCGGCTGCAACGCGGCCTGCGCAATGCGCGCATGACGATCATCGACGACCGGCTTGCCGACGGCACGCGGGCGACCGTCGATCTTCGCAATACTCCTGCCGGCGATCTGGCCGGCATCCATTGACATGTCGCGGCGTCATCCGTGCGGGCGGCGCAACACGGCGGCAAGCCGTGCCGCCGCACCGCACGCGGACGACGCCGCACCCGGGGCGACAACGTGAGTCTGTTTCATTCGCACGCGCATGACCATGCGCACCACGGCCATGGCCACGGCCACCCTCATCACGCGCACCACGGTGCGCCGCAGCCGCCCGGCGCGTTTCGCCTGCGCGTGGCCGTCGCGGTGCTGTGCGTGCTCGTCGCGCTCGCGGTCGCGAGCTTCGTGCAGGTGCGTGCCGGCGAGGCGTCGGTGGTCACGCGCTTCGGGCGGCCCGTGCGGGTGTTGCTCGAACCCGGGCTCGCGTGGCGCCTGCCCGCGCCGATCGATGCGGTGACGCCCGTCGACCTGCGCCTGCACACCACGTCGAGCGGCCTGCAGGACGTCGGCACCCGCGACGGGCTGCGCATCATCGTCGAGGCGTACGTCGCATGGCGCGTGCCGGCCGATGGGCGCGACATCGGGCGCTTCATGCGCGCGGTCGGCAACGAGCCGGACGAAGCCGCGCGGCAGATCCGCTCGCTCGTCGGCTCCGCGCTGCAGACGACGTCCGCCGGGTACGATCTCGCGTCGCTCGTGAACACCGATCCGGCCCAGGTGAAGATCGGCGAATTCGAAGATGCACTGCGCCGGCAGATCGACGCGCAGCTCTATGCGGCGTACGGCGTGCGCGTCGCCCAGGTGGGGCTCGAACGGCTCACGCTGCCGGCCGTCACGCTCGCCGCGACGGTCGACCGGATGAGCGCCGAACGCGAGACCGTGGCCGCGCAGCGTACCGCCGACGGCAATCGCGAGGCCGCACAGATCCGCTCGGACGCCGAGCGCGACGCGCGCATCGCGCTGGCCGATGCGAACGTGAAGGCGGCCGGCATCGAAGCGCAATCGCGCAAGGACGCGGCCGACATCTACGGCAAGAGCTATGCGGGCAACCCGCACCTGTACACGATGCTGCGTTCGCTCGACACGCTGAACGCGGTGGTCGGCACCAATACGAACCTGATCCTGCGCACCGACGCCGCACCGTTCCGCGTGCTCGTGCAGGGCCCCGCCGACACGGCGGCGCAGGCACCGCCGGCGCCGAAGGCGCACAGGGCCGCGCGATGAGCGAGCCGTCCGCACCGCCGCTCGGGCCGGGCGCGCAGGCCGTGCGCCTGTCGTTCTGGTTCGTCGCCGCGCTCGCGGTGCTCGCCGCATGCGCGTGGGCCGGCTCGAACATCCGGCGGATTCCGGCGGACAGCCGCGCGGTCGTGATGCGTTTCGGCGTACTCGTGCGCACCCAGGACGCCGGACTCGTGATCGCATGGCCGCAGCCGTTCGAATCGGTCCTGCTCGTGCCGGGCGCCGCGCGCGTGCTCGAGCAGCGGATCCGCTCGCTCGACCGCGATCCGCGCGCGCTTGCGCTGCCCGCGCAGGGCGTCGCGCGGCTGCCCGATGCGCTCGCCGGTTCCGGCTACGTGCTGACCGGCGACGGCGGCGCGGTCGCGTTGAGCGCGGTGCTCTACTACCGGGTCAGCGATCCGTACGCGTACGTGCTGCAGCGGGACCGTCTCGACGCGGCGCTCGAACGGATCGTGTCCGCGTCGGCCGTCGAGGTTGCGGCGGCCCGCGATCTCGACGCGATCCTGGTCGCGCGCCCCGAGCAACTGGCCGCCGACCGTCAGATGGCCGCGCGTCGCGAACGGTTGCGCGGCGATCTCGCCGATGCGATCGCGCGGCACCTGCGCGCCCTCGACGCGGCGCACGCGGGGCTCGGCGTCGAAGTCGCGCGCGTCGACGTGCAGCCCGCGTTTCCGGGTGCGGCCGCCGATGCGTTCAACGCGGTGCTGACGTCGCTGCAGGTCGCCGAGCGGACCATCGCGCAAGCCCGGACCGCCGCCGAACAGCGGCGCCAGGATGCGCAGCAGGACGCCGATCGCATCGTCCAGGACGCGCAGGCCCACGCGGCCGAGCGCGTCGCGACCGCGCAGACCGACACGCTGGAAATCCGGCAGCTCGACGCGACGCTCCGCGAGAACGGCGATCCGGGGCTGCTGGCGCGGCTGTATCGCGATCGCGTGCAGCGCGTGCTGTCGAAAGCCGGGCGCGTGACGACGATCGATCCGCACGACACCTCCAACCTGATCCTGCCCGGAAACGCCCGATGAATTCGCTCGCCGAACCGGCCACCCAATCGGACGCCGCGCCCGCCGGAGCGACGGCCTACGCGCTGTCCACCGACGAACGCCGCACGATCACGCGGCAGATCGCGCTGGCGCTGCTCGCGGGCGGCCTGCTCGTGCTGTCGTTCGCATGGCGCATGCTGTCGGCCGGCGGCGACACGCTCGCGCAACTGCTCGCCGCGCTCGCGTCGCTGATCGTCGCGGGGCCCGTGTTTGCGAGTGCGTGGCACAGCCTGCGCGCGCCGAGCCTGCACGGCGTGACCGACCGCCTGATCGCGCTCGCGATGCTGGCCGCGTGGGCGATCGGCGACATGACGACGGCCGCGCTGCTGCCGATCGTGATGACCTTCGGCCATGCACTGGAAGAGCGCAGCGTGCTCGGCTCGCAGGAGGCGATCCGCGCGCTCGGCCGGCTGACGGCAGGCCGCGTGCGACGTATCGGCACCGACGGCAGTGTGGTCGAAGTCGCGTATGACGCGCTGCGTGCGGGCGATCGCATCGAAGTGGTGGCCGGCGCGCGCATTCCGGTCGACGGCGTGGTGGTGGCGGGTACGTCGAGCGTCGACAACGGGCCGATCACCGGCGAATCCGTGCCGCACGACGTCGATGCGGGCAGCACCGTGTACGGCGGCGCATTGAATCTCGATGGCGTGCTGCGCATCGACGTCACGCACACCGGCAAGGATTCGACGCTCGGCAAGATCATTGCGCTGATGCAGCATGCGGAACAGGCGAAACCGCCCGTCACGCAGGTGCTCGAGCGGCACATGGGCGCGTATCTCGCGCTCGTCCTGCTGATCGCGGCGATCGTCTGGTTCACGTCCGCGAATGCGTCGGCGATGCTCGCGGTCATCGTTGCCGCGTGCCCGTGCGCGCTGGTGCTCGCCGCGCCGTCCACGGCCATTGCCGGGATCGCGGTCGGCGCGCGGCACGGCATCCTGTTTCGTAATGCCGCATTTCTCGACAAGATCGCCGAGGTCGATTCGCTCGTCATCGACAAGACGGGCACGCTCACCCGCGGGGAATTGCAGGTCCGGCAGGTGTGGCTGCAGCCCGGCGTCGACGGTGCGCAGGCGCGTGCGCTGGCCGCGCGTCTCGGCGCAAGCAGCGCGCATCCGGCGAGCCGCGCGCTCGTTCGCGATGCCGCCGCGTCCGGCCTGACCAGCGCTGCCGTTGCGCCGTTCGAGCGCACGCGGGAATTGCGCGGGCTCGGCGTCGTCGCCGACACGCCGGACGGCACGGCGGCACTCGGCCGGCCCGCGCTGCTCGCCGACCATGTCGGAGATCTGCCGTCACCCCCCGAGGGATTCGACGGGCCGATCGTCGGCCTCGTGCTCGACGGGCGGCTGCTCGCGTGGTTCGGTTTCGCGGATACCTTGCGGCCCGATGCAGGCGACGCGCTAGCCGAACTGCGGACGCTGGGCCTTGCGCGGCAGACCCTGTTGACCGGTGACCTCGAGCGCGTGGCCAGCAAGGTCGCGGCCGACACGGGCATCGAGACGGTGGTCGCGCAGGCACTGCCGCACGACAAGCTCGATTACGTGATGCGCGAGATTGGCGCGGGCCTGCATCCGCTCGTCGTCGGCGACGGGCTGAACGACGTGCTGGCGATCAAGGCCGGCTCGACGAGCATCGCAATGGGCGAGCGCGGCGTCGACATCGCGATCGCGTCGGCCGACGTCGTGCTGCTGGGCGACGATCTGCGCCGGATTCCGACCTGCATCCGCCTCGGCCGCCAATGCCGGCGCACGGCGACGACCAATGCGGCGATCGGTCTCGCGTGGACGCTCGCGGTGATCGCGCTCGCCGCGACCGGGATGCTCGGCGCGGTGTGGGCGGCGATCCTGCACAACGTCGGCACGTTCATCGTGATCGCGAACGCGGGGCGGCTGCTGCGGATCGACGAGGACGTTCACGGCGCGTGAGCGGTGGAGGGGGCGATCGTTTAAACGACACCCGTCATCATGCGGAGGTTATTTGCGAGTCAGCCGACACGGTCGACAGCATTCATTCGAACGTGGGCAATTGCACCCTCACGTCGCAGTGTGACGAAACTACATAGCCGCAGGGGTCGCCATGACTGTCCGAAGGATCATATCCAGGAGTATGGGTTGCATCGTGCTCGGCGTTGCCGGGGTGCTGGCTGCCTGTCATGGAACCGGGCGCGCGCAGGCCGAGCTCGTTGTCGACTGCCCGCGCGCCGACGTCTGGAACGTTGTCGCGGATGGCGCGGCATACGCGGACTGGAATCCGTTCATTACGCGCGTCGACGGCGAATTCAAGGAGGGAACGAAGGTGCGGATTGTCATGGGTACGGGGCCCGACGCAATGACGTTCACGCCGACGGTCCTGGTTGTGCAGCCGGGAAGTGGCCTTTGCTGGCGCGGTAGCGTATGGATCCGGGGGATCTTCGACGGCGAGCATTGTATTCACCTGTCGTCGGTGGGGAGCCATACGCTTGTCGTGCAGTCGGAGCGCTTCACGGGGGTGCTTGCCGGGCGGTTGACGGAAGGTATCGTGCGAGACACGCAAGCGCAGTTTCAGGCCATGAATACTGCACTTAAGCGACGAGTGGAGTCGGCAGCGGGGTTGTGAGCGCAATCCGATTCGGTCGATACCAGCCGTGAGGAAGGACCGTCACCGTTTGTCGCATGGTAGGGCATGGGTCATTGACCGCTTTCGATGATGTTGCCGATGCGCGAACGTGGGTGTCGCTCAACGACACCCCGTCCCCGTCACTGAAAGTGATGCACATACCGCAGCACCATCCGCGTGCCTTGCGGCCGGTTCCGCGCATAGGTCTCGAAGTACGCGTTGAACATCAGATGATCCTGCTGCGAGAAGCTGACCATCGCCCCCGGGCCGATCGCGAACACGGCCTCGCGCGTGCCCGGCACGTCCTGCCCGTTTTCCTTCATGTCGGTGGTCTGGCGCAGCCAGTAGCCGTTGAGCCCGAGCCGCAGGCCGGGGCGCACTTCGTACTCGGTCGCGAAGTTCGCGTGGATCGCCTGGCCGGCCTGCGTCGACGTCACGTCCGGCCCGAGCGACGTGGCCGGCTGGTGGTTGGTCGCGTTCCACAGATAATGCAGCCGCCACGACACGGTCCATTTGGGCGTGAGCCACAGCGTCGCTGCCCAGTACGGATCGAACGACCAGACATGGCTGCCGGGATTGATCGCGCGTGACGGGTCGTACGCGCCGGTCGGCGCGATGAACTGAAATTCCACGCGCTGCGCGAAGCGCGGGCCTTGCGCGCCCATCACCGGGTCGAACTGGATGAACGGGCCGATCAGCAGGTCGCCGAAGCCGGCGCGCGCATTCAGCGCGACGTTGCCGATCCCGTCGTCGGTTCGCGCGGACGCGATCCACGGCAGGATCACGTCGAGGCCGGGATGCATGCCCGCGTACGTCAGCGGCGACTGATAGACGAGCTGGCTCAGCCCCGCGAACAGGTCGATGTCCTGCTTCGGCAGCCCGACCTTGTTGCCCGCATTGTCGTTGACGCGGCCGGCCGTGTAGTACTGCAGGTACTGGGTGCCGTACCAGCCGGAGCCGGCCGGCGGCATCCCGTCGAGGAAGCTGGTCATGCCGAGGTTGATCGCCGGCAGGTCGGCTGCGCCGGCCGGCGCACCTGCGGCCATGCCGGCGATCGTGAGGCCTGCGACGACGAGCACGCGAGAGCCGAATTTCATGTTCACCACCTCCTGTTGATTTATTGGTATAACTAATCAAACGACACGAAAAAGATCGGGATGATCGGCGATCGCGCGATACTGGCCGGCATGGAACACGAGCGGCGCTTTTCCGAACGTGTCGAACTGTTCGATCCGGCCGATGAAGAGCAGGTGATCGCCGCCTTCGTAATGGCCGACGTTGCGACACACGAAGCGCGCGCTTGCACCGTCGAGGCAGGGCACGCCGCCGGTTTCCGAATCCACGTGAAGCACGCCGTCGAACTTGTCGGCGCTGGGCGTCGCGAAGCGGCGCGACAGGTCGATCTGGTCGTGCGCGAGGATGTTGATCGCGAAATGGGTGGCCGCGACGAAATCCGGGCGGCTCGGCGCGACCTTGCGCAGGCTCCACAGCACGAGCGGGGGATCGAGCGACAGCGACGAGAACGAATTGGCGGTGAGGCCCACCTTGCGTCCGTCGGTCGCGCACGTGGTGATCACGGTCACGCCGGTCGGAAATTGCCCGAACGCGGCGCGCAACTGCAGCGGGTCGAGGGCCGGGCGATCGGTAGCGGTCGTTTCCATCCCGGTTACTCCGTGCGTGCGCTGTGTTCGCGGATCATCGCCGCGCAGGCCGACGGCTCGAACCACCACGGCGAGAAGCGGCGCGGATCGTCGAAGCCGTCGACGATCGTCGCGGCGAGCGACGGCAACTGGCCGGCCGCGCCGAGCAGCTCGAGGATGTGCGGCGGTGGCGGCGTGAGCAGCGAGTTGGTCCAGCGCACGACGTGCTGCGCATACGCCCAGTAGCCTTCGAACGTCTGCTGCATCCAGTCTTCGCCGAACGGTGCGGCGTCGCGCGCGACGATCGCATCGAAATACGCTTTCGCGCATTTCGCGGCGTTGTTCGATCCCTGGCCGGTGATCGGATCGTTGACGACCACCGCATCGGCCATTCCGAACACCGTGCGGCCCGACGGCAACCGGAAGAACGGCTTGCGCACCGTCGGCGCGAAGCGCCCGGCCAGCGTGCCGTTCGGATCGGTGAGCTCGACGTCGCGGCAGCGTTCGAATTCCCACGGCACGTACTGCTGCAGGAACGACAGGCTGCGGTCCAGATGCTGCTCCGGCGTCTTCACGTCGGCCCAGCAGTCGAGCGGGCCGCCCGGAATGCCTTCGAACACCATGATTTCGCACGGGCCCGTCGTGGTCAGCGCGGGGAACACGAAGTACTCGCCGATGCCCGGCAGCAGGTTGAAGCGCACGCGCGAATACGGCTGGCTCGGCGTCATCGCTTTCACGTAGGTGAGGGCCAGCGCGCGTTGCGGGCGGTCGAACGCGCTGCGTGCGTCGTCGCGGCCGAGCAGGTTGACGATCTCGCCCTTGCCGGCCGCAAGCAGCACGAGGTCGTGGCTGCGCGCCAGTTCCTCGAGTTCGGGCACGCCGACGTCGGCAATGCGCACGTCCGCGCCCCGGCGCTTCACGCCGTCGAGCCAGTCGGCCATCTTCACGCGCTGGTCGACCGACTGCGCATAGCGGGTCAGCCGCGACGACCAGTCGATCACCTTGCGGCCGTTGCCGTCCGGATGCGGCACCGCGATGCCGATCCCTTCGACGGACGGACACGCTTCCTCCCAGGCGTTCAGGCCGAGGTCGCGCTCGATCTGCAACGACGTGTGGAACATGCACTGGCTCGACATGACCTTGCCGGTGCGGATCTGTTCGGCGTCGCGGTTGGTCGCGAGCGTGACGTGGTAGCCCTGGTCGAGCAGGGCGAAGGCGAGTTGCAGGCCGGACTGGCCGGCGCCGACGATGGCGATGCGTCTCATGGGTATGTCCTTGGTTGGCCGGATGCCGGCCGGAATCGAAATGATTGCGGGAAGCGGCGGTGAGGAACGGTCACTCCGCGAGACGCGGAATGGCCGGCGCCGCCTGTTCGGGGCCCATCGCGGAATAGCCGCCATCCACCGCGTAGTCGGCGCCCGTCACGAAGCTCGCCGCGTCGCTGCACAGGAACGTCACGACCTGCGCGACCTCCGACGGATCGCCGACCCGGCCGAGCAGGTGGAACGGCGCGGCGACGCGATCGGTCTTCGCGCGATCGCCGTGCGTCAGCTCGTCCATCACGCGCGACCACGTCCAGCCCGGCGACACCGAGTTGACGCGAATGCGGTCGGGCGCGAGATCCATCGCCATGCTGCGCGTGAGCTGGCGGATCGCCGCCTTCGACGTGGGGTACAGCCAGCGGCCGGTTTGCGCGCACTGGGCCGAGATCGAGCTGAAGTTCACGATCGCGCCGCCGCCGCGCCGGACCAGGTGCGGATGCACCGCCTTGGCGAGCATCGCCGCCGACACGACGTTGACGTCCATCGCGGCGAGCCAGTCGTTGCGGGTCGCCTGGATCCCGTTGTCGACGTAGCTGCACGCGAGGTTGACGAGCACGTCGATCGCGCCGAACCGCTGGACGATGGCCGATACCGCGTGCTCGATCGCGCGATCGTCGGTGATGTCGAGCGCGACGAACATCGCCCGTTCGCCGAGCGAATCGGCCACGCGCGCGCCGTTCCCGGCATCGAGATCGAGGATCGCGACGCACGCACCGGCGCGGCTCAGGTCCTGCGCGACCGCGGCGCCGATCAGCGTGGCGCCGCCGGTGACGATCGCGACTTTGCCAGCAAGGGCAGTCATGGGGTCTCTCCGGAAATCGTGGGGTGAGGGAAGGGCCGCGTCAATGCGCACCCGACGATGGTTTGCTGTCCTGCCAACGGCGCATCAGGCCGTTCGACGGCACGGTTTCGTCGAGCAGCTTGCGGGCCGTTTCGACACCCGCGACCGGCAGGCCGGCCGGATCGAGCAGGCCGATCTGCACGAGCACGCTCGCCTGGTCCCAGTAGATGTGCTCGTGATAGAGCTTGTCGCCGCGAAACTTGACGATCGCGACGAGCGGAATCTCGACGCGCTTGCCGGTCGGCGCGACGCCCGGCAGCATCCAGTCGATCTCGGTGGTGTGCGTGAAGCAGAACAGCAGCTCGTCGACGATCTGGCTCGCGCCGACCGTGCGCGAGATCGGCGTGATCGTCGTGTCCGGCGGATTCGCATGCACGAAATGATGCGTGTAGAAGCGCTTGAGCTCGTCATGGCCAACGCCGCCCGTCAGCGTCGGAACATGGTTGACGTACGGTTCGGCAACCATCGTCGCCATCGTGGCATCGACGTTGCGCGTGTCGAATTCGTGTTTCAGATGCGCTTCCCACAATGTGGACAGATCGTAGTGCGGGCCGAGCGCGGCACGGAACGCGGCGATCGCGCGCTGATGGGCCATGATCGCGGCGGCCTTGTCGAAATGATCGCCGCCAGCGCGCGCGAACGCGTGATCGACACCGGGATACACATACACGTCGACGCCGTCGCGCCCGGCCAGCGCGTCGGCAATGCGCTGCTGCGCGTCGGGCGGGCAGAAGCGGTCCTGCCCCGCGATCTGCAGTACGAGCCGGCCGTGCAGGTGCGACGCCTCGTCGAGCGCCTGCTCGATGCCCACGCCGTAGTAGCTGACCGCCGCGGCCACGCCCGGCAGCCGGCATGCGGCGAGATACGCGAGCTTGCCGCCGAGGCAGTAACCGAGCACGCCGGCTTCGCCCGTGCATTCCGGCAACTGCGTGAGCACCGCGAGCGCGGCGCCGATGTCCTCGACGCCCTTGTTCTCGTCGTATTCCTGATAAAGGGCCATCGCGCGCTCCATGTCGGCGGCCGTGTAACCGAGTTCGATCCCCGGCGTCTGGCGCCAGAACAGGTCGGGCACGAGCACCGTATAGCCTTCCTCCGCGTAGTAATCGGCCGCTTCCCGCATCGTCGCGTTCGCGCCGAAGATCTCGTGGCACAGCACGATGCCGGGCCCTTTGCCGGCGGCCGGCGTGCTCAGGTATGCGCGAAACGTGCCGCCGTCCGGCGACGGAATCTCGATGTGACGTCCTTGCATGTGTCCCTCCATTCCAGTTTTTTGCTGCGACGGGCCCAGTATTGGCGGACGAAATGGGCACTTCTATCCGCTTTCTTCGGCCGGTATCCGCGAATTCCGGAAACCTGGGAAACCGGCCGCCGCGCGTGGGCGGGCGCGCGGCTGACTGCGGGTATGTGCGGATGCGGAACGCCCGCACAGTTTTCTACGATGCGCGAACGGTCCGCTTCTTGCGTTGTTTGCGCGGGACTTGCGTGCTTTGGCGGCCGGACTGTCCGGATACTCCGGGCGCTATCCGGATCGTGCGGCGAATGCCCCCATACCGGGAACGCATGCACGACGCGAGTGCAACCGAGCATGACGGGAGATCATCGATGGCGCAATTTTCCGGAACGGGCTGGCTGCCGGATACGGCCTGTTTCAATCACGACAACCTGCTGCTGCAGTCGAACGACGTCGACGAGGTGCGCGCACGCGTCGCCGACGTCTTCAAGCCGCACCGGCTCACGCCGACCGGCGAATCGCGCGCGCTGCACAGCTGCATGCATCACGCGCGCTGGGGCAACCTGTCGTTGAACCTGCTCGATTATGGCGGCGGCGTCAGCATCGAGCCCGGGCCGCTCGAGCACTTTTTCCTGTTGCAGATCCCGCTGCGCGGCGATGCGGAGATCGAGTGCGGCTCGGCGCGGTTCGTGTCGTCGCCGGGCACCGCGTCGCTGATCTCGCCGACGCTGTCGCTGAAGATGCGCTGGGGCGACGCGTGTCCGCAAGTCATCCTGCGCATCGAGCGCGAAGTGATGGAGCGCCACGCGCAGCGGCATTTCGGCGACGACCGGCGCGCGCCGGTCGAATTCGAGCCGGAATTCAGCCTGTCGTCGTCACAGGGCACGTGTCTCGCGCAGATGCTGCCGATCCTCGCCGGCGCGATCGCGACGGATGCGCATCCGCTGCGTCATCCGCTCGCGTTCGAGCAGCTCGAATCGACGCTGCTCAACCTGCTGCTGCACGGCCACCCGAACAGCGCGCGCAACGGCACGCGGCATCTGCCGGTGGCGATTGCGCCGTTTTACGTGCGGCGCGTCGAGGACTACATCCGCGCGCATCTCGACGAGCCGCTGACGATCGAACGGCTCGCCGAACTCGCCGGCGTCAGCCCGAGCACGCTGTTCGCGGGCTTCCGCCATTGCCACGGGATCACGCCGATGGGCTTCGTGCGGCAGTTGCGGCTGCAACATGTGCGCGACGAACTGCTGGACGATGCGGCGCCGGGGCATGCGTCTGTGACGGACATCGCGATGAAATGGGGCTTCGCGCACCTCGGGCGGTTCGCGATCGAGTACAAGCGGGCGTTCGGCGAATCGCCGTCGGCGACACTCAGGATGCGGCGCGGGCGGGCCTGGCGACCTACGCTGTAGCCCGCGCGTGGATCGTCTACGGCAGCGGCGCTCCCCGGACCGCCGTCACGTCGACACCGAGCCGCCATTCACCGAACGGGCGGCGCGGCGCGACGATCGCCGGCAGGCGGCTATCGTGAAAGCGCGCGTAGCAGGGCTTGACCCAGCTCGGTTCATTGTGCAACGTCCACGGGAACAGTTCCTGCCTGACCGGCGTGATGGCCGTGGAGCTTGCGGGGTTCTCCACCGCATTGACGACGAGATTCGCGAGGCGGCCGATCGCGCCGTCGTTTTCCCGGTAGAGATCGATGTGGCGCCGCTGCACGAGCTCCGCCGCAAACACGAGCGGAAGCGGTGCGAACGTGTGGCCGTGCAACCCGCGGCCGCTCCAATGGCGCCCGCAGTCTGGCGTCCCCGTCTTTCATCCCCCTTGCCTTGCCTGGCGAAAGCCGCTCGGACCGGTGCCGAACCGGCTCCGCTTTTCACGCACCGAACGCCGGCGCATCTTTTTTGAGACTGCGCCACGTTCGCCCGGTATCATCGCTGCGCTCGTGAACGACGCCATTGGCCGGCGCATGCCGACTCACGCGCAACCAGCATCCCAAGCATGACAACACAGGGCGGACGCCGGCGGTGCGTCGCGCCGCGATCGGGCCGAATCGGCCACCAGCACGACGGAGCATGGAACGATGGTAACGGGGACGGGTGCGGCGCGACGCGCGAGGGCGGTCGCTGCCGGGAGCGCGTGGGTCATGGCGGCGGCAGGCGGCGCACACGCGCAGGCAACGGGGGCGGCCACCACGCCGCCGGCCGGCGCGGCGGCGGCCGTGCTGCCGGCAATCGACGTGACGGGGAAGGGCAACCGCGCGTCGAGCGGGCTCGTCGGGCTGCGCACCACGGCCGGCACGAAGACCGACACGCCGGTGGCCGAGATCCCGCAGACGATCAATCTCGTGACCGCGCAGCAGATCGAGATGACCGGCGCGACCGACCTGAACCAGGCGCTGCGCTACGTGCCGGGATTTGCCACGTTCGGCGCCGACAGCCGCACCGACTGGTATGCGGCGCTGCGCGGCTTCACGCCGACGCTGTACGTCGACGGCGTGGCCGCGCCGAATACGGCCGTGATCGCGAACTGGCGCGTCGACCCGTACACGATCGACTCGATCGCCGTGCTGCGCGGGCCGACGTCGGTGCTGTACGGCGCGGGCGAACCCGGCGCGATCGTCGATGCGCACACCAAGCTTGCCGACGGCGAGCGCGTCCGCGAAGCCGGCGTGCAGCTCGGCAACGACGCGCGCAAGCAGTTCATGCTCGACGTCGGCGATGCGCTCGATCCGGACGGCCGCTATGCGTACCGCTTCGTCGGCGTGGCGCGCGACGGCAACGCGGTCACCGGCCCGAACGGCGACCGGCGCGTCGCGCTGGCGCCGTCGTTCCGATGGCGGCCGAACGCCGATACGTCGCTGACGCTCTCGGCGACCTTCCTGCAGGACAGCAGCGACATTTCGTCGAACTTCCTGCCCGCGTCGGGCACGGTGCTGCCGAACCCGAACGGCCGGCTGTCGCAGGACATCTACATGGGCACCCCCGGGTTCAACGACTACCGGAAGAAGCAGTGGTCGCTCGGCTATGCGCTGGAGCACCGCGTGAATGCGATCTGGTCGCTGCACCAGGACGTGCGCTGGTCGCACCTGTCGCTCGACGACGCGACGGTGTTCGGTATCGGCTTCGTGCCCCGCAGCACCACCACCATGATGCGTTATGCGGGCCTGTTCCAGCTCAACTACAGCCGGTTCGACATCGACAACCACGCGCAGGCGCGCTTCGGCACGGGGCCGCTCGAACATACGCTGCTGCTCGGCGCGCAATATGACCGGCAGACGACGACCAACAGCGTGTGGCTCGCGCTGGCGCCGTCGCTCAACCTGTATCACCCCGTCTACCGGCCCGTCACGGACGCGATTTTCTCCGGCCCGACGTCGCTCGGCCACGTCGACCAGTACACGGCGATGAACGTGTTCGGCGTGTATGCGCAGGACCAGATCCGCTGGAAGCGCTGGACGCTGACGCTCGGCGGCCGCGAGGATTTCGTGAATGCGCGGTTCGACAACCGGACGGCCGGCACGCAGGCGCAGCAGGACGTCAGTGCGTTTTCCGGGCGCGTCGGGCTCACCTATCAGGGCGACGCCGGGCTGTCGCCGTACGTGAGCTATTCGACGTCGTTCGATCCCGTCATCGGCGTCAGGATGTATGGCGGCGGCATGCCCAAGCCGACGCGCGGCAAGCAGACGGAAGCCGGGCTGCGCTGGCAGCCGCCCGGCAGGAACCTGCTGCTGAGTGCGGCCGTCTACCAGATCGACCAGACCAACGTCGCGACGCCGACACCGGTGAGTCTCGACCCGACCGGCACGACGTCCGTGCAGACCGGCAAGGTGCGTTCGCGCGGGATCGAGCTGAGCGCGGTCGGCAAGGTCACCCGCGAGTTGTCGGTCGTCGCGTCGTATGTGTACCAGGACGTCAAGAACGTGCAGGCGAACGACGCGTCGTTGAACAACTGGCCGGTGGCCGTGCCGCTGCCGCGGCAGATGGCGTCGATGTGGGCCGACTGGACCTGGCGTACGGACGCGCTGTCCGGCCTCGGGATCGGCGGCGGCGTGCGCTACCAGAGCGCGTCGGCCGGCGCGCCCGACAACTCGCTGACCGTGCCGAGCGTGACGTTGTACGACCTGGCGCTGCACTACGAGATGCCGCACTGGCGGTTCGCGCTGAACGTCGCGAACCTGTTCGACCGGCGCTATGTCAGCGGCTGCACGTCGTATACCGTCTGCGTGTTCGGCAACGAGCGGACCGTGCTGGCCACCGCGAAATACAACTGGTAATCGCGAACGCGCGGAACGGCCCTACGCGTCGCGTTGCGGCTCCCGGCGCGCGGCGCGTTCGCCGGCGTGGCGCTGGCGCCGCCACTCGGTCGGCGTGAGGCCGAAACGCTCGCGGAATGCGGTCGCGAAATTCGCCGGTGTGGAAAAACCGATTTCCTTCGCGATGCTGGCAATGCTGAGCGACGTCGAATCCAGCAAGTCCTGCGCGATCCGCAGCCGCTCTTGGCGCAGATACTCGAACACCGTCTGGCCGAGATTGTCGCGAAACGCGCGCGACAGCCGTTTTTCATGCGTGCCGACCGCGCGGGCGAGCTGCTCCACCGTCGGCGGATCGTTCAGCGTTCGTGCCAGGTGGCGGATGGCCGCGCGCACGATGATGTCGTCGTCCTTGCCGGCCACGAACGGGCTGTCCGCGTCGACGGGCCGCTCGAGCTTCTCCCGCGCGAGCTGTACGCGAATCCGCGCGAGCACTTCGGCGGGCTCGAACGGCTTCACCACGTAGTCGACGCAGCCGATGTCGAACCCCTCGAGGCGCTCGTGCAAGGCGCCGGCCACGGTCAGGAAGATCACCGGAATCGCGCACGTCAGCGGATCGGCGGCAAGCAGCCGGCACGCGGTGAAGCCGTCCATGCGCGGCATGCGGACATCCATCAGGATCAGGTCGGGCATCAGCGCCTGTGCACGCTGGCACGCCTGCAGCCCGTCGGATGCAATGCTGATCCGGCACCCCGTGCCGCGCAGGATGTCGATCAGCAAGCGAAGCTGGTCGGGCTGATCGTCGACGATCAGGATATGGGCGCCGCCCAATGCGGAGGTCGATGGATGCATCGTGCACCTGTTCTGGAATGGCTGCTGGCTGCGTTCCTGCGGGTGGCCGGCCCGGTTCGGATCAATCGTCGGAAGCTGCTCCACGGCGACGTACAAGCGTATCGATAGTCGGATTTCGCCCGACGACACGACGGACAACCGGTCGGCGTAATGCCCGGCATGGCGGGTTTTGATCACTGACCCGGCAAAGGCGCCGAGCGTTGTCGTCGTCGCGCGCTGAAAGGTGCGCGCCCGCCGGTATCGATGCGAGCCGAATTGTAGGGGCATATTTCAATTCTCGCCAGACGCATTGACTCTATTTGCTTCATGCCGTTTTTCGGATACTTCATCGTATATCGCGATTTTTGTTTGCGGTACGGCACGCCGATGCCTGTCCATTTCCGCCATTTTCATTTGTGCCGCCACGTGCAGTCGCGCAGTTCTGCGTTTTTTTGGAAAAACCTCGTGAGGAATTTTTCTTCAATCCGTTTCGGCAAAGGTTTTATCCTCCCGGTAAAACATCTCAATTAATTTCGCTGGTGCGAAATCGTTTGCGAGATGTACGTTTTTATCGCAACTCGTTGAATATATTGAATTTTACAATCTATAAAGAATGTCGCCTTCAATAATTTTAAATCGTGTCTCATAATTCGTCCGAACTTTGAGTGAAGGGTTGCACCGAGCAACACAAGGCACGGCAGGTTGTGACGGACGTTGTGCGATTCGGGTCCGAGGCATCAGTTGATGTCACTCCGGGCGCATGTCCGTTGCGCGCAAGCGCAAATCCGGTTGCCGTGGATGAAATAAAAGAAGCGGGGTTGGTCGCGGTCGGCGCGGCATCAAATACGGGGTGTCCATGACGTCGGATTGAATCTCCTGATTCAGTCGCTGGGTGAATTCGCCCATATAAAACGATATGCATTCCTAATGCACTACATGAATTAACGGAACGGGCCGTCGCGCGAACGGCGTGCCCGCGCTTTCGAACGTCCCGTCGCCACGGGCGAACGATGCGTGTCGCCTTCGGCACGCTCGGGCCACGCACGGGAATCGGGTTCCGCACTGAAGTCGCAATCGCAATCGCAGGTGAAGTCTTCAACAAAAGTAAGTAGTCCGTATTCAAACCAAACGCTACAAAACGGAGCAGAAGACCATGAAGAGGAAGCAGATTTCGGCGCTTGCCGCCGCCATGTTCACGGGTGCAGGTGTCCTGATCTCGGGTGCCGTGCATGCGGACAATTTCGTCGACCGCGGCAACCCGGACAACGCGCTGAACGGCCAGTGCATCGACGGGACGAACCCGCTGTGCGTCGCGACCAAGAGCGGGAGTTACGTGGCAGTGAGCACGGCAAACGTCAAGATGGGCACGAATGCCAAGGCAGGCACCAGCGGGATCGCGATCGGCGACCAGTCGAATGCGAGCAGCAATGGCGGCACCAGCAGCGGCGGTGCGATCGCGATCGGCGTCGGTTCGCAGGCGCTGGCGAACTCGGCCACGGCCATTGGCACGGTAGCCGTCGCGCAAGGCAACACGGCGCTCGCCATCGGTCGCCAGTCAGCCGCGGTCGGTGATTTCTCGATGGCGCTCGGCAACGTCGCCGATGCGCACGGCACGAGCTCCATCGCGCTGGGTCACTCGGCGCTCGCCAGCGGCGATCGTTCGGTTGCGATCGGCGGCGCCAACCCGACGTCGAGCGACGGCGTGTCGGCCGGCGCGTCGTATGACGCAGCCACCCAGACGCGCGCCGGCGGCACGCAATCCGTGGCGATCGGCGCAGGCGCGCAGACGAACGACAACAACCAGGTGGCGATCGGGTCGGGCAGCATCGGTGCGAACAATGGCGGCACGCCGGTATTCGGCGGCACGGCCGCGCCGGTTGGCGGCGCGGTGTCGTTCGGCTCGATCGGCAAGGAGCGCCAGCTCAAGAACGTCGCGGCAGGCGCGGCCGATACGGACGCCGTCAACGTCCAGCAGCTGAAGAACGTGAACGGCACGCTCAGCACGAGCATCGCCACGGTCGATGCGCGCGTGACGTCGGTCGGCAATTCGCTGTCGACCACGATCTCGAATGTCGACCAGCGCTTGACCAGCGTCGGCAACAGCCTCAGCACCAGCATCGTGACCGCTACGAAGAACGTCGTGAAATACACCGACGATTCGCATGCGGCGATCGCACTCGACGGCGCCAACGGCACGACGATCAACGGCGTCGCGGCTGGCGTCGCCGACACCGATGCGGTCAACGTCGGCCAGTTGAAGGGCAGCATCGCACCGCTGCAGACGTCCATTTCGACGGCGGCGTCGAACATCACGAACCTGCAGACCAGCGTTACCGGCATCAACACGTCGCTGAGCACGGCAACCACCAATATCAGCAACCTGCAGGCGGCCGACACGCGCAACGTGAAGTACGACGGTCAGAGCGGCTTCGACTCGGTGACGTTCGCCGGCACGAACGGCACGACGCTGCACAACGTCGCAGCCGGTGTCGCGAATACCGATGCAGTGAACGTCGGGCAACTGAACGGTGGCCTGGCGTCGCTCAGCACGAGCGTGACGAACAACATCAGCACGACGCTGGGCAACCTGAGCACGTCGATCACGAACCAGATCGGCGACGCAACGAAGAACGCCGTGCAGTACGACGATGATGCGCACAGCGGCGTGACGCTCGGCGGCAAGGGCGCGCAGTCGCCGGTCGCACTGCACAACGTCGCGGACGGTGTTGCCGCGAGCGACGCGGTGAACGTCGGCCAGCTCGGCAAGGCGACCGACACGCTGAACCAGTCGATCACGAATGTCGGCAACAGCGTCACGACGCTCGGCAACCAGGTGACGACGAACACGGGCAACATCGCCGCGCTCCAGCAGGACGCACTCCAGTGGAACGCGACTCTCGGCACCTACGATGCGAGCCATGGCGGCAACGGCCCGCAACGCATCGGCAACGTCGCGGCCGGCAAGAACGGCACGGATGCCGTCAACGTCGACCAGTTGAACGCGGCGATTCAGGACGGCACGAGCCAGCTCGACGCGCTCGCGGTGAAGTACGACGACGCGAGCAAGAAGCAGGTTTCGCTCGGCGCGGGTAACGGCGGGAGCCCGGTGCACCTGACCAACGTCGCGGAAGGCAACGTGGCGGCCGGCAGCACGGACGCGGTGAACGGCGCGCAACTGCGCCGCTCGACCGACGGCACGGCGGCCGCGCTGGGCGGCGGTGCGACGGCGAATCCGGACGGCTCGATCAGCGCGCCGGCCTATAAAGTCGGCGGCGGTTCGTTCAACAACGTCGGCGATGCGCTCACGAACCTCGACGGCCGCGTCGGCAGCAACACGACGACGCTCGAGAATCACGAAACGCGCATCGGCAACGCCGAAGCGAGCATCGCCGGCAACACGGCCGCGATCGCCGGGCTGCAACAGGACGCGCTCCAGTTCGACCCGAAGGCCGGCGCCTACAACGCGGCGCGCGGCGGCGCACCGACGAAGCTGACGAACGTGGCCGACGGCAACATCGCCGCGGGCAGCACGGACGCGGTGAACGGCGGCCAGTTGTCGGGCGTGAAGTCGTCGCTCGAACAGCAGATCACGCAGGTGTCCAACCAGGCGGGCGAGGCCGTGAAGAACGTCGTCAAGTACGACGTCGACCCGAACGGCAACCGGCTGAATTCGGTATCGCTGATCGGCGGCGACACGAATGCGGCCGTCGTGCTGAAGAACGTCGCGGCGGGTACCGACGATACGGACGCGGTGAACGTGAAGCAGCTGAAGGGCGTGCAGTCGAGTCTCAACCAGCTCGGCGCGCTCGCGGTGCAGTACGACGACAGCTCGAAGAGCTCGATCACGCTCGGCGGCGCCGGCGGCACGCGCATCACCAACGTGCAGGCAGGCACGCTCAGCGCAACCAGCACGGACGCGGTGAACGGTTCGCAGCTCAACGCGACCAACCAGCAGGTTGCGAAGAACACGACCGACATCACGAACCTGCAGGGGAACGTGACCAACATCGCGAACGGCAAGGCCGGCCTCGTGCAGCAGCAGGATCCGAACGGCGCAATTTCGGTCGGGAAGGACACCGGCGGCACCAGCGTGAACTTCTCCGGCACGTCGGGCGACCGCGTGCTGACCGGCGTCGCGGCGGGCGTCAACAACAACGACGCGGTCAACATGGGCCAGTTCAACAATGCGCTGAAGAACGTCGCGGCCAACGACCAGATCCGTGCGGCGGTGACCGATGCGAACACGTCGTGGATCGCACGTGCCGATGCGGGTTCGATCGGGTCGACGGCAACCGCAACCGGCAAGAACGCGGTGGCGGTCGGCCAGGGCTCGGTTGCCGATCGCGACAATTCGTTCTCGGTCGGCGCGAAGGGCAGCGAGCGCCAGGTCACGAACGTCGCAGCCGGCACGGCGCCCACCGACGCGGTGAACGTGCAGCAGTTGAACGACAACCTGTCGGCCGCGTCGAATCAGGCGAAGGGCTACACCGACCAGCGCATCGGCCAGGTGTACAACTCGTTCAACGACCTGAAGAAGGACATGTACGGCGGCGTGGCATCGGCGATGGCCGTGGCCGGCCTGCCGCAACCGACGGGCGCGGGCCGCTCGATGGTTTCGGCGGCGACGTCGAACTATCACGGCCAGCAGGGTTTCGCCGCCGGGTACTCGTACGTGACGGAAAGCAACCGCTGGGTCGTCAAGGCGTCGGTGACGGGCAACGCGCGCTCGGACTTCGGCGCGGTGGTGGGCGCGGGTTACCAGTTCTGACGTCGTCCGCGCAGTATCGATTGAACGGTGGGGCCGGGCATCGGTCGTGATGCCCGGCACTGGCGGGAAATCCGTGGCCCGGGGTGGTTTTTTTCACCCTCGGGCCATCGACGTTTGATGCGTCGCGCCGCGCTCAGTCGCCGGCGCGAGTCAGCCTGTCGATGACCGCGCGGGTGTGCGAAGGCCGGGTGATTTCCGTCCAGTGCAGATCGTTGCAGAGCGCGACATCGCCGATCCGTACCGCCCGCCTGCCGCTACGCAGGACTTCAAGAGCAAGAAACGGAGTGCCTGTCAGCGCACGGCCGCCTACATTGCCGTGATGAACCTCACTCACGGGATGTGAAAACCATGACCTTGCTCGAAGGGAAAGTCGCCATCGTCACCGGTGCCTCCAGCGGCATCGGCCGAGCGATCGCGCTGATGTTCGCGGCGCACGGTGCATCAGTCGTATTGGGCGCGCGAAGCGAAGCCGCACTGAATCAGGTGGCCGACGCGATCCGTCTTCAGGGCGGGCAGGCGCGCGCATGCGCGGGCGACGTCGGTCACGCCGATACGCATCGAAGGCTCGTGGCAACGGCGCTGCGCGAGTTCGGCGGTCTCGACGTCGCGATCAACAACGCCGGAACGGTCGGGCCGCTCAAACCGCTCGCCGAGATTTCGCTCGACGATTGGCAGCAGACGCTGTCTACCAACCTGACGGCGGCCTTCCTGGGTGCAAGCAGCCAGATTCCCGTGATGCTCGAACGCGGAGGCGGTTCGATCGTCTTCACGTCCAGCTTCGTCGGAACCAGTGTCGGGCTTCCCGGCATGGCCGCATATGGCGCGTCCAAGGCCGGCTTGATGGGATTGGTGAAGGGCATTACCGCGGACTATGCGGCACGCGGGATTCGGGCGAATGCGCTGTTGCCGGGCGGTGTGGATACCGCGATGGGGGGAGACCGTGACCAGAAGGAGTGGGCGGCGGGGCTCCACGCGATGAAGCGTATCGCGCGCCCCGACGAGATCGCATCCGCGGCGCTGTTCCTGGCGAGCCCGATGGCCAGTTTCGTTACCGGCTCGGCCCTGTTCGCCGACGGCGGCAATGCGGCCGTGAAGTGATGCGCCGTTGGCGCAAGCTCAACCGCTGGCGCGGGCCAGCGTGTCGATGACCGAGCGGGTGCGCGACGGGCTGGTGATTTCAACCCAGTGCAGATGCGCGAATTTCGGGTCGTCACGCAGGCCGGCGAACTTGACACGATTCCTGGCGAACGTGGTGTATGACCACAGCAGCACCGACTCCCGGGAGAATGCCATCCGCAGCGATTCACGGTTTCCGTGCGAAAGCTCGGTGCGCATGAGCCCTCGGCTCAACGTGCGCCAGAGCACCCGGGAGAACACTGTCCGTCGCCCGAAGTTCAGCCAGATCACGTGCGTGGCTCTCGACCAGAGCGCGTCGCGCACGGCGCTGTAGTTCCCGTCGGCGACCCATCGGTCGCCGGCCGTCGCGGCCAGCACGGCGCTCTCGAACTGTTCCGGCGGCACGGCTGTCCAGCCGGGGCCCCAGTAGAGCCGATCCAGCTCGATGTACGGGCAGCCGGCTGCTGCCGCCAGTGCGCTGGAAAAAGTGGATTTCCCCGCTCCGCTGGTTCCAACGACGACGACGCGCATGGATTCGATCGCGGTTGAATGTTGAAGTCGTGCATTGTGCCTCACGCCCCGAAACGGCGCTGCATCTTCGATCGGTTCGAAGCCGCCGGCACACCGTTTGTTTCCCAATGCTCGTCCTTGCAACGGTCACGACAGTCGTGGCACCTCATGCAGGCGCGCCGCGCCTTTTATACAATCTCGCGCGAGGGGCGGACAGCATAGGGCCGCGACGAACGTCGACAAGACCGAAAGAGAGAAACGATGGCGACCGAACTCGGGTGGCGGGAGAGCATGCATGCGGGCGGCGCATGTGACGGGATCCCGCGATGGGTGCGCGGATGGGTAAAGGCCGAGCGCGTGTCTCGATCGGATCGGGGCCGCGCATGAGCGACAAACCCGTTCTTGCCACCGGCGCACCGTGCGAACCGGCCGCGTCGACTGCGCCGCTGATGGCGCTGGCCTGCCTGATCGTCTTCATGGCGCAAATGGCGACGACGGTGTACCTGCCGTCGCTGCCCGTCGTCATGCGCGAATTGACGATGACGCAAGGCGGCGCCGAATTCTCCATTTCCGCGTATGTGATCGGCGCAGCATTGCCGGTACCGTTCTGGGGCGCTGCCGCGGAACGCTGGGGCAGGCGCGGCCCGTTGCTGATCTCGCTGCTGCTGTTCGTTGCCAGCAGCCTGCTGCTCGCCCTCTGCACGGTCGCGCCGGCGCTGCTCGTGTTGCGCGCGCTCCAGGGCATCGGCGGCGGCGGCGCGGCGATCATCGCCAGAATCATCGTCCGCGACAACTGGCGCGGCGACGAACTGGCGCGACGGCTGTCGGTATTGTCGATCGCCTTCATCACCGCGCTGGGCGGCGGCCAGTTCGCAGGCGGGCTCATCGGCCGATACAGCCATTGGCAAACCGGTTTCGTACTGATGGCCGTCATCGCCGCGCTGGCGATCGCCCTGTCGTATGCGTTGCCGCTGAAGGCGGGAAGCCGCACCGCGGCCACGTCGGGCATGGCCGGCACTTACTGGATCCTGCTGCGTCGCCCGGGTTTCCTTTGGCCGGCTTGCGCGGGCGGGTTGGGGTTCGCAACGACCGTGACCTTGCAGGAAGTGAGTCCGTTCGTGTTCCAGGAGCATTTCAGGCTGGCCGTGACGAGCTTCGGCAGTATCGGCCTGTTGCTCGGTGTCGCCTATTTCAGCGGCGCGATGCTGGTCAATCGCCTCGTGAAGCGGCTCGGCGGCGTGCGGTTGATGCATGCCGGCGCCGCGCTGGTTGCGCTCGCAACCACGTCGATGCTGGCGTCATCGCTGGGTGGCCTGCTGGCTCATTTCAGCGGCCTGTGGATCTTCATCGCGCTGTATTGCCTCGCGATTTTCGGCCAGGCGGTGCTGTTTCCGAACAGCATGGCGACCGCCGTCAGCGATGCGCACGAACACGGCGCGCATGCGATGGCCTTGTGCGGTTTCCTGCAGCAAGGTCTGGCGGGCATCGCGGCGACCGCCGCGGTGCTGCAGCACCATGGCGGCACGTGGACGCTCGCCGTGTTCGTGCTGGGCGCACTGACGTGGCTGGTGGTGCGGTTCAAGGTGAGGGCCGGCCAGGCGGCGGACGTCGACGGATCGTCCAGCGGCCCCACGCGATAGCTTGCGTCGCGCCGCTCGAGCGAACGATTCGTAGAATGCATGACCTCGTGCGTCGCTCTGAAGGCTTTCGCTACGAATTCAGCGGCGCCGCCATCGAAAGCGAGAATCGAACAGCCATTAAAGGTTTCATTGGAGTATCGGGAATGGCAACAATCAAAATAAATATTTAATAAAGCAAATAGTATCGGGCGCCTCACCCCGACTTCACTTCATTCGTCCCGCGCGACCCATGCCGCGCACCGCCTCGCCCAGGCGTCACGGGCCTCTCCGGCACATTCCACCGATGCAGGCTTGTCGATCCCGCCATCGCTGCCGACAAGATCATTTCGAATTTCTCACCAAACCATGACTCGATTAACAGCGATGACAGAAAAAATTAAACTGTCAGAAAATATCTTGTAATTATAAAAATGACCTTCTAGCATCCCTCTGCGGTTCGTGACATGTCTTAAATCAAAGTTTGTACTTGATGCATTCCTCGAACATCACCCACTTATAACCCGGGGGATTACATGAAGAAACTGTCTCGTCTGCTGTCCATCTCCGCGATTACCGTCGCGAGTCTCAGTGCTTTTGCCCAGGCCGGTGACCAGTCGGCTGCGGTCGACAAGGCACTGCAACTGATCCAGCAGAACCCGTCCGCCTTCAGTCTCGCAGCCGGCGGCGCAGCACGCACGTTGAAGTTCGCCGGGCCGCAGGCGAGCGCGCCGGCGGACGGCGATCAGTTCCAGGTGCGCGACGTGATCGTCGACCCCGACGGCACCGAGCACGTGCGTTTCGACCGCTTCTACGCGGGCCTGCCCGTGATCGGCGGCGACGTGGTCGTCCATTCGAGCAAGGGGCAGTTGAAGCAGGCGAGCGTGACGCAGCTCGCGCCGATCAATCTCGCCGGCACGATCGGCAAGGTCGGCAACCGCGCCGTGGTACGCAACGCACCCGACATCGGCGCTGCCCGGGTCAAGCGCATCGCAGCCGCGCGTTTCGACTCCGACGTGCGCCGCGTCGGTGATGCGGAACTCGTCGTGTTCGCACGCGACGTCACGCCGACGCTGGCCTACGCGGTGCGCGTTTACGGCAAGGCGACCGATGTGCACGGCGACGCGGTGCTGTACTACGTCGATGCGCGCACCGGCACCGTGCTCGATGCACAGGACCTGATCAAGACGGCCGCCGCGACCGGCACCGGCCGTTCGTTGTACTACGGCAACCTGACGCTCACCACGGACCAGACGGGCACGAACGCGTACCGGATGCTCGATCCGAGCCGCGGCTCAGGCTCGGTCTACGACGGCCGCGGGCTGACCTCGGACGACGTCGAGCAGGCGACCGACCTGCCGATCTTCACGAGCAGCACGAACGTGTGGGGCAACAATACGACCACCGACCGGCAGACTGTCGCCGCCGACATCGACTATGGTCTCGCACTGACTTGGGACTACTACAAGACCACGCACAACCGCAACGGCATCTTCAATGACGGCCGCGGCGTGAAGAGCTACGCGCACGTCGTATTCAACACGGGCAGCGGCACGACCGGCGCGAATGCGGCGTGGCTGGATTCGCACGTGATGGTGTACGGTGACGGCCAACCCGGCACCAGCCTGCCGAAACCGGTCGTGTCGGTCGATGTCGCCGGCCACGAAATGAGTCACGGCGTGACCGAGGCCACGGCCAACCTGAACTACTCGGGCGACGCGGGCGGCCTGAACGAGTCGACGTCCGACATCTTCGGCACGCTCGTGAAGTACTACGCCAACAACCCGAACGATCCCGGCAACTACGTGATCGGTGCGCGCGTGGTGAGCGGCGGCCTGCGCAAGATGTACAAGCAGGATCTCGACGGCCGGTCGTTCAGCTGTTACCCGTCCGGCGGATTCTCGTGGTCGAATCCGCGCCACGATCCGCATTTCACGTCGGGCGTCGGCAACCGCCTGTTCTACCTGCTCGCGGAAGGCCCGACGGTGCCGTCGACCGATACCGGCCTGACGAAGGCGCAGCTGGTCTGCAACGGCGACACGACCTTCAGCGGCGTGGGTCGCGAGAAGGCCGGCAAGATCTGGTACCGGACGCTGACCGTGTATCTGAACGCCAACTCCAGCTACCCGAACGCACGCCGTGCATCGATCCAGGCAGCGAACGACCTGTATGGCACGAACTCGCCCGAAAGCGCAGCGGTCGCTCGCGCGTGGAGTGCGGTCGGGGTGAATTGATGGCGCTCGTGTGAGTGCGTCGAATGCCCGAGGGTCGCGTGGCGGACCCTGCGCTTCGGAGTAGTGCGAACCAGTCGAAGCCGCACGATGCCCGGGCGAATGAAGGGCAGAGGTTGATCGACCGCCTGCGATTGCAGGCGGTCGTTTTTTTGAAGTCCGGCTTTCATTGCACCCGCAGCATTACCCGTCGCCTGCACCCCGCATCAGGCAGGCCAGCCATCGCCCGCACCCCCGCTATCCCGTCCCGCGTCGTGCCGGCGCTTTTTCCCGGAAAAAATATCTGCCGGCAATCGTTTGCGCCCGGCCGTGCGGCGTTCAGTTTATTCATCGCATGCCGATATCTCGGGGGCGCGCCTGATCGAAGCGGCATTGCCCCCGCCGCATCGATCGGGAATGGCATCAGCCCATGCGACGGATAGGGGAAGAAAGGTTTTGGTGACAGTTTTCGGGTGCATCGTTCATCGGCACAATCACTGGCTGGTGTTGCTTGCCGCACTGCTGTGCGGAGGCGGCTCGTGGGTTACCGCGCGCCTGTTCCAGCGCACGGTGAACACCTCCGGCACGCAGCGGATCGGCTGGCAGGTGCTGACGGCCATTTCGGCCGGCGTGGCGATCTGGTGCACGCACTTCATCGCGATGCTCGGCTTCGAAGCCGGCGCGCCCGTGCACTTCAACCTGCCGCTCACGCTCGTGTCGCTGCTCATCGCGGTGGTCGGCAGCACGATCGGCTTCGCGCTGACGACCTGTCGCATCGTCAAGGTCGCGCCTGCGCTCGGCGGCGCGATCGTCGGCGTGGCCATCGTGCTGATGCACTACACCGGCATGCTCGCGTGGCGGGTCGAAGGGATCGTGTCGTGGGACGTCGGCTACCTGATCGCGTCGGTGGTCCTGGCGATGACGCTCGCCGCGCTCGCGCTGCACCTCGCGATGCGGCCGTCGCCGCACGCCGTCAACCAGATGGCCGGCGTGCTGTCGCTCGCGATCCTCGCGTTGCATTTCACCGGGATGTCCGCGCTGCGCATCACGCCGCTGGTGCTCGACGGCAACTGGGCCGACGTGAGCGAACTGCGTCCGCTCGCGCTGGCGGTTGCGGGCACGTCGCTCGTGATCGTCTGCACGGGGCTCGTGAGCTATGTGATCGACAGCAACGTGCGGGCCGAATCGCTCGAACACCTGCGCCGGCTGGCGCTGAGCGACATGCTGACCGGCCTGCCCAATCGGGTCAGCTTCAACGAGCGGCTCGACCTCGAAATCGCGCTTGCGCAGGAGCAACGCACGAAGCTCGCGCTGATCGGCATCGACCTGAACCGCTTCAAGGAAATCAACGACCTGCGCGGCCACCACGCCGGCGACGAAGTGCTGCGCATCCTTGCGCGCCGCATGGCGAACCTGCTGCGCGAAGGCGAATTCGTCGCCCGCATCGGCGGCGACGAATTCGCGGCGCTCTGCCGGATGGACGACGACACGCGCCTGATGGATCTGCTCGAACGGCTCGAGCCGGCGCTCTACAAGCCGGTCAGGCTGGACGACTACGAGGTCGTGCCGGGCGCGAGCTTCGGCGTCGCCGTCTACCCGGACGACGCCACCACCAAGGCCATCCTCATCAACAACGCGGATCTCGCGATGTACCGCGCCAAGGGCAGCATCGCGCAATCGATCTGCTTCTACGAGCCGGCGATGGACCTGATCGTCCGCGCGCGCCGCAGCCTCGCGGCCGACCTGCGCCGCGCGGTGGCCGACAACCAGCTGAGCGTCCACTACCAGGTGCAGGCGTCGCTCGCGACCGGCGAGATCCGCGGCTACGAGGCGCTGCTGCGCTGGCAGCACGCGACGCTCGGCACGATTCCGCCCGCCGAGTTCATTCCGCTCGCCGAGGAAAACGGCGTGATCCTGGACATCGGCGCATGGGTGCTGCGCGAGGCCTGCGCGCGGGCAGCGACGTGGGAGCCGCCCTATGCGGTCGCGGTGAACGTATCGGCGGTGCAGTTCATGCACGCGGACCTGACGACGCTCGTGGCGAACGTGCTCGAAGAAACCCGCCTGCCGGCGTCGCGCCTGCAGCTGGAGCTGACCGAATCGACGATCTTCGCCGGCCGCGAGCGCGCGCTGGACACGCTGCGGCAGATCAAGGCGCTCGGCGTGAGCATCGCGCTCGACGATTTCGGTACCGGCTATTCGTCGCTCGATACGCTGCGCTCGTTCCCGTTCGACCGCATCAAGCTCGACCAGTCGTTCGTCGCGGACGCGGAAGCGAAACCGCAGGATCGCGCGATCATCCGCGCGGTGCTCGCGCTCGGCAAGAGCCTGGGCATTCCGATCCTGGCCGAAGGCATCGAGACGCGCGACCAGCTTGCGCTGCTGGCCGACGAAGGCTGCGACGAAGTGCAGGGCTACCTGCTCGGCAGGCCCGCTCCCCTCAACGAGATCGTCGGCAGCGGGCAGATTGCGCTGACCGGCGGCAACCGCGCCCGCACGGCGGCTCCTGCGTCCGAATCGGCCGTCGAGGCCGATCTCGACCCGGGCCCGCGCGGGTAACCCTCGACGCCGGACACGGCAGCCCGCCCCCGGGTTGCAGCCCGCAGGCTCACATGAAAATGCTCTACTCACGGATGGCAAGACTGGCAAGCATCGCGGCGCCGGCCCGGAACCCGGAGCTGCTCGCGGCGCAATACCGGGTATTCGCCGGCCAGATCCCGGTGTCGTACCTGATCCTCATCTCGAGCACCTGGAGCCTCGCCGTCACGCATTTCGGCAGCACGCCGTGGTGGCTGTCGGTCGCGATGCCGGCCGCGATGACGCTCGCGGCGCTCGCGCGGCTGCTGCACTGGCACCGCACCCGGCTGCTGGAACCGACGCCGGACGCCGTGATGCGCGCGCTCACGGTCACGAACTGGGTGGTGATCCCGGTCGCGGTGACGTTCACCACCTGGGCGCTGCTGCTGTTCCCGTACGGCGATGCGTGGCAGAAGGCCCAGGTGGCGTTCTACATGGCGATCACGGTGATCGGTTGCGTCTTCAGCCTGATGTACCTGCGTACGGCCGCACTGGGCGTGGCCTTGGTCGTCAACGTCGCGTTCATCGCGTTCTTCCTCTCGACGCGCCAGCCGACGCTCGTCGCCACCGCGGTCAACATGGCCTTCGTGTCGGCGGCGCTGATCGCCGTCATCTCCGTCAATTACCGGGGCTTCCTGCGTACCGTCGATGCGCAGGCCGAATCGCGTCTGCGCGAGCAGGCGCAGACGCGGCTGATGCGGATGATCGACGACATGCCGGTGGCCGTGATGACGGCCGACCCGGAGACGTTCCGCATCAATTACCTGAACGCGACGTCGCGCAACCTGCTGCGCTCGATCGAGCACCTGCTGCCGATCCGCGCGGACGACGCGCTCGGCGCGTCGATCGACTTCTTCCATCCGCACCCGCAGCACCAGCGCCGCCTGCTCGCCGATCCCGCGAACCTGCCGCATCGCGCCCGCATCCCGCTCGGGCCGGAAGTGCTCGACATCCAGGTCTCGGCCGTGCGCGACGCCCAGGGGCGCTACATCGGCCCGATGCTGTCGTGGTCGATCGTCACGCAGCAGGCCGAGGCGGAGGCGCGCATTCACCAGCTCGCGCATCACGATTCGCTCACCGGCCTGCCGAACCGCGCGACCTTCCTGGCCGAATTCGACGCGAGCCTGCGCCGCTCGGACAAGGTGCTCGCGCTGCTCTTCATCGACCTCGACGGCTTCAAGCTGATCAACGACGCGTGCGGGCATTCGGCGGGCGACGCGGTGCTGCGCCAGGTCGCCGAACGCCTGCGCGGGCAGTGCCCGGAGCCGGCGATGATGCTCGGGCGCATCGGCGGCGACGAATTCGCGGTGCTGCTGCGCGACACCGATGCGGATCGCGCGATGGGCGCGGCCGCGCGGCTCGTCGACACGCTCATCGCCCCCTATGCGCCGTCGCCCGACCGGCCGTTCCGCATCGGTGCATCGATCGGCTGCGTGCTGGCGCCGCATCACGGCAACGACGCCGGCGTGCTGCTGTCACGCGCGGACATGGCGCTCTATGCGGCCAAGAAAGCCGGCAAGGGCACCTACCGGATGTTCTCGCCGGACATGGAAACGAGCGCGCAGGAGCGGGTCGCGCTCGAATCGAAACTGCGCGTCGCGCTGGACGAGAACCAGGGGCTGTACGTGTTCTACCAGCCGATCGTCGATGTCCTCACCCGCCGGATCACGACGCGCGAGGCGCTGCTGCGCTGGCATCACCCGCGCGCCGGCTGGATTTCGCCGGGCCGCTTCATTCCGGTGGCCGAGCGCGGCGGCCTGATCGACCGGCTCGGCCGCTTCGTGCTCGAGCAGGCTTGCCGGGAGGCGGCGCGCTGGCCCGACGGCGCACGCGTCGCCGTCAACGTGTCGGCGGGGCAGCTCGGCCACGGCACGATCGCACCGATCTTCGCGGCCGCGCTGGCCGGCACGGGCCTAGCACCCGACCGGCTCGAAATCGAGGTGACGGAAACCGCGCTGCTGCACGACGAGGGCAAGGCCATCGCGGACCTGCGCGCACTGCGTTCGATGGGCGTGCGCGTCGCCCTCGATGATTTCGGCACGGGCTTCTCGTCGCTCGCGCATCTGCGTGCGTTCCCGTTCGACAAGATCAAGATCGACGGCAGCTTCGTGCGCGATGCGGTCACGCGCCCGGACTGCGCGGCCGTCGTGCGCACGGTGGCCGATCTCGGCAAGCGCCTCGGCGTGACGACCGTCGCGGAAGGCGTCGAGACGGAGGAGCAACTGGCGTGCATCACGGATGCCGGCTGCCGCGAGGTGCAGGGTTTCCTGATCGGCAAGCCCGCACCGGGCGAGCAGGATGCGCCGGCCATCCGCTGGATCGAGCGGGCCGCGCTGGCGGCGCAGGCCACGGCCAGGCAGGCGTAAGCGGCGGCGAGGCGGCCAGCGCCATCGCAACGTGATTAACGGGATTGCGTCGCTGAAACCGGCGATCTTGCGCGGCCGCCCGATCCGGGAATGCGTCAAACGCTCGCCGGTATCACGTGCCGGCTTTTCCGCCGCCATTCCTGGCGCTTGATAAAACGAGCAAAGACAGCGGGTGGGTTCAGGGTTTTGGCGGGCTGAAACAATTTGTTACAAAGAGCCGATTTCGCCCCCCTTGAAGTGAGCGATGCGCACCTCTATTTCGCTTTCCGCCAGACAGTGGTACGGCTGCCCGGCAGCGACGCTTGCGTCGCGATGCCTGGCAGGCGGATTCCTTTTTCGAACCTTTAATCGCTCAGGAGATGAGAATGCAGATTCGTCCCCTCTACGACCGGGTTATCGTCAAGCGAATCGAGACGCAGCGGACGACGGCTTCGGGCATCGTGATTCCCGATTCGGCCGCGGAAAAGCCCGAGCAGGGTGAAGTCGTCGCGGTCGGCAGTGGCCGGCTGCTGCAGGATGGAACGCTTCGCGCGCTCCAGTTGAAAGTCGGTGACCAGGTTCTATTCGGCAAATACGCGGGCCAGACGGTCAAGGTCGATGGCGAGGAACTCCTCGTCATGCGCGAAGAGGACGTCATGGGCGTCTTCGACGCCGAGTCCGGCGCGTCCCGCAAGGCCGCCTGAGATACCGGGCAGATCGCGTACCCCGCACGGGGTATTCGCGATGCATCGAATCAACGACTTCTATCCAGAGCAAGAAGATGAGTGCAAAAGACGTCAAATTCCACGACAGCGCCCGCGCTCGTATCGTCGACGGCGTGAACGTGCTGGCCGATGCCGTGAAGGTCACGCTCGGGCCGAAAGGTCGCAACGTGGTGATCGAGCGCAGCTTCGGCGCGCCCACCATCACGAAGGACGGCGTGTCGGTCGCGAAGGAAATCGAGCTGAAGGACCGCTTCGAAAACATGGGCGCGCAGATCGTCAAGCAGGTCGCATCGAAGACCGCCGACGTGGCCGGCGACGGCACCACCACGGCCACCGTGCTTGCGCAGGCGATCGTGCAGGAAGGCATGAAGCACGTTGCCGCCGGCATGAATCCGATGGACCTCAAGCGTGGCATCGACAAGGCCGTGGCGGCCGTGCTGGATGAACTGCGCAAACTGTCCAAGCCGATTTCCACGAACCGGGAAATCGCGCAGGTGGGTTCGATCTCGGCCAACTCCGACGAGGCGATCGGCAAGATAATCGCGGACGCCATGGAGAAAGTCGGCAAGGAAGGGGTCATCACGGTCGAGGATGGCAAGTCCCTCGAGAACGAGCTGGATGTCGTCGAAGGGATGCAGTTCGATCGCGGCTACGTCAGCCCGTACTTCATCAACGATCCGGAAAAGCAGGCGGCGTATCTGGACGACGCGCTGATCCTGTTGCACGACAAGAAGATCTCGAACGTCCGGGATCTCCTGCCGATCCTCGAGGCGGCCTCCAAGGCAGGCAAGCCGCTGCTGATCGTTGCCGAGGACGTCGATGGCGAAGCGCTGGCCACGCTCGTGGTCAACGCGATGCGAGGCATCCTCAAGGTCGTGGCCGTCAAGGCGCCCGGCTTCGGTGACCGGCGCAAGGCCATGCTCGAAGACATCGCCATCCTCACCGGCGCCACCGTCATCTCGGAAGAAACCGGCAAGCAACTGCAGAAGGCCACGCTCGAGGATCTCGGCGGCGCGAAGCGCGTCGAGGTTCGCAAGGACGACACGATCATCATCGACGGTGCGGGCGACGCGCAGCACATCGACGCGCGCGTGAAGTCCATCCGTGCGCAGATCGAGGAAACCACGAGCGACTACGATCGCGAGAAGCTTCAGGAACGCGTGGCGAAGCTGGCCGGCGGGGTGGCCGTCATCAAGGTCGGGGCAGCAACCGAAGTCGAGATGAAGGAGAAAAAGGATCGCGTCGACGATGCGCTGCATGCCACCCGCGCGGCGGTCGAGGAGGGCATCGTGCCGGGTGGCGGCGTGGCGCTTCTGCGCGCGCGTTCCACGGCGACGAGCCTGAAAGGCGCCAACAGCGATCAGGATGCGGGCATTCAAATCGTGCTGCGCGCGCTCGAAGCGCCGCTGCGCGTGATCGCCGCGAATGCCGGGGATGAACCGTCGGTCGTCGTGGCGAAAGTGCTTGAAGGCAAGGGCAACTTTGGCTATAACGCGGCCACCGGTGAATACGGCGATCTTGTCGAGGCAGGTGTGGTCGATCCGACCAAGGTCACGCGCACGGCATTGCAGAACGCCGCATCGATTGCCGGGCTCATCCTGACGACGGACGCGACGGTCGCCGAAGCGCCGAAGGACCCTAAACCGGCGCAGTCGGTCGCACCCGAGTTCGAGCACTGACCGCGGCAGCGGGTCGTGTACGCGCCGGCCAACAGTCGCGGCCGGCGCAAGTCGTTTGGCGCCGCAGGCTGCCCCAGGACATGCGGCGCCCTTTTTTGCCGAAGATCGACATGAAACTCGAACTTTGCATTGACTCGAAACCGCTCGAGATCGAGCTTGACGACGTCGTGGCAGGACTGCTGGCTGCTCGGCTCGATTTGCCGGCAAACACCGATCACCGGGACGCCATCACCCGTTATCTGAACGAGAAGGGGGCGCCCTGGAGCCTGGACGCGGAACACATGCGCCGACGTATCGTTCGCCGACTGATCCTCGATATCGCGGATCCGGCACTCGTGATCGGCTATCTGATGGCGAACGACTGAATCGGCCGGGCCGGTTCCAGTCGGCTCGCGGGGCATGATGTGCATGAGGCGGCCCGCCGTCCCGGTGCCCGTCATCCGGAATTCTGGTGCGAGATCGAGTCGGGCTCGAAGCACGACGCAGTGCGATATGCGTCGAGCGCTTCCGGCCTCATGCGTCGCGCGGCAGGGGAAACCGGATCAGCCGATTTCGATCGTGCGACTGGTGGACCTGGCCGGCTCCGATTTCGGTACGGTCAACGTGAGGACACCGTTGTCAAACTTTGCCAGGGTGTGATCGGGGTCGGCATTTTCCGGCATCGGGATCGTGCGCACGAAGCTTCCATGGGCGCGCTCCAGCCGGTAGCAACCGTTTTCTTCACTGCGCACGTCCTGCCTTTTCTCTCCGCGCAGCACGATTGCCCCATCCTCGACGCTCACCTTCAGATCTTCGCGCTCCATTCCCGGCAACTCGGCGGTCACGCGCAGCACCGGGCCTTCATCGACGACGTCGATGCGCGGCTGGAAGCGCGATGAACTGAAGTCGCCAAACCACCGTTCGAGCGTGCCGTTGCCGGCGAACGGGTCATGCAGGAATTCCTCCATGGCGCGCCATGGTTCTCGTGAAAACAGTCTCGAAACGTCGGGCCACGACGCACGCCACGACTCGCCTGCCGGCGTACTGTCCGGGCCTTCCGCATCGGGCTTGCGGGTGGCCCCGCGAAGGAACTTGAAGGGGTTCCACTTTTTCGGATCGACATTCATGGCGTCCTCCGATTGATCTCCAGTCTGTTTCGAGCCTGGCGTAGCCAGCCGGTGCGGACACGCGCGCCGTGATTCGCTTCACGCGGATCGTGCGGATCCGGGGCGCGTGTCCTCACCCATGCGCCTGCGTCAACTCAGGCAGCGAAGCCTCGCCGATCCTGTTCTGCGTCGACGCAGGGGCCGCGCTGCGCCTTGGCTCATGACGCGTCAGCCGGTCTTGACTTCGATGCGTCGTGGACGCGCTTCGTCGCGGCGCGGGATCGTCAGCTTCAGCACGCCGTCCTGAAGGCTCGCCTCGATCCTCGACGAGTCGAGATCCGCCGACAGCGTAAACGTGCGGGCGAAATGCGGCTCCCGAACCTCGGCATGCTGAAGCCGCAGATTTGCCGGCGTCGGCACCACAGCCTCGGCCTCGATCATGAGGCTGCTGTCGTGAACCTTCACGTCCAGCTTGTCCTTCGTCACGCCGGGCAAATCGGCCCACAGCGTGACGCCTTGACTGTCCTCGTACACGTCGACGGCCGGCACGAGTGTCATCCGGCGCACGGGCTGTTCGGTTTCGCGACGCGCAACGGCGGACGAGTCGCGTTCCGTCATTTGGGTCGTGTCTTTCATGATCGGCTCCTCCTCTTACTGGACAGCGATGGCGCGCGGCCTCGACGATTCACGCTTGCCAATGCTGATCGATAGACACCCATTTTCGTAGCGCGCCTGGACCTTGTCGGGATCGGCGGCCTCGGGCAGCTCGATGACCCGCCGGAACGTCCCGGCAAAGCGCTCTTGCGCATAGGTGCGGCGCTCACCCCCGGCGTCGGGTTGTGCCGGTTTGCGTTCGCCGCCGATGGTCAGCAGCCCCTTGTCGATCGACACATCGAGCGCTGCGGCGTCGACGCCGGGCGCGAACGCGACGATCTCGATTGAATCGTCCGTCACACCGATATTGATCTGAGGGAAAGTGCCGAAACGGCTTGCACGAATGCTGGACGGGAACCCGCCGAAGCGTTCCGCCATCTGCTGCCGCAGGCGGTCGAACTCGCTGAAGAGATCGGTTCCGAAATAGAGATCGCTCATGATCTTATCCTCCTCGCATGCAGCATGGAGGCGAACGGGCCTACGCGCTCCAGTTCGCCTGCCTGACTGCGTGGCAAACAAATCGAAACACGCAGCGCGCGGAATGAAGCGACCCGCGCGTCTGCCTGAGCGAAACCTAAGATAGGAATTCTGCGGAGAATTTCAAGGGGCAACCGTCATTTTTTTGCACTTGAAATTGCTGCGCTGGACCCTATCATCGCGGCGAATCGGTACTGCATGACGGAGGACGCGATGGAATTCGACACGGATTGGCTTACGCTCGGCAGGCATCGTATTCGGCTGCGTTCGACGCGGGGGTTTCCGACCGAGTCGATGCGCACCGTGGCGGAGGTCGTCCGGCTTGCGATCGACAACAACATGAGTGCGCGAGCGCGGCTCGTCGAGGTCGTCTGCCGGCAGGAAAAGACTTACGACGTCGTCGTCGGCACCACGATCGCGGAGGACAAGTCTTGTGCGCCGCAACTCGAAGCGGCCGTGGCGGTCGTGCTGGGCCTGTTGCCTGACCAGATCAACATCACGGTCACGCCCGTCACGCAGAAGGAGGTCGATCTGCACTTCGGCGTGTATGAGCGGATGCTGTCGGAGAAGCTGGGTACGACGTCGCCGATCCAGTGATCGACCCGGCCCGCGATGCGTCGCCGGCGCCGTTCGGTTTCGGTATTCGACACGCGCCGGTTCATGCGTGAACGGACCGGCGCAGGTGTTCGCCTGGAACGGCAAAGCGACGAAGGGGCGGAGCGCGGTGACGCGTGACCGTGGCGGGCGCCGCGCAAACTGAACTCGAAGTGCTGCTTCTTGTCCATCACCATCATGAGTTGCCTGCGTCCATCGCTGCCTTGAGGCGATGGAGCGGGCGGCCCGAGTGCCGCCGCTGCGGGGCATGCGGCAAGCAATGCGATGGCGGGGAATTCGCATCGCGCGCTGCGTCATCGCAGCGACATCTTTCTCGCGTAAATCTATGGTACTTCGCCAGTCGGCGAGGTACCGTTTTCTCAAGGAATACCGACCATGGCGGCAAAACGCCTTCGCATCAACATGATTACCCGTCGCCAGTCGACGTTCGATGGCCGGCATCTCGACACCGAGGCGGTACGCCGCTTCGACGCGCACACGCAGGACGCGACGCCTGCTCATCTGAAAGTCACGCAGGGCGCCGAGGCCGAATGGCTGCCGCGCGTGAAGGTCAGCGAACGATAATCCGGTGCCGCGGGACGAGCCGCTGCGCGATAGCGACGATCTCGCCGTGCGGCGGCTTTTTCAATTGCAGGCCAGCTCGTGGCCAGCACGGCAAGGTTGGCGAACAACGAGCCCACCGTCCAGCCGAACTGCGGCCACGACGCGTCGAAACCGCGATGCGCATGGGTGCGCGTCCCCTCCATCGACATCAGGGCCGAGTCGCCCCGTTCGCCCCCCACGCCGACGCCCCGGATGAAACGCAATGCCGTGGAGATAACGGCGCCCGGATGCCGATCGCGGCGGCAAGTCGGAAAACCGAAGCAAGCGGCGATGCGATCGAGATGATCGAGGCGATCGGTGGTCGACCGACCAAGCCTCCTCACCATTTATGCATCTTTCAACCAGGGCATTTCCACGGGCGACACGACCAGTTGCCGGAATTCGCGTTTCAGATCGAAGATGAACCCGACCAGGATCATGGAGTCGGCGTAAGGGATCGGAAAGACATGCGGATTTTCCGGCGTACGCAGCGGGCGCTCGGGGCTGTCGGCCGTCGCCGCGGCGTTCTCGCGCACGCTTTCCAGTTCGTCGGCCATGGCCGGGCCACTGATTTGCAGCACACGGCTACGCAGGTCACTGAAGGGCTCGATGCGCGCAGCGTCTTCGTGGTATTCGGGCACTTCGTATACGAACCAGGACATTTTCGTCTCCTGTGAGAAGGGGCGCTATTCTAACGCCGCGCGAGGATGCACCGAGCGTCGCGCGGCGGAATTCCTGGACTGGTTGGTGTCGTCAGCCCGAAGCTTTCACTGTAGTCAATCGGACTGAGTGCCCCAAGCGAGATCCTGATCCGTTTCTCGTCGTACCTGCGCGGCATCGGGCATCGTGTTCGCGCGCCCGGTTTACCCCTCCTGCCTGACCGCGGTAGACATGTACTGTTCGCGGACTGCCAGCCCTCCGTATGGCAGGTGCGATGCGGTGACCGTCGCTACGTAATCCGAATAGGCGTAGCTCACCCGTGCAACCGCCACGGGTTTGCCTATCAGCGATTCCAGCGTGGTATCTCCAGACACGGATGTGGGTGCGCCGAGCGCATCGTGCAGATTCCGGACGGCGATCTGCCAGCTCCGTCGTGTTTCATCTGCTGACATGTCGCGACGGTACACATTGATGGCCATCAACGTGTGATCCGGCGCGAAACTGAACCATATCTCGCTCACGGGTGGGCCATTCGAGCCGAGCGATTCGGCAGGCACGCCTCGGCAGCGCAGGTAGCGCAAGCCGCGGGACAATTCGAGGCACTGCGCGTTGTATCGCGACATTCGTTCCGATACTTCTGCTTCCGTACTGCGATCGAGCTGCAGGCCGAACGCAGGGCGGTGGGCGGCCGCTGATACACCTCTCTCCTGCAAAATGGCTTTGTTTCGAATCGACAGCACCGTTCGGGAATCGACGGAATCAACCGGACACTTCACGCCAAGCTCGGTGAGGAGCCGTCGCCCTTGTGTCGTGTGCAGCCAGCCGATCCCGGCAACACTCACGGCGATTGCCGCAGCGACCCACGCGATCACGTGGGTCCTTCGCACCGCCGTCAGCCCGTACATGATGTTGCAACCGTCGGGGGAAGATACACGGGGCCGCCGGGTGTGGCGCTGATGATGGTATTACGCAGGTTGAAGAGGATAGGTACCGCACTGAACTGGAATTTTGTGCCGACCGGGATGCCGGCAGCGTTTTTCTCGGTGAGCGTGTACGTTCCATTTGTCGTCGACGTCAGTGCGGCAAAGTCCGCGGCCGAGAGCTTGCTTTGCAGCGTCGCGACGAGATCCACCATGAACTGGTCGAACACGCAGCCTGGAACGCCGACGTCGTTATGGGCAGCCGTCATGTCCTGACACATCTCCGGCTGGGCGTCGATGTCTCCGGCCACCTTGACAGGGCCAGGGTAGGTGTACGGACCGCCGAGGAGCGATTCGAACTGCAGCGTGAGACAGGCTTCAAGCCGTGCTGGCGTGTCATGGGCTGCGCTGCTGTGGCTCGCGTTACCTGTTACAGCCGCAAAATAGGGCGCTTCGACCGGGTCCGCCAAAAGGCCTGCGACAGCCGCATTGACCACGCCGGCCACTACGCCGGGGGCCGCCGAATCACCGCCGAGCGCGGTCCAGATGGCCAGATTCTCCGGATGTTGCGCTGCCACGGGCGCAATGTCGTCTCCGCCTCCGCAAGCGCTGAGCGCGAACGGCGCCGCTGCGGCAACGACGATACCGATGAAAAGCTTCATAAGTTGTCTCCTCTGAATGCCATCGCGACGCCATTTCCCGAGGTGGGACGCCAAGCACCTTGGCTGGATGACATTTGCAGATACGGTGGCGGAGCGAGAACGGATGCAGTGGCGATTGAAGATGCGAACGGTTGTCGACGCCCTCGGCATTCCCTGGATCGCGGATCTGTCCGCGATGAAGTACTCATCGCGCATCCGCTGCGCGGTTCGACTCGTATCTCCGATTGCTTCCAGTCAACGGCGGCAATCTTTCGGAGAACGAAAATGAAATCTTGCAGCAAAGCAAAACTGGGTGGTGCGGCGCTCGCCCTTGCATTCGCAACGTGCGTGTACGCGCCTGCCACCGAGGCAGGATCCATGTCGATGGAGCAGACGGTCGAGGTGGGTGGCGCTGCGATGTACCCGTCGAGGAACATCGTCGAAAACGCGGTGAATTCTCACGATCACACGACGCTGGTCGCTGCGGTCAAGGCGGGTGGGCTGGTCGACACATTGTCGAGCAAGGGGCCCTTCACGGTATTTGCACCGACCAACGACGCATTCGCCGCGTTGCCGGCCGGCACGGTGCAGACGTTGTTGAAGCCGGAGAACAAGGCGATGCTCGTCAAGGTGTTGACGTATCACGTCGTATCCGGACGGCTCACGGCATTCGACCTTGCCAGGGCGGTCGAGCAAGGTGGCGGCAAGGCAACGCTGAAGACGGTCGAAGGCGATTCCCTGATCGTCAGCCGTGGCGCGAACGGGCTGGCCGTGACCGACGACAAGGGCAATGTCGCGCACGTCACGATCGGCGATGTCATGCAGTCCAATGGCGTGATTCACGTGGTCGACTCCGTGCTGATGCCCTGATGCTTCAGCCTGTATCGGGAGGAAGGCGTGATGTGCGGAAGCAGGCCGTGCGCGCTTGCACATCACGTCGCCCCCGGTATGTCGTCGGGGCGCCCCGTCGCACGGTCGAGCCCGGCTAGCGATCGAAGGTCACTTCATTTGGCTCTGTGTATTCAGGATCTCTACCGAACTGAGGGCGCGCGCGCGTGCAACCTGGTGATCCACGATCGGGAAGGGATAAGTTGCGCCGAGCGCGATGGATGCTTCCCGCAGCGCTTCAGCGGAGGCGGTCCATGGGCTGTGGAGTGTTTCGGCGGGAAGTGCAGACAGTTCGGGCACCCACCGCCGCGTGTATTCGCCGCTCGAGTCGAACTTTTCCCCCTGCAAAACAGGATTGAAGATTCGAAAATACGGGGCTGCGTCGGCGCCGCTTCCTGACACCCATTGCCACCCGGCGGGATTGCTCGCCTCGTCCGCATCAACCAGCGTATCCCAGAACCATGCTTCGCCCTCGCGCCAGTCGATCAGCAAGTGCTTGGTGAGAAATGACGCTGTCACCATGCGCACGCGGTTGTGCATCCAGCCTGTGTGCCAAAGCTCGCGCATGCCGGCGTCGACCAGCGGGTATCCTGTTTTCCCCCTTTGCCACGCGCGAAGCGCCTTGGCGTCGGTACGCCACGGCATGGCGTCAAACTGACGCCGGAAATTGACCTGATGAAGGGGTTCGCAGTGGTAAAGAAGGTAATACGAGAATTCTCTCCATCCGAGTTCACTGAAGAACTTGTTCAACGACTCATTTTTGGCATCGTCAATGCGAACAACTCGCCTGCTTCGCATCGCGTCTACCGCTGATAACGTCGCGTACCACACCTGCCGGGCCGAGATATTTCCGAAGCGAAGATACGGAGAGAGCCGGCTCGTCGCTCGAGTGGCCGGAAAATCTCGAGCGCCGGCATAATCGGAAAACGAGTGTTCAATGAAGGCCTCGAGTTGATGCCCGGCCGCTTCCTCGCCGCATCGCCAGGTTGCACGCAGGCCCTCCGCCCAGTCCGGCGTCGAGGGCTGCAGTGCAAGCTCGGGAAGCGTACAGACGTGTGCGCTGACGTTTCTGGAGACAGGAAAGAACGTGACCCGGGCGGGCGCCGACAGTGGGCACGGCGGGAAAAAATTATCGCGGCGAGCGGCTCTCCAGTACGCGCTGAATACCTGGAACGGCAAGCCGTCGCGCGTGGCCACTGTCCAGGGTTCGCGCAAAAGATGGCCATTGAATGTCGACACGTCGATGCCGCGCCCGATCAGGTCTTTCTTGATCGATGCATCCATTTCCGTTTGCGCTTTCGAGTAGCGGCGATTCCAGAAAACCATTGCCGCCCGGGTCTCGACGGCGAGGCTCCTGATGGCTTCGTGTTCGTTACCGCGAAGCACGAGCAGCGAGCCGCCGAGAGCGGAAAGCGAGTCGTCGAGTTTTTTCAACGACTCGTGCAGCCACCACTTCTGCGCGCCCCCCATGGCGCGCCCGAGCTTCGGGGCAGGGTCGTAGACGTAGACGCAAACAACAGGATGGCCGGTACTGACCGCATGAGAGAGTGCGGGATTGTCACTGAGTCGTTGGTCATCCCGAAACCATACGATAACGGGGCGGGATTCATAAGGCAGTTCGGAGCTTGTCATGTGTGGTGCCTGAGAAGGTACGTTGGCAATTTGAACGGGATCGGAGATAACGCTGGCTTGCGACGCTCCCGGCTCTATCCGGCGCGGGCGTCATTCATGTCGCCTGCGCCGATTGGCGGAGGAGAAGGGGGCGTTACGCCATCCCAATGGCTTGCAATCGCAAGCGCGGCCGGCAAGATGAACGCCCAGCCGGTTGCGAGAACGACGAGCGCTGCAGCCGAGTCTTTGAAATGAACGGCCCCCAGCGCCGCACCTGCGCGAAAGGATGCGGGGCCTGCGAATGCGCCGACGAGCGCCGAGACGAGTGGTCGCGCCCGAAGCCAGAGCAGCACGGTGTTGAGTTGAATCGCGAACAGCGCCCACAGCCCCGCGAGCCAGTACGGCGCTGTACCGTTGAGAAGAACGCCGCTCGGGTACACGAGCAGGCCGGAATGTGCAACGGCGCTGTCCCATAACCATCCGGACACCGTGACCGTGATGACGATCCGCGCCTCGGATGCGGGCCGACGCGCGAAGAGAAGATGGCCGGCTGTCGCGATCAGCGCATAGGTGACGCCCCACGCCGCGTGATGCGCTGCGGCAGTCATCACGCATACCAGCCATCCTGCCTGGGTCGTCGCGAGATAGATGTACACGCGAGCGGCGCCGGACTTTTGCGTGCTCGACGTCAGTTGATTCGGCGCGCTCCTCATGATCGTTCGCGCGGGATCATCGGTAACGGCATGGTCGCCATGCCGCCACGTCGACGTTGCATCTCGGGGAAAGTGGCAGGTAGAACGTTCATGGCAGACGGATCTCACTATCGTCGACGAGCGGACTCGCCACCGGACGGTTGCTTTGCAGCGAGCGATGGTCGGCATTCCGCGTTGATTCACCTATCCATTCACATACGACTCTCCGTTGCGGACGGATGCACTTGCGCAGGAAAGATCTGGATGCCGTCAAGGGGCGCGGTTGCCATGCGATGCATGCATCCGCTTGCGCGCAAGCGCCGTAAACCTCGTACCAGGCGGCGGATGCGGCCGGAATCGTCAGGAATGGGGATCTCCATGAACATGAAAGCCGGGCTTGTCGTCCTGTCGGTGCTGCTCGCGGCCGGTCTCCTCTCCGCGTGCAGCCCGGTGCGGCTCCTGAATGCGCTGACGCCGAGCTACACGTTCAGTCTGTTCGCAGGTATCCCGTACGGATCCGGCGAACGCCAGGTGCTCGACGTCTATTTGCCCACGCGCGTCTTGCATCACTGGCCGGCCGATGCGAGTGCGGGCGCCCCGGTGGTCGTGTTCCTTTACGGCGGAAGCTGGCAGTCCGGCGAGCGCAAGGACTATCTGTTCGTGGGCGAGGCGCTCGCGTCGAGGGGCTTTGTTGCCGTCTTACCCGACTACAGGACGTATCCGGCGACCACCTTTCCCGGTTTCGTCGACGATGCGGCGCAGGCGGTCGCGTGGGCACGCGAGCACGCGGTTGCGTTCGGCGGCGATCCCCGTCGCCTGTTTCTGATGGGGCATTCCGCGGGTGCGCAGATTGCCGCATTGCTTGCGACCGACGGCCGCTATCTGGCGGCTCAGGCGATGCGGAAGAGCGATATCGCCGGCGTGATTGGCCTGGCCGGGGCTTATGATTTCCTGCCGCTGCGCGATACCACGCTTGAAAGGATATTCCCGCAGGAAGTGCGTGCCGCGAGCCAGCCAATCCGGTTCATTCAGGGTACGGAGCCGCCGATGTGGCTGGCCACCGCGGAGAACGACACCGTGGTCGAGCCCGGCAACACGACCCGCTTCGCGCGAGCATTGCAAGAGAAGGGCGACACCGTCGTGGTCATGCGTTACCGGAACGTGGGCCATGCGTCGATCGTCGGTGTTCTGGGCGCGCCGTTGAGAGGGATGGCGTCAGTGCTCGACGATCTCTCCGCGTTCGTGGATCGAGTCGCGCATGCGTCGAATGCCGGAACCACGGGCAGGCCGCCGGCATCGCCTGCCGCAGCGGCTCGTTCTTCCGTTTCGGCTCAGTGATCGACGCAAGCCCTGCATTGCACGCGAAAGAGCATCGCCACCTGCCGTCGTGGGCAGGTTGGAACAGCCGGCGGCGCGTGCCGCGCTACAGCGCCTTCAGTTCCGGCGTCGTCCCGCCCAATCCCTCTTCGCGGAGAATGACGGCAAGCGCCGTCTCGAGCAATTCGGCTGCCCGGTTCGCTGCGTCTCCAAGGTGGCGGTGCAGCAGCGCATCTGCCGGCGATCGCGACACGCATTCGTCGCTGTATCGCTCGAACGCACTGAGCTGCATGATCAATTCGGAGAGGTGACGCGGACACTCGCATTTGACGGTGGTGGACAGGCCGCTGAGCGACGCGAGCGTCGCCTCGTCGAAGCGTCGCCGCGTGCGCAGCCAGAGCCCGCGATCCGCGTCATTCGATTGGCGCGACTTGACGACGGCTTGCGCCAGTTTCGAAATGATCGATATCGGGTTGGTCTGGCCTTCCGTCGACCGGAACAGCTCGAACCCCGACAGACGCGCCAGCTCGACCGCTTCTGCCGTGCCGAACCCGTATACGACGGCCACGGCGTGCGCGTTGAGCTGTTGCGCCAGGGCAGCGAGCTGCGAAACGACATCCTCATGGAGCGACGTGGTCGTCGCGATGAGGGCATCGACCGACGTACCCGCATGCGCGCTCGCGTCGTCGATGGAGTCGATTCGCGCGGCGATCCGGATTCCCATTCGCTCGATCGCGGCTTCCGGAATCGAAAGCGCGCCGACGACCGCGAGGCTCACACTTGCCTCGTGAAACGCCGGGTCACGCGTATTCGTCAACGACAACGCCTCGAGTTCCTCGCGGCTCAGGCTGGCGATCGACCCGATCGCGTGGCCCTGATTGACGAGCGTTTTCAGCAATCGAATGCGCTGGACGTCGTCGTCCGAGTACAGCCGTTGTCCGGACGGCGTTTTGGGCGGCGCAACCACGCCATAGCGCCTTTCCCAGATTCTCAGCGTGGCTGCCGGCATGCGCGCCAGGCGCGCGGCCTCGCCGCTGCGATAGCGATGGGGCGTATCGCGATCCTTGCGAGGGGGCATCGTTGCTCTCCTGAAGTTGACGTACTGTTGTCTCAGGATTGTACGCAGTTTGCGTGAAATACGAAGCAGGAAAGTGATTCAACGTGCGGATTTTCGTCCGAAAAGGTGGTTCGCGAAGCGCGAGCCGGCTAGAATGCTTCGAAGCGGTGCCGCTCGGTGTCGCGAGGTCGGTCGGGACGCGCGCGGTGCCGGGCATACGGTGGGTCAAGGTGTTTCGTTCGACGCGCACGCGCAGGTGTCTCGACAACCCAGGCGGCGATCATCAATCGCGAAGCGTCCCATGAAGACTTTAAGGCTTGTCCTCGGCGATCAGCTGGACCCGAATCATCATTGGTTTTCCGATGTCCGGGCCGAAACGATCTACGTGCTGATGGAAGTTCGGCAGGAAACCGACTACACGCTCCATCACGCTCAGAAGCTGATTGCGATCTTTGCGGCGATGCGTCGCTTCGCGACGCTGTTGCGCGATGCGGGCCATCGCGTGCACTACATCGAGATCGACGACCCGCTCAATCGTCAGGCCATTCCCGCCAACCTGGACAGTGTCGCCGAGCTTCACGGCGCAGCGTGCATCGAGTATCTGCTGCCGGACGAATGGCGGGTCGACCAGCAACTGAGCGCTTATGCGGCAGCGGCGAACGTGCCGGTTCGCGCGGTCGATACCGGTCATTTCCATACGACGCGCGACGAGGTCGGACATGTGCTCGGAACCGGCCGATCATGGATCATGGATCGCTTCTACCGGAGCATGCGCGTGCGGCATCGCGTATTGCTCGACGCGCAAGGGCGACCGGCAGGCGGCCAGTGGAACTACGATGCCGAAAACCGCCAGGCATGGCCCGGCTCGCCCGCGGAACCGGCCGACTGGCGTCCGCATCACGATCATCGCGCGCTGTGGCAACAGATCGTTGCGGCGGGCGTGCGCAGCTTCGGGGAGCCGTCGGCCGGCGACTTCCGCTGGCCCGTCGATCGAGCCGAAGCGCTCGCCTGCCTCGACGCCTTCATCCGGGATGCGCTGCCGTTTTTCGGGCAGTTCCAGGACGCGATGCACGGGAGCGCGCGGCGCCTGTTCCACTCGATGCTGTCGTTCGCGCTCAATGTGAAAATGTTGAATCCGCGCGAGGTCGTCGCGCGGGCCGAGCACGCGTATCGCAGCGGCGCGGCGCCGCTTGCCGCGGTCGAAGGGTTCATCCGGCAGATACTCGGCTGGCGCGAGTTCGTGCGCGGCGTGTACTGGGCACGCATGCCGGGCTATGAAAACAGCAACGCGTTCGGTCATCGCCGCCCGTTGCCGCATTGGTTCTGGGATGGCCGCACGCGAATGGCCTGCATGTCGCACGCGCTGCGGCAGTCGCTCGAAGACGCGCATGCGCACCATATCCTGCGGCTGATGGTGATCGGCAACTTTGCGCTGCTGGCCGGGCTGGATCCGCACGAGGTGCATGAGTGGTACCTCGGTGTCTACATCGATGCGTTCGAATGGGTCGAGATGCCGAACACGCTCGGCATGAGTCAATACGCCGACGGCGGGGCAATGGCGACCAAGCCGTACGTTTCCAGCGCCGCGTACATCCATCGGATGAGCAATTACTGCAAGGGCTGCGCGTACGACCGCAATGCGCGAACCGGCGCGCGCGCATGCCCGTTCAACGCGCTGTACTGGGATTTTTTCGACCGGCACCGCGGCGCGCTGCAGCACAACAACCGGCTCGGGATGGTCTATCGGCAGCTCGCGCGCTTTGATGACGAGGCGCTCGAAGCGATTCGCATGCAGGCGGACACTGTGGTGCGGAATATCGAATCGCTGTAGGCCGTTCCGTCATCGGCCGCCGCCGTTCAGTGCGTGATCAGGGTGTCGGCCACCGCGCCGCCGAGGCCGGTGCCGCTGAGCCACGCGCCTTCGATCTTGCCGCCGCCCAGCCAGTCGCCGCACAGTCCGATGCGCGGGCCTGCCCGCCACGCAAAGCGGCCGGGAGTCGCGACAGACGACGGCGCCGGCTCGGCATAGCGCCAGCGATGGGCGGTTGCCGTGTCCGCGGTGGCGCCCACGATGTCCCGAAAGGCGTCCAGCAGCGTGCGCGTTATCTGCTCGGGCGGCGCCTCCAGATGAGCCTGGCTCCAGTCGGGTGTCGCGTGCAGCACCCACGTGCTCGCGCCGGTGCGCCCGGGCTTGGACGTGTCGTGGGCGATCCAGCCAAGCGGACCGGAATTGACGAATGCGGCGTCGAATCCCGGGTCCGGCAAATGGCCGCACTGCGCCATCACGGCCCAGGCCGGGCGCATCTCGGTACGCTGGGCAATCACCGCGAGACCTGGTTCGGCGCGCTGCAGGAGCGGGACGGCCTGCGGCGCCGGGACCGCGACGATGACGACGTCGTGACGCGCGTCCAGCGCACGATGCTCGGCCGAGATCAGTCGCCAGCCATGTACGTCTCGCATCAACCCCGTGATCGTCGTCTCGCGCACCGTTTCGATTCCGGCCGACAGATGGCGCGCCGGCGCAGTCATGCCCGGCACGCCGACATATCGCTGAGCTGGCGCGAGCAGTGCCCGCGGCCAGAGCGAGCCGATCGATGCGACGCGCGCGGCCCACGGGGCGGCTGCGCCGCTGGCGACCCATCGCGATATTTCGGCGACGAATGCCGGATGTTGCGCGGTGAAATACTGCGCGCCGTGATCGGCCTGCCAGCCGTCCGTGCGGCGCGTGCTCATGCGCCCGCCCACGCCACGGCTTTTCTCGTACACCGTCACTCGGTGGCCCGCATCGGTGAGGACGCGCGCGCAGGCCAGCCCGGCGATTCCCGCGCCGACGATCGCGATGTTGGCGGGTGAATCGGAAAGTGAAGTCATCTGATTCGTCTTAGAAAATGCAGAATATTGCGCAAATTCTTCGCGCTTATATTGAATTCTACGTCATGAGTGGGCATATGAAGCCGATATTTGTGGCATGTGACACGTGAATTTTGACTCGTTAAGTCATGTTGAGTCGTCATATCGCTTCATCCTGCCGGGAATTGGCATAGAATAGAAACTGTGAATAAACGGCATGTCGCGGCCCGGCCGCGCATCGTGCGGCGGTCGTCGAGCGCCGCGCGCGCAGGAGCCGGAGTCGCCGCGCGGGAAGGGTGCTTGCAACAGGAGTCGTCATGGCTTTTGTCTGGATTTGCGGGGCAACGGGAGCCGTTGGCAGCGCGCTTGCGCGTCGGCTGGACGCCAAGGGCGTTTCAATGGTGCTCACCGCCCGACACGCTGACAGTCTCGGCGCCCTTGCCGACACGATGTCGCGCGAGCGAGTAGTCGTTGCGCCTGCCGACGCGACTGATGCGGCGGCGCTCGATCGGGCGCTCGAGGCAGGCGTCGAGCGATTCGGTGTGCCGGACGGGCTTGCGCATTGCGTCGGCTCGATCGTCGTCAAGCCGATGCATTCGACTTCGGATTCCGAACTGCATGACGCGTTCGCGGCGAATTACTTCTCGGCATGGAACGCATTGCGCGCGTTCGTCCGCATGTTGCTCGCCGCCCAGGCCGGGGGCAGTGCGGTGCTGTTCGGTAGTGTCGCGTCGAGAACCGGGTTCCCGAACCATGAAGCCATCGCCAGCGCGAAAGCCGCGGTTGGCGCGCTCGCGCAGGTGGCGGCCGCCACCTACGCGGCGCGCGGGATTCGCGTCAACTGCATTCATCCCGGCCTGATCGTCTCGGCGATGTCCGCGCGTCTGACGAGTGCGCCGCAGGTCGCGAAGCGACTCGCGGACGCCAATCCGCTCGGACGACTCGGCGTCGGCGACGATCCCGCCGCGCTTGCTGCGTTCCTGTTGAGCGCCGATGCGTCATGGGTGACCGGCCAGCAATTCGGCGTCGATGGCGGCCAGGGCGCGCTGATCGTTTCGCCGAGATCATGATCATGCGTGCGGCGCTGCATCGCTACCGCGTTCCCGCAGCGTTGGCGCTGGCCGGCCTGGCGCCGTTCGTCGCGCTGTCGTGGCTGAGTGTCCACGCGTCGGCTGCCAATGACGATTACGTGCACGCGCTGCTGAACTACGCCGCGTGTATCGCGTCGTTCGTCGGGGCCGTGCATTGGGGTGTCGCGCTGCGCGCATCCGAATCGCCGCCCCGCCAGCGCATTCTCTACGGGTGGAGCGTGATCCCCGCATTGATGGCGTGGGCCGTGCTCATGATGCCGGGCATTGGCGCGCGGCTCACGGGAATGGCGATCGTGCTCGTCGCCTGCGCGGCCGTCGACGGCGTGCTGTGGAGAAAGGAATTCATTCCTGCCTGGTATTTCGCGTTGCGGTGCCTGTTGACGAGTGTGGCAAGTCTCTCGCTGCTGGCCGCCGCGCCTTCGATGAACGGTTGATCCGGATCCTTCCGTGGCGACCTCCCGAACAGCTCGCCGACCCGAGTGCCGGAGCATCGAATTCGGCGGCATCACGATGAAATATCGCAGGCCCGCGGCGGCGATGCTGTCGCGTCTCCATCGAGTCGGCGGCGCGCTGCCCCCGCCGCGGCAAATGCCGATTCAACGGCCGCGCGGTCCGACTCGCGCAGCGCGATCGAACCGCGAAGTGATTCGCGCGCTCATTGCTCGAGATACACCTTGAGTCGCATCAGGCTGCGGCGAATCCAGCTCTTCATCGTGCCGAGCGGCACCTGCATGCGTTCGGCCAGCTCCGCGTACGACGCGCCGCCATGAAACGCTTCCCGCAGCACATACGCCTGCCGTTCGCCCAGATGCGCGAGCCCGCGCTCCAGACGCAGGCGCTCCTGGCTCGCCTGCGCGCCGAGATCGGGCGTCGGGTTTTCGTCGGGGATCGACAGCGCCAGTTCGTCGTCGAGCGGAACCTCGCGGTGCTGCCTGATCCGGTCGATGGTCCGATTGCGTGCGAGCGTCATCAGCCATGTCATCGCCGTACCGCGTCCGGCGTCGAATGAGTCGGCGCGACGCCACGCCGTCGTGAACACGTCCTGAAGCAGGTCTTCCGCTTCGTGGCGGTCGCGGATCATCCGGACGATCACGCCGTACAGCCGCGCCGCCGTCAATCGATACAGCTGCGCGAACGCGTGCTCGTCGCCGGCGGCGACGCGAGACAGCAATTGGTCGAGTTCCGCATGCGCGTCAGGTGCTTCGTCGGGCTGAACCACCGCATCGGCGGTGAATTCGGTTCTGCCGCCCGGGCGCGACCTCGCGCGGGACGCGTCCCGGCGTTGCTGCCTGCCTGAATGCGGCTTCGTCGATCGACCCTGGCCGGACGACGGGCGGAGCGAATCGTGCGAGCAGTTCATCGGGAACTCCGTATGGCTTTGCGCTTCGTGCTGTTGCGCGCCCGCGGTGACGAGCGGGCGCGGCTCATGGCCGGGCACGGTGCCGTCGCATTCGTCGCGAATGCCTGTCGCGCGCATTACGCATTCTTTCCGGACAACAAGGCGAGAAACTCGCGGCGAAGCGATGCGTCCGCGAGAAATTTCCCGCGCATCACGCTGTTGGTCATTCTTGCCTGGTCGTCCTTGGTGCCGCGCCAATGCATGCAGAAGTGCTCGGCCTCGAGTACGACGGCAAGCCCGTCGGGCGAGATGCGCGATTCGAGGAGATCGGCGATCTGCTTGACCGCTTCTTCCTGGATCTGCGGGCGCGTCATGACCCAGTTCACGAGCCTTCCGTACTTCGACAGGCCGATCAGATTCGACGCGGCGCTCGGCAGCACGCCGATCCAGATGCGGCCCATGATCGGGCAGAGATGATGCGAGCACGCGCTGCGCACGCGGAGCGGCCCGACGATCAGCAGCTCGTCCAGCCGCTCGACGTTCGGGAATTCGGTGACGGCCGGCGCCGCGCCGTAGCGGCCCGCGAACACTTCGCGGATGAACATCTTCGCGACGCGCCGCGCGGTTTCCCGCGTGTTGTGGTCGTTGTCGACATCGATCACGAGCGAGCGCAGCACGGCTTCCATTCCCTGCGCCACTTCGTTCTGCAGAGCATCCAGTTCTCCGTCGCGCAGGTGCGCGGCGATGTTGTCGTTTGCATGGAAGCGCACGCCCGCGTTCTCGAGCCGACGACGGATGATGTGCGACAGAGGAATGCCCTCGTCGATCGCAGTCAAGGTGTGTTCGGGAGCGTCGATCAAATTGCCCATTTCGGTTCGTTTCTCGAGGTTAGGGGGTCATGCGATGGATCGCGACAGAGGCGATGATTTGCCTGTGTTTCCTGGGTAAAAGCCGGGCGAACGCCGCCGCTATTTCGACGACGCGCCGACGGGGTGGCGCTCACCAGGCGTGCGCGGGCGTGCATGGCGGCCCGGCAGCGTCACCGGAGATCCGGTCCTGATCGCGCACGACGGACCCATTGGCGTTGCCGGGGCCCAGCCGCCGACGTCCCGGCGGAACCGCAACATCGGGTCGTTCGCCGTCGGCTTCGCCGCGAGCATGACGGCGGCGGACTGTTGCAACCTGGCCAGGACGAACGCCTGGTCGACGCGGCCGCCGACCGAGTGAAACAGGTGGAACCCTGCAAGGCGGATCAACGCGAGGGCCTGCACGCTGCCGTACTCATAGATGATCGCGGCCGCGCGGACACGGCGCGCCTGTGCGAGCGACACGAATTGAATCGCCAGATTCATCTGCAACGACGAGACCTCGGCGATCAGGGCGTCGACAGCCGGGCCCGGCTGTCGTAGCGCCCGCGGCACCGACTCGACGCGCTCGCTGACGTGCAGGCCGGCCTGCTCGATCGTTTCGTCGGATGCAGTCAGGACGCCCGTGACGAGTAGCGTGGGACACACGCGAGCCGCGACGGTGTTCGATCGCCGCTCGGGCAGTGCGCCGTGCAGGCTGGCGCTTGCACACCGGTCGGTCACCTGCGGCGAGCGGCGCCGGCAGCGTTGGCCGCGCTGCTGCGCGGCGACCCGCAAACGCGATGCAATCGGCCGGTCGGGTGCCGCACCGGCGTGGTGTGACGGGCTGCGTGCCGGGGCGACGGACACGCGCGCCATCCATGAAGCCGGACACGCCGGAAACCGGCGCGGCTTGATGTCGTGATTGCGTGTTGGCACGGGGCCTCCCTCGGTCGATTCATGCGTCACAGCTGGATTGTATGCAAATTTTCCGGAAAGTGAAGCGGAAAAGTGATTCACATAACAATGTGTACCGGATTCTTTTGAGTCGTTTGCCTCGTCGGTGCTGTCAGGTTGCGTTGCGAGCACGAGAGTGCCCATTTATGCAAGGGAATTTCGTGTTGGCGTGGCGTATGAAACGATTTCCGGGGTCAATGGGGTGGTGGTTAATTTGTGCCACAACGGGCCAGAAAGTACGCCGGAAGGCGTGCGATTTCGATGCATGCATTGGCCATGTCGCGCATTTGCGTGTCGATACGGCGGGAACCGGTCCACGGTCGTTCACGCAAGCGTCGTGCAGTTGAAACGGGGTGGAGTGAACCGCCTGTAGGCAACCAGGCGGCCACGGGGAAGGGGGAGGACTGCTCTGACGAGCGCGCCTATGCGCGCACCGGCGCCGATCGATCCCGATTCCCCGAAACAGGCGCGAGCATTCCGTCTCGGATCGAAGCGCTAACCGGGCCCGCGCGCTGCTCGCGACCGGCTCGTCAACGCGAAGTCACCAACGTGCAGCGTTTGGCTTCATGCGGGAGCGCGGCCGCCGATTCCGACGGCAACGCTCCGAGCAATATCGGACTTCGTCCCAGGCGGCTTTCCATTTCTTTCTCCAGCTGAAAGGCAAGCCGCAGGTCTCGCAGATCTTCTCAGGCAAGTGCATCTTGTCGACCATGGCGAATCACGCATCCAGACGGATCTCTGACGAACTGCCCGGCCGAGCGGCGTTGGCGCGTCGATACACCGGACCCGTCGCCATCACTCACCCTCGAATCAGCGCGCATCGTCGCCCAACAACTGACGGCGCAACGACTTTGCCCGCGTACGCGGGTCGAGCCAGATCGAGAAGAAGGCGCGCGCGAACGCCGGGTCGGTCACGTCGGCCGTGAGGCGGCCGTTGGTGTAGAAGCGTGCGCCATGCTCGGGCACATACACACCGCACAGCACGTCGCCGCGCGATACGTCGGTGAACGCCCGTTCGATATCGCGGCGCCATGCTTCGAGCGTCGCAGCCGGCAACGGCGCGGGTGCGAGTCGCTCGATCTCGTCCATGCCCGTCGAGACGAGCCGCTCGCCTTTCACGTCATGACGGTAGGCCAGCGACAACGCAAACGGCGTGTCGAACGCGCCCGGCGGCCGGGGCGCCCACAGCTGGGCGTCGTACAGACAGATGCCCAGGATGCAGAACCGGCCGGATCCGATCAGTCGCGCCGATGCGATGTCGTCGACGCAGCTCGCGCCGGCGGACAACGGGGCAGCCAGCGCCGCAGCCGCAGCGAGCATCGCAAGCCGGCGCCTCATGTCAGCCGCCCGACGACACGATGAAATGCATCACGTCGGTCCGCCGCTCGGCAAATCCCGCTTCGCAATAGGCGAGATAGAGGCGCCAGGTGCGAATGAACGTCTCGTCGAACCGTTGCGCGCGCACCGAGTCGATGCGCGCCTCGAACGCGGCCCGCCAGGTGCGCAGCGTGCGCGCGTAGTCGTCGCCGAACGCGAGCACCGGTTCGGCGGCCAGGCCGGCCCGCCGCGCGGCATCGACGAAACGCTCCGGGCTCGGCAGCATCCCGCCGGGAAAGATGAACTCGCGAATGAAGTCGCTAGACGTGCGGTACGCGTCGAATAGCGAATCGATGATCGTGATCGATTGAATCAGCGCGCGAGCACCGGGCTTCAGGCGCTGCCTGAGCGTGTCGAAGTACACCGGCCAGAACGTTTCGCCTACGGCCTCGAACATCTCGATCGACACGATCGCGTCGTATTGGCCGTCGACGTCGCGATAGTCGCGCAATTCGAGCGTGACGCGATCGGACAGCCCGTCGCGCGCAACGCGCTCGGCGGCCAGCGCGTACTGCGCTTGCGAGATGGTGACGCCATGCACGTGGATGCCTTGCCGTGCCGCATGCACGGCGAACCCGCCCCAGCCGCAGCCGATCTCGAGCACGCGCATGCCGGCGCGCAGGCCGAGCGAATCGACGATGTGCTGATACTTCGCCGTTTGCGCGTCGGCGAGCGAACGCTGCGCGTCGCCGTCGAAGCAGGCGCTCGAATACGTCCACGTGTCGTCGAGCCACAATCCGTAAAAGTCGTTGCCGAGATCGTAGTGCGCGTGGATGTTGCGGCGGCTGCCGGCCCGCGTATTCATCCTCAGCCGGTGGCGCAGCGCGTACCAGAGGCGTGCCAGGCGGCCGCCGGTCACCGTCGTCGCGATCACCGGCTGGTTGCGGATCGCGAGGCGCAGCAGCGCGACGAGTTCGGGCGTGTCGATCCAGCCGGCGCGATACGCTTCCGCGAATCCGATGTCGCCCGCGCGCAGGATCGCACGGCATGCCCGCCAGTCGCGGACCTGCAGCGTCGCGGCCGGCTGGCAGTGCGGATCGCCGAACACGTGCTGCGCGCCTTCGGGCGTCACGAGCGTCAGGTGCCCGTCGTGGATTTGCCGGAGCAGCGCGATGAACAACCGGGCCGAGAGCGGCATCGCCGGTTGCGATGCGGGAGACAGCAGGCGCAGCAAGGTCATGGACGAGCCTCGTGATCGGACAGCGCCGAGCGGCCGCGTGGCGACGCGCCCGGCGAACGGGACAATGGCGAATCGGCAGCGGCAGGACGGCCGGGGGGCGTCTTGCCGTAGAACGGCACGCGTGCGAGCCACAGCCGCAGCGCTTGCCAATGAATGCGAATGACGACGTTGATCGCGTTCAGCGGCTGCCGGGCCAGCGCGCGCCATGCGCGTGCCGCCGTCAGCGGCGCGGACTGCATGGCGATTGCCGTGCGCAGCAGCAGGCCGTCGTCGTCGCGATAGTCGATCGCCACGCTCAGGTGGTCGCCGCACTGACGCACGCGAAACGCGTAATCCCCGACGATGTCGCAAAACGGCGAGACATGAAACGTCTTGCGGCTGACGAGCACGGTGTCGGCGTCGATCGGCGCGTGGCACATCGCACTCAGCAGGTAGCCGTGGTGCGCACCGAACGTGTTGCGCACATCGGCGTACAGCGCGCGCAGCCGGCCCGCGCGGTCGTAGCAGTACCAGAAGCTCACCGGATTGAATGCGTAGCCGAAGACGCGCGGGATCGTCTGCAGCCAGATCGGGCCGTCGGCGGGAATGCCGGCGTGCGCGAGGACATCGCGCATCCACGGGCCGAGCGCGCGGCCGTCGCGCGGGCCGTAGTCGCGGGAAGCGAGCGCGAGCGGGGCCCAGCGATCGATGCCGAACCAGCCGGCGTCGATCTCGGCCAGCCGCTCGACGTCGCAGCAGACCTGGAATATCGGGTACGCGAACGCATGGCGCACCGGCCGCAGCCGTTCATGCATCACGGTGCCGACGAGAAGCCGGGCGGCCATGCCGTCGCGGGCAAAGGGCGCGTTCATGGGCGAGCCCAGGCCGGCGCGATGCCGAAGCTGCGGGCGACGCGCAACGCCGATTTCAGTCCGTCCTCATGGAACCCGTAGCCCGTCCATGCTCCCGCAAACCACGTATTGCGCCGCCCTTGCAGCATCGGCAGGCGATGCTGCGCATCCACCGCCGCGAGATCGAGCAGCGGGTGCTCGTAATCGTAGCGGCCGAGCTGGGTGTCGGGCGCGGGCTCGTCCACCGGATTCAACGTGACGACGACCGGCGAGCGGAACGGCAGCGGCTGCAACTGGTTGAGCAGGTAGCTCACGCACACCGGCGATGCGCCGCCCGTGCGCCTCGGCCGGCCGCCCAGGTAGTTCCATGCCGACCACACGCGCCGCCGGCGCGGCAGCAACGCGGTATCGGTATGAAGCACCGCGACGTTGTGCTGGTAGCGCACGGCGCCGAGCACGTCGCGCTCGGCCTTGCTCGCATCCGCGAGCAGCCGCAGGCTGGTCGGCGCATGGCACGCGAGCACGACCGCGTCGAAACGCTCGTGACCGGCCGTATCGGTCGCCACCGTCACGCCCGCGTCGTCGCGCCGTATCGCGCGGACCGGCGTATTCACGCGCACGTCGTCGAGCGTCGCGGCGATGCGCTCGACGTACTGCCGCGCGCCGCCCGCGACGGTGCGCCAGGTCGGCCGGTTGTTGACCTGCAGCAACGCGTGATTCAGGCAGAAGCGCAGGAACGTCGCCGCCGGAAACCGCAGGATGTCGTTGGCCGCGCTCGACCAGATGGCGGCCGCCATCGGCAGCAGGTAGTGATGCTGGAACGATGCGCCGTATCCGCCGGCCGTGAGCAGTTCGCCGACCGAAAGACGCTGCCGGCTCGCCGATTCGAGGTGATCTTGCGCGGACGCGTTGAAGCGCAGGATGTCGCGCAACATGCCGAGAAAGGTCGGCGAGAACAGGTTGCGGCGTTGCGCGAACACCGTGTTCAGGTTGCTGCCGGCCCATTCGAGCCGGCCGCCGTCGACCGAAACCGAAAACGACATGTCGGTCGAATGGGCGGCCACGCCCAGTTCGTCGAACAGCGCGATCAGGTTCGGATAGGTCCGGTCGTTGAACACGAGGAATCCCGTGTCGACGGGGTGGCGTGCGCCGTCGAGGTCGACGTCGACCGTGTGCGTGTGACCGCCGAGATAGTCGGCGGCCTCGAACAGCGTCACACGGTGACGGCGGGCCAGCAAGTATGCGCTGGCCAGGCCCGCGATGCCGGCGCCGACGACGGCAATCCGCCGGCCGGGCAGCGACATTGAAAGTTCCGGGTGCATCGCGAATGGTCTCCGTCAGTCACAAGTGCAGGTTCGGGAATCACATGTGCTCATATACGTCGCACCGCACGCGGCGGATGCAGGCGCGGTGGTCATTCGCGATCGCCGGGCGACGCAAAGCCCGGCTTGCCGATCTGGTCGGGTGTTTGCGGCACCCGCCTGAAGCGCGACGTGTCGTAACCCATCGCATCGAGCCGGGCGAGCAGCGAGCGATAGGTGGCCTCGTCCATCGTCGGCTCGCGCGAGAAGATCCAGCCGAGCGTCTTGCCCGGGTAGCCGAGGATCGTGTACCGGTAGTCGGGATCGACGTAGAGCGTCAGTTGCGTGACATACACCGGCCAGAACAGCCGCACGCGCCATTCGCCGCCGCCGCTGCCGGGCTTGACGGCGTCGACGAACCGATAGTGCGTCTCGGGCTGGTCGAAGCCGCCTTTGCGGCCGACGAATGCGTCGTCGATCCGGCCGTCGTCGCGCAGGCGCCACTCGGCCCGGCTGCCGACGAAGCGGCGTTCCGCGAAATACGGGATGTTCGCGATCACGTACCAGCGGCCCATGTAGCGCGGCAGGTCGACGGGTACGGTCGACAGCGGAACGGCGGCGCGCGGATTCGGGTTCGGCGGGCTGCCCGAGCACCCGGCGGCTCCGATCGCGAGCGCCGTCACGACCGTGACGGCGATGCGGCGGAGAACCCGGTACGCGATCGCGGCCGTCATGCGAGAACCCGGCGCTTGTCGAACAGATAGTGGGCGACGCCCCATTCCTGCCCGTCGGCATAGCCGAACAGCTCGGCGACCGCCATGTAGAACATCCGCCAGCGCTGGAACCAGATGCGGGCGTCGGCGCCGTAGACCGTCTCGAAAATCGGCATGACCCGGGGGCGCGCCGCATCGAGCGACGCGAGCCACTGATTGGCCGTGCGGGCGTAGTGAGTCCCGTCGAGCCACCATTGGCGGGCGATGCGCACGTCGTCCTGGAACCGCAGCAGCAGGTCGGCCGACGGCATCGTCCCGCCCGTGAAGAAATAGCGCGACATCCAGTCGGTGTCGTCGTGCACCGCGAAGTGATAGGCGAGCAGCTTGTGCGCGAAGATGTGCACGAAGAGCTTGCCGTCGTCGTGCATCCAGCGCGCGATTTTGGCGAGCAGTTGCCCGTAGTTCTTCATGTGCTCGAACATCTCGATCGAGAGCACGCGGTCGAAACCGGCATCCGCGGGATCGAAGTCGAACTCCACCACGTTGCCGGTGACGATTCGCAGATTCGTCAGCCCGCGCTGCGCCGCGCATCGCTCGATGAAGTGGCGTTGACCGTGCGAATTCGACAGGCCGACGACCTGCGCGGCCGGATACCGTTCGGCGAGCCAGAGCGACAGCGAACCCCAGCCGCAACCGAGGTCGAGAATGCGCTGGCCGTCCTCCAGCCTGGCGCGCTGCGCGTACAACGCCAGCATGGCTTCTTCTGCCTGCGACAGCGTTTCGTCGCCGCGCGGGTAATAGCCGCACGAATATTTGAGCCGCGGGCCGAGATGGGCCTCGAAGAAGCTGCCGGGCACTTCGTAATGCTGCGTGTTCGCCGCGAGCGTCTCGATTGCGATCGGGCTCGCGCCCAGTTCACGCACCAGCGTGTCGTAGGCCGCCGCGCGCCGTTCGCCGTCATCCGCGTGTTCGTCGCGCAGGCGTTGCCGCATGAGCGAGCGCATGCCGGCCCGGATCAGCCGGTCCGGCAGCCAGCCGCGCTCGCAGCAGCGAATCAGCCAGGCGTCGTTGGGTGCCGCCGCCGAGGCCGGCGACGGTTGCGAGGTGGTAGCGGTCATGATCGCGTGCTCCGGTCTTCAGGGTGATCGGATCGAGTGGGGGAAGGGCCGGGCGCCGGCCTCGGAGGCCACGGAACGATGGCGCTGGTCGTGCGCATGTACTCGCGGTAGCCCGGCCGGCTTTGCACCAGACGCGCTTCGAGCAGCGGCAAGCCGGATACCTTGAGCAGCAGCCATGCCATCAGGAGTGGCGGGAACAGCGTCAGCCAGCCCCACGGCATGCCGATCGCCAGCGCCGTATAGGCGAGCCAGTGCACGCACTCGAAAAAATAGTTGGGGTGCCGCGAATAGCGCCACCAGCCGGCGCGACAGACCTGGCCGCCGTGGTCGGGATCCGCGAGAAACCGCTTGAGCTGCCGGTCGGACGCAGTCTCTCCGGCGACCGCGGCGATCCAGATCGCCGCTGCCGCGGCGATCGCGAACCGGGACGGGGTTGCCGTGCTGTAGGCGGGGATGAAGAACGCGATCGACAGCAGCATCGAGATCAGCGCCTGCAACTGGAACAGCCAGAACATGTTGCGCGGCGCGGCGTCGCCCCACTGCAGGCGGAACTGTCGATAGCGCGGGTCTTCCGGCTGCCCGCGATTGCGACGCCACAGGTGTCGCGCGAGTCGCAGCCCCCAGATGCCGCCGCCGGCGGCGACGAGCGCACGATTCAATTCCGGGCCGGTAGCCAGCACGGCGACGAACACGGCTACGCCGCCGAGCGTCGCGGCCCAGACCGGATCGATCATCCCGGCGTTCCGGGAATGCAATTGGGCAATCCATACCGCCGTGAAGGACAGGATCAGTCCGACGAAGGCGAGGAGGGCAACGACGACGGCGGGCATACGGGCTCCGAGGGCGCGATACCCTTTATACGGAGCCGGCGACCGATCGGATGCAGACGAATGCGACGAGATGCGTGATCTCGTCGAGAGAGACGGCAGCGGGCGGCACGCCGCCGCGCTTTACGTTTACAGGGCGAGCGCGCGTTGCGCGCGTCAAGTGGTGTGCATCGCGCCGGTGGCGAGCACCGGCCCGGTGGGTTGGCCGCTCGGCGAGCCGCCGTGAGGCTCGAGCGATACGGCGAGCACCGCGCGTGCATCGAGTCGCGCGACGATCGCTTGCGGCAGCGTCATCGACGCCGGTGCGTTCGACGCGAATACGCCGAGCGAGATCGGCTTCGCATTCGGCGGAATCAGCCAGAGCTCCGTCGAGCGGTCCGCGGCGACCGGCGGCGTGTTCGCGGGCACCACGACCATCCGGGCACGCCGCAAGTCGACCGTGGCGGTCCACCGTGCGACGCCATCCGCTTGTGCTAGCGTGGCCGCCATGTAGTGGCTGTCTTCGGCAGCGGGGCGCGGCGGCGCTTCGCCCACCCGGATCACGTTGACCGTGAGCAGCCCGAGCGCCGCCACGCTCGCGCCCATGCCGACCCAGCGCCACAGTCGCAGGCTATTCCACCATCCGTCGGATGGCGCGGCGCTGCGCGGGCGCGACGGCGGGATGAAGCCCAGTTGGTGCTGGATCCTCGTCCAGGTTCGCGCGGGCGGGTCGACGGGCGTGACGTCGTCCGCGAGCGGGGCGAGGTGGCGCTGCCAGCGCTCGAGCGTGGCTTGCAACGCCGGGTCGCGCGCGGCGGCCTGCTCCAGCTCGCGGCGCGCGTCTGCGTCGAGCACGCCGAGCGCGTATTCCGCGCAGCGCAATTCGGGATTGTGATCGGCCGGCGTATTCATTGCTCCAGGCACACCTTCAGCTGCATCAGGCTGCGCCGGATCCAGCTCTTCATGGTTCCGAGCGGCACACGCAGTCGCGCTGCCAGCTCACTGTAGGTCGCGCCGCTGAAGAAGGCCTCGCGCACCGCGCGGCCCTGCTGCGGATCGAGTTGCGCGAGGCATCGCTCGAGGCGAAGGCGCTCCTGCGAGGCCTCCGCCAGCGCGGCGGGCGTCGGATCTTCGGCGGGAAGCTCCAGCGCCTGCTCGTCGTCGAGTTGCGCGTCGCGATGCTGCCGCAAGCGGTCGATCGTCTTGTTGCGCGCCAGCGTGATCAGCCACGTCATCGCGCCGCCGCGCGCCGGGTCGAACGCGTCGATACGTCGCCATGCGGTCGTGTAGACCTCCTGGAGGAGATCCTCGGCTTCCCCGTGATCGTGAAGCATGCGCACGATCGTCCCGAACACCCGCGACGCGGTCAGCCGGTACAACTCCGCGAAAGCCGCCTGATCGCCGGATGCTGCCTGAAGCATCACCCGGTTCAGATGTTCGCGGCGCGCGACATCCGCATCGGCATCGCGCGAAGGGGCTGACTGATCGAAGCCGCTGGCACCGCCTGGCGTGTCGCTCATGCGAAGGGGATGGCGCGGACCGCCATGATGTGAATGTCGAGCGAAATATAGCATTCCCGGATACATGTGATCGAGCGATCGGTGGCGCGTCCGCTGCACGTTGTGCAGCGCAACGCCCGCTGTGATCTCTTCAGCCAGATACGAGCGACGCGTCCGCGCGGATGCAGGCAGCCGCAACGTGCGGCGGATGCGGCCGACTACCGTCGGTTGCGTGCACAATGAGCGGGTTTCGTGTCTGGAGAGTCATTCAATGAAGCGAAGTATCGTGGGCCGACCGCTGTGGGCGGCGGGCGTGATCGTGGCGGGCGCCGCCCTGGTGCTGGCGGGATGTGCAGGCCTCGCCGGCGGGCCCAGCGGGAATGCACACGTTCCGCAACCCGCGAAATCCGTCGATCTCGATCGCTACGTCGGCAGATGGTACGAGTTCGCGCGGTATGAAAACCGCTTCGAGCGCGGATGCGACGGCGTGACGGCCGACTATGCGAAGCGGGAAGACGGTCTCGTCGGCGTGCGCAATACCTGCCGCGAAGGCGGGCCGGACGGCCGCGCGCGAAGCGCCGACGGGCGCGCAAGGATCGTGGCCGACAGCGGCGGCGCAAAGCTGAAAGTGTCGTTCTTCGGGCCGTTCTTCCTCGGCGATTACTGGGTGCTCGATCGCGCCGACGACTACGCATGGTCGATCGTCGGTGAACCGTCGGGGCGGTTCCTGTGGATCCTGACGCGCGATGCGAAGCCTTCCGCTGAACAGGCCGCGGCGCTCGTCGAACGGGTGCGGGCGCTCGGTTACGACACGACGATGTTGCGGCGCACCGCGCATTAGGGCGACCGCACGCAGCACGCGTGCGCGGCGCCATCGGGCCGGGCGCAACGCCGAGCGCCGCGTATGCGCGCGGCCGTGGCCGACGGCGACGGCGACGGCGAAATGCGGGATGACGCCTTTGGGTCTACGTTCGCTGAACGCGAAAACCGGTTCGTTGCCTTCGGCAGTTAACTGCTCGCCCGGACAATCAGTTGGCACGACATCGGTCGCTGACTTTTGCGAAGCGTGTCGAGCGCCGGCGGATCCTCCTGCAGAAGCTGAAAGATCCGCGCGGCCGCCGTGATGCCGATTTCACTCGCGGGCGGCCGCACGGTCGTCAGGCCCGGCGTCAGCATTTCCGCCATCGGGTAGTCGCCGAAACCGACGATCGCGCATTGCTCCGGTACGCGAATGCCCGCGCCGGGCGCGGACAGCAGCGCACCGAACGCGAGGTTGTCGTTCGCGAAGATGATCGCGTCGGCCGTGCGGCGGGCGGAACACAGCGCGAGCAGCGCCTCGCGTCCTGCGTGCATCGGCTGCGCTTCGGTCGGTGCAAACACGATCGGCTCGCGCCCATGCTCGCGCATGATCTCGGTATAACCATCGCAACGCTCGCGCGCGCTTGCGTCGCCCGCCGCGCTGTTCAGCACGAACGCGATGCGTCGATAGCCGCGTTCCACCAGATGACGCGCCGCGATGTGTCCGGCTTCCTGGTGCACGAAGCCGATCTGCAGCGGTTTGCGCCGCGGCTGGAAGTCCCACGTTTCGAGCACGGGCACCTGCGTCTGTTCGATCAGTTCCTCGGTTCCCCGGGAATGGAAGTGCGACGTGAGCACGAGCGCCGCCGGCGACCATCCGAGCAATCCACGCACCGCGTTCTCCTCGAGATCCGTCGAGAAATAGCTCGATGCGAGCAGCAACTGGTAACCGTGTGCGGTGACCTCGTCGCTGAAGCTCTGGATCGTGTTCGCAAAGATCGGCCCCGAGATGTTCGGAATGACCATGCCGATGACACGGCTGCGCGCCGATGCGAGCCCGCCGGCGACGAGATTCGGCACGTAGCCGAGTTCGGCGACCGCATCGGCGATCCGCTCGCGCAGCGGCGCGGACAGCCGCGCCGGATCCTGGAAATAGCGCGACACGCTGATCTGCGACACGCCGACGTGCTCGGCCACATCGCGCAGGGTCAGGCGTCCCGACGTGCGGCGGGGACGCGCATCGCTTTTAGTCGAATCGGACATATGTTCCGCTGATTTCGTTATTTGACGCGGCAAATGCGCCACGGGAAACTGCCTGCAATGTTAGCGCTAACCAAGCGCGGTCGCCAGCACGAAACGATGCGCGGCCCGGTGGTGAGGCGCTGCTTTCGCGACAGGATATCGGATGACGACAGCTTCCCGCCTCATGCACCTCGGGGCCTTTCTGATGGAGACCGGACACCATGCAGCCGCGTGGCGGCATCCGGACGTGCCGGCCGGTGGCGGCACGGATTTTCGTGCGTATGCGGCGCTGGCGAGCACGGCGGAACGCGCGTGCTTCGACGCGATTTTCATCGCGGACAGTGTCGCCGCGAACGTCGGAGACGGCGCCGCGCGATCGGCCCGTTCCGACCGGCTCGATCCGCTGACGCTGCTGCCTGCGCTCGCGGCGGTCACGGAGCGCATCGGCCTGATCGCCACGGCGACGACGACCTACAACGAGCCGTATCACATCGCGCGCAAGTTTGCGTCGCTCGACCACATCAGCGGCGGGCGGGCCGGCTGGAATCTCGTGACGTCCGACAACGCGGCGGAGGCGCGCAACTTCGGCCGCGCCGAACACGTCGGTCACGACGAGCGCTATGCGCGCGCCCGGGAATTCCATCGCGTCGTGACGGGGCTGTGGGACAGCTGGGCCGACGACAGCTTCGTGCGCGACAAGGCGAGCGGCGTGTACTACGACGCGTCCACGCTGCGCGTGCTCGATCATCGCGGCCTGCATTTCTCCGTGGCGGGCCCGCTCAACGTGCCGCGCCCGGTGCAGGGATGGCCCGTCGTCGTGCAGGCGGGCTCATCGGAGGCGGGCCGCGACCTCGCCGCGCGGACGGCCGACGTCGTGTTCACCGCGCACGCACGGCTGGATGCCGCGCAGGCGTTCTACCGCGACATGAAGGCGCGTGCGGTTGCCGCGGGCCGCGCGCCGGGCGACGTGAAGATCATGCCTGGCCTGTCGGTCGTCGTCGCGCGTACCGACGACGAGGCGCGCGAGCGCTTCGACGCGCTGCAGGCGCTCGTCGATCCGGTCGCGGGCGTCGCGATGCTTGCGCGGATGCTCGGCAACTTCGACCTGTCCGGCTATCCGCTCGACGGTCCGTTGCCGGATTTGCCGCTCACGGACAGCGGCCAGCGCAGCCGCCAGGCACTCCTGACCGCGCTGGCCGGCGACGAGCGCCTGACGATCCGCGAACTGGTGCTGCGCATCGCGGCCGGACGCGGGCACGTGACGGTGGTCGGCAGTGCGACAACCGTGGCCGACCTGATGCAGACGTGGTTCGAGCGCGACGCGGCCGACGGCTTCAACGTGATGCCGGCCGAACTGCCGGGCGGCCTCGAGGCGTTCTGTTCGCTCGTCGTGCCCGAGTTGCAGCGGCGCGGGCTGTTCCGCACGGCCTACACCGGCTCCACGTTGCGCGAGCATCTTGGGCTGCCGCGACCGGTGCGTGCGTAGCGCGCACATTCGTCCCGTCGAATCCATCCGATAAGGAACCTCCGATCATGACGTTTTCCCGACGTTCGTTTCTCCGAACCGCACAGGCTGCAGCCGTGGCCGCGTTCGCCATGCCATTCGCCGGCGGCGCGCAGGCCTACACCGGCCGCACGCTGCGCATCGGCTACCAGAAGGGCACGCCGCTCACGCTGCTGAAGGCGCAGCGCTCGCTCGACAAGCCGCTCGCCGCGCGCGGCTTCGACATCGCATGGACCGAATTCCCGTCCGGGCCGCCGCTGCTCGAGGCGATGAATGCCGGCTCGATCGATCTCGGCTATACGGGCTCGCCGCCGCCGATCTTCGCGCAGGCGGCGGGCAGCCGGATCGTCTACCTGGCGGCCGAACCCGCCGGCCCGCACAACGAGGCCATCATCGTGCTCGACGGCTCGCCGCTCAAATCGGTCGCCGACCTGAAAGGGCGGACGGTGGCATTCGCCCGCGGGTCGAGTTCGAACTACCTGATCGTCGCCGCGCTCGAAAAAGCCGGCCTGACCTATGCGGACATCAAGCCCGCCTTCTTGTCGCCCGCCGACGCACGCGCGGCCTTCGAAGGCGGCAAGGTCGACGCATGGGTCATCTGGGATCCGTATCTCGCGGTCGTCCAGCAGACGCTCGGCGTGCGCACGATCGCCGACTATGCGTCGGGCATCGTGCAGCCGTACAGCTTCTTTCTCGGTGCGCCGGATTTCGCGAAGGCCCACCCCGAGGTGTTGTCGGATGTGCTGTCGGCGGTCGCGCGCGGCGACGCATGGGCGGCCGCCCATCGCAGCGACGCCGCGCAGTTGATTGCTCGCGAGATCGGCGTGCCGCAGCCCGTCGTCGAGCGCTATCTCGCGCGATCCGCATTCGGGCTGCTGCCCGTCAATTCGACCGTGCTCGGCGCGCAGCAACGCGTTGCGGATACGTTCCGTCGAGCGAACGTCATTCCGCGTGCGATCCAGGTCGCTGACATTGCACACCCGGTTTCCTTCACCCGCTGACTTGATACTCCACTCGCTCGCAGAGCCGCTGTCATGAACCGACTCGCTTCCCGTACCGCCGCCATCCGTCCCGTTCGCCGCGCCGCCGCATTGCGCTGGCGCTTTCGCTTCACGCCCCGGCTGAAAACCGGGCTGCGCACGGCGGGTGCCGTCGCGCTCGCCTGCGCCAGCCACACCGGGCACGCGCAGTCGACGCTGGTCATGTACGGCATCGTCGATGCAGCCGTGCAGTACGGCCGCTTCAACAGCACGACCGGAACGACCGCGTCGGCGGCCAGCGGCAACCTGCAGGCATCGCGCTTCGGGCTGCTCGGCAAGGAAGATCTCGGCGGCGGCTATCGCGCGAATTTCCGTCTCGAGACGGGCTTCAATATCTACACGGGGATGGGAGGCGGCGCGACGGAGTTCAACCGCGGCGCATCGGTCGGGTTGTCGGGGCCGTTCGGCAGCGTCGACGCCGGCTATCTGTACCTGCCGATCTACTGGGTGTTTCTCGCGTCCGACGTCGGCACGTACGGGCTCGCGAATCCAGCCGCGATCATGTCGCTCGAACACACGACGACGCTCGGTTCCAGCGGCACCGGCGGGTTCTACCGTAACGCGGTGCGCTACCGGACGCCGGAAGCGCTCGGCGGCTGGTCGAGCGAGATCGGCTATTCGTTCGGTGCGCAGGATCCTGCCGGGCAGACGCTGAACGCGCGCAACGTCGGCGTGAACCTCCAGTACGCGAAGAACAACGTGCTGGTCGGCTATGGCTTCAACCGCTACCAGTACTACGCGAGCGCGACGGCATCCGACGCGTCGTCGCAGCTCACGCATGTACTGACCGCCGCATACGATTTCGGTCGCATGGTGGTGGGCGGGAACTACGTGTATTCGAAGCGTACCGACGGCACGGGATGGTTCGCGTCCGCCGCGTTGCTCAACGCGCGCGTGCGTGTCGGATTCGGCGACATCAACGTCGGCGTGTCGCGGCGTATCGAGAATGGCGATGCGCGTGCGATCGCTTGCGATGTGGGCTACGTGTACTACCTGTCGAAGCGCACGCAGCTGTATGGCTTCGCGACGACGATACTGAACAACCGTCATTCGACACAGGGATTCGCACTTCTGAACAACCCGGCGGCGACGGTGACGCCGGGATTCGACCCATGGGCGGTGACGGCTGGCATCAGGACGTCGTTCTGATCGCAACGGTCGACGGTTCAATTCAGCAGACACCAGATCGCGAGGAACGGCGTGTCGCCGGAGCGCATCGCATGCAGCGCGCCGGGCGGATTGTGGATGCCGCCGCCGATCCCGGGATCGAACCATTCGCCGTTCTGCTGCCGGAATTCACCGGCGGTCATCAGCACGTAGGCTTCTTCCGGCGCGTGGCCGTGATCGGGGTATCGCACGCCGGGCATCATCAGCGAGAAGCCGAGTTGAATGTCGTCGCGGCTTTCGGCGCCGCCGGGCCCGCAGATCATTCCGTTCACGTGCCCATCGATGTAGTTCGGGCTACCGTCCTTTCCTGACGTACGGCGCGTCCAGCCGACTACCGGCTCCAGCGACCCGATCAGCCGCGCGACGGCGGCGAACGTCGGGTTCACGCGTGCGACGGCCTGGAGCGCCGGGCCAAGCCATTCGCACGCGGGGTAGCGCACTGCGTTGCGCGCGCCGTTGTCCGACGGCTGCCGCAATCGGGCGAATACGTGCGGTGCGAACGCGCGCGCGGCGGCGGGCAGCTTTTCCGACTGGAACAGTTCGCCGGCGATCCGGACGAAATCCGCGATGGGTTTCGGACGTTCATGCATGCTGCTTGCTGCTCCCTGAGTGATGTGGGCCGATCAGCGAAAGTCTAGGCAGAAACCTGTCGATGCGGGCAGCGAAAAAGCGCGACGGGCTTGGCATTGGCCGCCATCTGCGTGCCGCGGCTGCCGTTCGGTATGCGCGCTGTCGATCGACAGCCGCCGGCACCCTGATATGGGGCAGCGGGCAGTTCGTCGCGTACGCATGGTCCAAAGCAGCTCGCGAAGTTGCCAGCCTGATTTCTCGGTAGTTTCCCTGAAGTCCCCGCGTCGGGATTTTCCCCTAGCGGACGCTTGCGCGCGCTGCGCGCGCCGCTGGGCCGCCGCCCCCGCAAAATTCGGCACAGCCGCGCCGGCATTGCGTTTCACCTATTTCGCACCGTTTTGCGGCGAACACGCCTTTTCGCCCCGAAACGATGCATTACCAAAGGTATGGGAAAGCGCACAGAAAATGTATCTGGAGCGACGAAATTGGATTGATACGCTGCATTCACTGCATCAGCGCCGTCAACCACGCAGGAGCCGCATCGAGCCGACGCCATGGGGGCGATCGATGACGACTCGCACGAAGTTCGCGGCTTCCCTTTCCAGTCAGTCGGGATGACAGAATGGCTCCAAATATGACGTTTGCGCCGGGCGACGTACTTCCCACCGGGGCAATCCACACCGGCGGTGCGCCGTCGATTGCCCGGTCGAGTATCGCGACGGGAACGGACATCCTGACCGTCAAGCACCTGTCGAAGATTTTCGGTCCGAAGCCCGAGCGTGCGATCGAGATGATGAAGCGCGGCGTCGGCCGCAACGAGATCTTCGCGGAAACCGGCAACATGGTCGCGGTCAACGACGTGAGCCTGAGCGTGCGCGCCGGCGAGATCTTCGTGATCATGGGGCTGTCGGGTTCGGGGAAGTCGACGCTCGTCCGATTGCTGAACCGGCTGATCGAGCCGACGGCCGGGCAGGTCGTGCTCGAAGGTCGCGACATCGCACCGATGTCGACGCCGGAACTGCGCGACGTCCGGCGCCAGAAGATGGCCATGGTGTTCCAGTCGTTCGCGCTGCTGCCGAACCGCACCGTGCTCGACAACATCGCGTACGGGCTCGAAGTCGCGGGGATCAGGAAGGCGCAGCGCTACGAGGTCGCGCGCGCGGCGCTGGAGCGCGTCGGCCTCGGCTCGTACGAGAAACTGCTGCCGAGCGAGTTGTCCGGCGGCATGCAGCAGCGTGTGGGCCTCGCCCGCGCTCTGGCGGTGAATCCGTCGGTGCTGCTGATGGACGAGGCATTCTCCGCGCTCGATCCGCTGATCCGCTTCGAAATGCAGAACGAGCTGCTGCGCCTGCAGAAGGAAGAGCAGCGCACGATCGTGTTCATCTCCCACGATATCGAGGAAGCCGTCAAGATCGGCGGTCGCATCGGCATCATGAAGGACGGTTGCCTGATCCAGGTCGGCACGCCCGCCGAACTGATCCAGACGCCGGCCGACGCGTACGTGCAGGACTTCTTCCGCAACGTCGACGTGTCGCGTTTCATGAAGGCATCGAGCATGATGACGCCGGTCGAGCGCGGGCTGCTTCGCAGCGATGCGCTCACGCCGTCCGACCGCTATCTGAACCAGCTGATCGACAGCGGCGCGGAATGCGGCTACGTGTGCGACGAATCCGGCCGTTACCTTGGCTGCGTCACGCCCGCCACGCTGCACCGGTCCGGCGCGAAGCCGATTCGCGACGCGTTCCTGAACGACTTCAACGCGGTGTCGATCGATACGGATCTGCATCGGCTTGCGTCGATCGCGCTGACGCAGCAGCACGACGTGCCGGTGACGGACGGAGCGGGACGACTGGCGGGCGTCGTGTCCTGCCGGACGATACTCAAGCAGATGATGCAACGGAGGGCAGCATGAATTCGTCGGTGATCGGGAAGTTCGCGGAGAACGTCGTCAACTTTCTGTTTCTGCATTTCCGTGGCGGCTTCGACACGTTCTCGGCGGGGCTCGGCGCGGTCGTGAAGCTGCTCGAGGACGGTCTCGCCGCCGTGCCGTTCATCGCGATGGTCGTGATCCTGGTGGGCCTCGCAGTGTGGCGCCGGGGCGTCGTGTTTTCGATCTTCGTCGGTTGCGCGCTGCTCGTCATCCATTACATGGGCCTGTGGGCGCAGACGGTGTCGACCCTCGCGCTCGTCACGGCGGCGACGTTCTTCAGCCTCGTGATCGGTGTGCCGCTCGGCATCTGGGGGGCGCGCAACAACCGGATCGGCATGATCCTGCGCTCGCTGCTCGATTTCATGCAGACGATGCCCGCGTTCGTGTACCTGATCCCGGCCGTGATCCTGTTCGGGCTCGGACGCGTGCCGGCGGTGATCGCGACGATCGTGTTCGCGATGCCGCCCGTCGTGAGGCTGACGACGCTCGGCATCAGGCAGGTCCGCGAGGAACTGATCGAAGCCGGCCGTTCGTTCGGCAGCACCGACTGGCAGCTGCTGTGGAAGATCCAGCTGCCGAACGCATTGCCGTCGATCATGGCCGGCGTGAACCAGACGATCATGATGGCGCTGTCGATGGTGGTGGTCGCGTCGATGATCGGCGCGGGCGGCCTCGGCGAATACGTGCTGAGCGGGATCCAGCGTCTCGACATCGGGATCGGCTTCGAAGGCGGGCTCGGCGTCGTGCTGCTCGCGATCGTGCTGGATCGACTGACCGAGAGCTTCGGCGTGAAGGCGAAGAAGAACGTGAAAAGGCCGCTCGCGCGTGCCGGCAAGGCAGAGCCGCGCGGCGCGGCACGGACCTGACGGACACGGCAGTCGAAGATCATCGAAAGACGATGCAGCGCCGCGGCCACGGTGCCGCGGCGGAACCGGTGTAGCAGTGCGTGGAGACCGGAAACGCCGATCGAAGGCGTTCCTCATCTTCGAAAGACTCGCGTGATTAAAAAGGAGTACTAGATGAATGCCCATGTGTTCAAGTCGCTTCTGGCGAAACTTGCCCTATCGACGGTGGTCGCCTGCAGCGCAGGTGTGGGTGCCGCGTCGGCGGCGGAGCCGGTCAAGATCGCGGTCACCAACTGGGCGGACGTGCTCGCGGTGGCCAACGTCGCGAAGTACGTGCTCGAGACGCAGCTCAAGCAGCCGGTGCAGTTCGTGCAGGCCGACATCGGCATCCAGTATCAGGGCGTCGCGCGCGGCGATCTCGACATCATGGTCGGCGGCTGGCTGCCGGTCACGCACGGCGCGTACTACGCGAAGTACAAGAACGACCTGGATGACGTGGGCATTATCTACACCGGCGGCAAGAACGGCTGGGCCGTGCCGACCTACGTGCCGGAATCGGCGCTGTCGTCGATCGCCGACCTGAACAAGCCGGAAGTCAAGAGCAAGCTGAACGGCACGATCCAGGGCATCGAACCGGGCGGCGGCCTGATGCAGGCGTCGGAGCGGACGATCAAGGGCTACAGCCTGGACGGCTACACCCTCCAGGCGTCGAGCGAGGCCGGGATGCTGGCCAGCGTGTCGCGCGCGTACCAGTCGAAGCAGTGGATCGTCGCGACGGTGTGGAGCCCGCACTGGCTGTTCCAGAAGTGGCAGATGCGTTACCTGAAGGACCCGAAGGGCACGCTGGGCGGTGACGAGCAGATCCACGCGTTCGCGTCGAAGAAGTTCGCGGGCAAGTTTCCGCGCGCCGACGTGTTCTTCAAGCACCTGAAACTGACGCTGGCCGACGTCGAGGCGATCGAGTTCGAAGGCAACAGCACGAACGACTACGCGAGCGCCGCGAAGAAGTTCGTCGACACCCATCCGGAGAAGCTGAAAGCCTGGCTGCAGCAATAAGGCCACGCGCCGGCCACGTGGACGACGCGAGCCGCGTCGTCCGCGCAAGCCGCGCGCGGGCGCTGGCCGATGCCGGCGGCCTGGAGCCGTCACGACGGCACCGGCCTTGCAGCGCGCGGTGCTTTGAATCCACGCAGCACGTCACGAATCGCGTCGCGGAGTCACCCAGTGAACGAGAACGCCCGCTTTTTTGCCGAAACGCTCCAGAGCCGCGATCCGGTGATCGCATCTGAAATCGCGTTGGAGTTGCGTCGCCAGCAGACGCAGATCGAACTGATTGCATCCGAAAACATCGCGTCCGCGGCGGTGCTGGAAGCACAGGGCACCGTGTTGACGAACAAGTACGCGGAAGGCTATCCGTCGCGCCGGTACTACGGCGGTTGCGACCATGTCGACCGGATCGAGGCACTTGCGATCGACCGCGCGTGCGCGCTGTTCGACGCGAGCCACGCGAACGTGCAACCGCACTCGGGCGCGCAGGCCAACGGCGCGGTGATGCTCGCGCTCGTCAAGCCGGGCGACACGGTGATGGGGATGTCGCTCGATGCGGGCGGCCACCTGACGCATGGCGCGCGCCCCGCGCTGTCGGGAAAGTGGTTCAACGCGGTGCAGTACGGCGTGAGCCCGGACACGCTGCGCATCGATTACGACGATGTGCGCCGGCTCGCGCAGCGCCATCGGCCGAAGCTGATCATCGCGGGCTATTCCGCATATCCGCGCGCGCTCGACTTCGCCGCGTTCCGCGAGATCGCGGACAGCGTCGACGCGAAGCTGATGGTCGACATGGCGCATATCGCCGGCATCGTCGCGGCCGGCCGCCATCAGAGCCCATTGCCGTTCGCCGACGTCGTGACGTCGACCACGCACAAGACGCTGCGCGGCCCGCGCGGCGGTTTCATCCTGACGAACCACGCCGACGTCGCGAAGCAGATCAACTCGGCCGTTTTTCCGGGGCTGCAGGGCGGCCCGCTGATGCACGTCGTCGCGGGCAAGGCGGTGGCCTTCGCGGAAGCCCTGCGCCCGGAGTTCACGCGCTATATCGACCAGATGCTGCGCAACGCGCAAGCGCTCGCACAGGTGCTGACGGCCGGCGGCCTGACGCTCGTGACCGGTGGCACGGACAACCACCTGCTGCTGGTCGACCTGCGCGCGCGGCGCATTACCGGCATGCAGGCCGAGAAGGCGCTGGAGCGTGCCGGCATCACCTGCAACAAGAACGGAATTCCGTTCGATACGGAAAACCCGACCGTCACGTCCGGGATCCGGCTCGGCACGCCCGCCGGCACGACGCGCGGCTTCGGGCCCGCGCAGTTCGAGCAGATCGGCGACATGATCCTCACGGTCCTGGCGGCGCTCGAGCGCAATCCGGACGGGGACGAGGGCGTCGAGCGCGCGGTCCGCACTCGCGTGCGCGATCTGTGCGCCCAGTTTCCGATCTACGCCCACGCGGAGGCGTTTGCCTGATCGCCGGAACCGGATCGGGCGGACGCATGGCTCGAACCGCTTGACGAATCGATCGGCGTGGCTGCGCGGAACACGCACGGCGCGCGCCGACGTCTTGTCCCGTGCCCGTCCGTGCGTGACGGCGGGAACCGGGCACCCACTCACCTGAATGAGGAATTGAAATGAGCTTCGAGGGCGTACACACACCGCTGGTCACCCCGTTCGACGCGGACGGCGAAATCGATCACGCACTGCTGGGCCGGCATGCGGCCGATCTCGCCGGCCGCGTGTCCGGCCTCGGCATCGGCGGCACGACGGGCGAATACTACGCGTTGAGCTTCGACGAGCGCGTGCGCACGTTCGACACGGTCGCGGCTGCCGCCGGCGGCAAGACGTTCCTGACCGCGGGCATCAACGCGACGACGACGAAGGAAGTGCTGCGCCTCGGCCGCGAAGCGAAACGTGCGGGGCTGGATGCGCTGCTGGTGGCGGCGCCGTACTACGCGCAGCCGACGCAGCAGGAACTGCTCGCGCACCTGCTCACGATCGACGACGCGCTCGACATGCCGATCATGCTGTACAACTTTCCGGCCCGCACCGGCACCGAAATCGGCGACGGAATTCTCGAGACGCTGCTCCAGCGCAAGAATTTCGTCGCGATGAAGGAAAGCACCGGCGACATCGCGCATCTGCATCACCTGTCCACACATTTCAGCGGCCGGCTCGTGCTGAGCTGCGGCATGGATGACCAGGCGCTCGAGTTCTTCGCATGGGGCGCCCGCAGCTGGGTCGGCGGCGCGTCGAACTTCCTGCCGGAAGCACACACCGACCTGTTCGACGCGTGCGTCACGCGCGGCGATTTCGCGGTAGGCCGCAAGCTGATGGCGCAATTGCTGCCGGTGCTCGAACTGCTCGAGCGCAGCGGCAAGTTCATCCAGTACGTGCGTTACGGATGCGAGCTGGCCGGCTTGCCGGTCGGGGTCGCACGCGCCCCGCTCGGCGCGCTGTCGGGCGACGAGCGCGACGCGTTCGCGAAGCTCGTGAAGCCGCTGCTGCGCGACGGCCGGTAATTCATCATGCGTTCGAATCTGGAATTCGCGCGGTTTCCGGCGCCGGACGGAATGAACGGCTGGTGGGAGAGCCTGCCGCCCGCACCGGACGCGCGCACCGTCACGTCCGACGGCCGGTTCGACTGGGTCGTCGTCGGCGGCGGCATCACCGGGCTGTGCGCGGCTCGCCGGCTCGCGGAGCTCGCGCCCGGCGCGTCGATCGCGCTCGTGGAGGCCGACCGGATCGGCCGTACGACCGCCGGGCGCAATTCCGGATTCTTCGTCGACCTGCCGCACGACATCAGCAGCGAAAGCTACTCGCGCAGCATCGACGAGGACCGCGCCGACGTACGGTTCCAGCGGCACGGCATCGACTATGTGCGCGACATCGTGCGGCGCTACGGCATCGATTGCGACTGGCGCGACGACGGCAAATTCCACGCATCGGTCAACAGGAAGGGCGCCGCCGCGCTCACGCATTTCGCGGACGGCCTGTCGCGCATCGGCGAAGCGTTCGAGTGGCTCGACCAGCCGGCCATCCGGGCCGTGACCGGCACCGACTTCTACACGGGCGCGCTGTTCACGCCGGGCTGCAGCACGGTGCAGCCTGCCGCGCTGATGCGCGGCCTCGCGGCCACGCAGCCGGACAACGTGACGGTATTCGAGCTCAGCCCGGTCACGCGGATCGAGCCGCGCGGCGACACGCGCGCGCTGCACTTCGCCGGCGGCACGATCGTCGCGAAGCAGGTCATCGTGTGCACGAATGCGTACGCAGCGACCTTCGGCATCCATTCGAACGGATTGCTGCCGGTCTACACGTTCGCGTCGCTCACGCGGCAGATGAATGCCGACGAAGTCGCGAAGCTCGGCGGAATGCGGTCGTGGGCAGTGATTCCGGCCGATCCGATGGGCACGACGGTGCGGCGCCTGATCACCGATCGCATTTGCGTGCGCAACCATTTCGCGTTCAGGCCGGACGTGAGGGTATCGCCTGCCGATCTTGCGAAGGCGCGGCATCTGCATCAGCGCTCGTTCGAGCGCCGCTTCCCGATGCTCGGTGGCGTCGAACTCGAATATACGTGGGGTGGGCCGCTGTGCCTGTCCGCGAACAACGGCGCGCTGTTCGGCAAGCGCGACGACGGTCTCTACGAGGCGATCGGCTGCAACGGTCTCGGGCTGAGCCGCGGATCGTCGTCCGGCAAGCTGATCGCCGAATACGCTCTCGGCGAATCGAACAGTCTCGTGCAGCAGTTGCTGAAGCAGCCGCATCCGCGGCCGCTGCCGGTTCGGCCGCTCGTCGACCTTGCCGTGTCGGCGACGATCTGGGCGAAGGAATTCTCGGCCGGTGCCGAGCTTTGATTATTGAGGAAACGACATGACGACCCATCAGGATTGGAAGCAGAAGGCGAATGCGTTGTCGCTCGACGGCCGCGCGTTCATCGCGGGCGAGCGCAGTGCGGCGGCGTCGGGCGTGACGTTCGCGACGCTCAACCCGGCGTCGGGCAAGGTACTCGCCGAAGTCGCGCGCTGCAACGAGCGCGACGTCGATCGCGCGGTCGCGGCTGCGCGCGAGGCATTCGAGTCGGGTGTCTGGTCGAAGGCCGCGCCCGCGCATCGCAAGGCGGTGCTGCTGCGCGTCGCGCAACTGATCGACGAGCATGCGGAGGAACTCGCGCTGCTCGAGGCGCTGGAAGCCGGCAAGCCGATCGGCGAGTGCCTGGGGCTCGACATTCCCGAGTCGGCCGCGTGCATCCGCTGGCACGCGGAGGTGACGGACAAGCGCTACGACGCGTTGTCGCCGTCCGGCAGCGGTGTCGTCAGCATGATCACGCGCGAGCCGATCGGTGTCGTCGGCGCCGTGCTGCCATGGAATTTCCCGGCGCTGATGCTCGCGTGGAAAATCGGCCCCGCCCTGTCGGTGGGCAACAGCGTTGTCGTGAAGCCGGCCGAGCAGACGTCGCTGTCGACGCTGCGCATCGCCGATCTCGCGCGGGAAGCCGGCGTGCCGCCGGGCGTGTTCAGCGTCGTCACCGGGTTCGGCGGCGAGGCAGGCGAGGCGATTGGCCGCCATCCGGACGTCGATCTCGTCGCGTTCACCGGCTCGACCGCAACCGGCAAGCGCTTCCTGCATTACTCGGCCGATACGAACCTGAAGCGCGTCGTGCTCGAATGCGGCGGCAAGAACCCGCAGGTGATCCTGCCGGACGTCGCGAATCTCGATGCGGTCGCCGAACAGGCGGTCGCGGCCGCGTTCTGGAACATGGGCGAGAACTGCAGCGCCGGCTCGCGGATCCTCGTGCCGTCGAGCCTCAAGGCGGAGCTGCTGGAGAAGGTTTTGGCGGTGCTCGACGGCTGGAAGACCGGCGACCCGCTCGACCCGGACGTGAAGCTCGGCGCGCTGATCGAGCAGAAGCACTACGACAAGGTGCTCGGCCATATCGAGAAGGCGAAGGCGGAAGGCGCACACGTGGTGTGCGGCGGGCAGGCAATGCTCGCCGAAACCGGCGGCTGGTTCGTCGAACCGACGATCTTCGACCAGGCGACGCCCGGGATGAGCATCGCGCGCGACGAGGTGTTCGGGCCGGTCGTCTGCTTCATCGAGTACGACGACGTCGACGACGCGGTGCGGATCGCGAACGATACGTGCTACGGGCTCGCTGCATCGCTCTGGACCGACAACGTGAACAGTGCGCACAAGGTCGCCGCGCGCATTCGCGCGGGGACGGTCACGGTGAACTGCTTCGGCGAAGGCGATCTTTCGACGCCGTTCGGCGGATTCAGGCAGTCGGGGTTCGGCGGCCGCGACAAATCCGTGTACGCGCACGATCAATATTGCGAACTGAAGACCACCTGGCTGAAGCTCGACTGAGCGATGCGGAGCACGCGGCATCGCAGGCTCGCACGGCCCGCGATGGCGCTTGGATGAGCGGTTTCGGCGGCGCGCGCGCTGCCGCCGATCGACCACGATGTCGTGCTGCCCCCTGTTGTGCGGGCATGGTCACCGGCCGACCGCCGGCGAGCGCCCCAGAGGTGGCGCGCTAAGGAAAGCGCGATCCGCACCTGGCGGCGCGACGCGACACCGTGACGGTATCGGCTGCGGTGTGCCGCGCATAGGCCAGGCAAGGAGCGGCGGTGTCTGCCGGACGTGCGTGTTGCCGTCCCCGTCATCGCTTCCGATAATAGCGATACGGTGCACAATCGATCGAAAATGGCGTCATCGTGACGCCGTTTGCGCGGCCGCCTCGTTCTTGCGAACCGCCCAACCGATGCGCAAGCTGCGATATCAGCCAATTGAAAGGTTTGCGGCGAGACTGACTGAAGGCAGCCGGCGGGACTGCCGTCGACGCGTTCGTCGGCGCAGCGTCCGACCGCCGTTTTGAGAGTGGAAGCCATGTTGAAGAAGCAATTGTTTGCCGACCGACTTCTCGCGCAGATGCCGTCGCTTCGCGCGCTGCGCTGCTTCGTGACGGCGGCGCGCTACGAAAGCTTCACTCAGGCCGCCGAGGTGCTGTGCGTGACGCAGGCCGCGATCAGCCGGCAGATCAAGGAGCTCGAGGATTCGCTCGACGTCGCGCTGTTCGAGCGCACGGGCAGGCATATCGCGCTGACGGATGCCGGGCGGGTCCTGTACAACGCGTCGTACCTGTCGATCATGAACATCGCCGAGGCGGCGGAGGCCGTGCGCCGGACCGACAAGCACGCGCTGATGGTCTGCGCGTCGCACACGTTTTCCGCACTGTGGCTGTCGTCGCGACTGCCCGCGTTTCGCGAAAGGTTTCCGGATATCCAGCTGCACGTGATCGTCACCGAGCATTTCATGGAGCTCGACGGCCTCATCGAGCCTGACGTGATCATCACGAAAAACCCGCCGCGCGCCCCGGAGTTCGAAGCCGAACCGCTGTTCCACGACATCGTGTATCCGGTGTGCAGTCCGTCGTTTCGCGAGCGGCATTTTCATGGCCGGTCGCTGAAGCCGCTGGACCTGCTGTCGTGCCCGACGCTGAACCTGTCGATGCTCGGCCGTGCCCAGGTGTGCGAGCACGTCGACTGGCGCGTGTGGCGCAACTGGTTCCAGCAGAGCGACGGCACCGAGACGCTGGCCGGGAGCAAGTATCTGGAAAGCAACGACTACCGGCTGCTCGTCGCGCAGGCCGAGGCCGGCGAGGGCACGCTGCTGGGCTGGCACCACCTCGTGCACCGGCAGATCGACGCGGGCGTGCTGGTGCGCCCGGTGCAGGATGTCCTCGTGTTTCGTGATCGCCATCATTACCTGATCACGCACAGGAATGCGCACTCGCGGCCGGAGTACCGACTGTTCCGTCAGTGGCTGCGTGACGAGGTCGCCATCATGATGCGAGACTGGCTCGATGCCGGCGTCGAGATTGGTCGATGACACGCTGCCCCTGCCAGCCTCGATCGGCATCCGGCCCACTCTGCTAGAACGTATAGGCGACGTTCAGGAACACGCTCAGCGGATTGAGCCGGAGCGTCGAGGTGGACACCACCGGCGTGCCGGTCGCGGTTTGTCCGTACAGCGTAAGGTGGGTCTTCACCGGCATGTAGTTGAGAGAGGTGCCGACCGACCAGTGCTTCGTCAGCGCGTAATTCGCGCCGATCTCGAACACGGGGTTCCACGATGCGCTGAGGGTCGCACGCGCCGAGCCGCCGGGGCCGAAGCTGTCGGTAATGAACTGGCTATTGGTCGCGCGAACCTGCGTGAACCACGTATAGTTCACGCCGATGCCGAGGTACGGACGGAATTTCGATGCGGCTGCAAATAGGTGGTAGCGAAGCTCGATCGCGGGCGGCATCGGCCGTGTCGTGCCGAGCGTGCCGTACTTCTGCAGGGTGCCGTCGCCGATCAGGTTCACTGTCAGCGGCATGCCCAGAAGTACCGCGATACCCAGATTGTCCGTGACGTAATACTCGGTCGTGATGCCCATCGTGTCGGTCGAACTCGCATGTGCGCCGGTACCGGCCACTTGCTGATTGACCGCGACGCCGCCGACACTTTGCACGGTCAGCGGCGTCGCGTCCCCCTGCGGCGCGATGTGCAGCCATCCCACCGACGTCGTAATGCTGCCGGCCGTCTGCGCATTCGCAAGGCCCGCAAGTGAAGCCATGCAGATACAAGCCGCGATGTTTGCGGCGCTCGTCGTCCTGTTGAAATTCATCTCGTGTCTCCTCCGTCTCGATTCGTTTTACGAATGGCGATTCAATTTTCAAAACTCGTATGGATTACTGATCAAACGGCGCGTACTGCCTTGAAGCGCGATAGTCATCCGGGCGACCGGGAATCCCTCGTCGCCCGGAATCTGTCGTTGTCGGTCAGGCCGGCCGCATCGGATGCGCGGCGATCGAGATCGAGAATGCAAACGGGAAACGCCCGAGCACCGAGCGCGCGGCGGCCTCGAGCGCTGGGTCGCTCAGTGCGACCGCGACCGACATCCTGCCCGCGTCGTCGGTGTTGACGTCGAGCGACGTGCACGGCGCGCCTGCCTGAGCCAACGCGGCCTGCAACGCATCGCGTGTCTCGCGGCGCTTGAGCTCGGGCTTGAAGATCTTGCCGACGCCTGTGAGCGGGATGGCGGCCACGATCCGCACGTGCTTGGGCACCGCAGCCCGTTCCGCGATTTCCTGTTGCATGAACGCTGCCAGATCGTCCTCGGTAGCGTGCATGCCGGGCTTGAGCTGGACGTACGCGACGGGCAGCTCGCCGGCATGTGCATCGGGACGCCCGACGGCCGCGGCAACCTGCACGGCCGGATGCCGATGGAGCGGTTCCTCGATCGACGCGGGATCGATGTTGTGGCCGCCGCGAATGATCAGTTCCTTCTTGCGGCCGGTCAGCCAGAAGTACCCGTCGGCGTCGCAGCGGCCGAGGTCGCCGGTGTTCAGCCAGCGCCGGCCGTCGCCGAGATCGGGCCACAGCCCGTTGTTCTGGTCGGCACGCAGGTAGCCGCTGAACACGTTCGGCCCCGCGATGACGAGCAGCCCCGCCTCGTTTGGCGCGCAGTCGCGCACGTACCGTCCCGCTTCGTCCACGACGATCGTTTTCATCGCCTGGAACGGGAGGCGCAGCCCGATCGAGCCCAGCCGGCGCTCGCCGGTCGGCGGATTGACGCTGCTCACGCACGTTCCTTCGGTCAGGCCGTAGCCTTCGAGGATCCGGATCCCGGTTTTTTCCTGGAACGCCTTGAACACGCCGACGGGCATCGGCGCCGCGCCGCACAGGCCGTATTCGAGCGAATCGATCGCATGACCGTCGACGGGAACGTCGAGCAGCGACGCATAGAGCGTCGGGACGCCACTGAAGAAATTGATGCGATGGTGTTCGACGATTTCCCAGAAACGTTTGACGACACCGTCCCCCCGGTAGCCCTGCGGCGTCGCGAGCACGACATGGGCGCCGCGCGAAAACGGCAGCAGGCCGGTCACCATCGCGGCATTGACGTGAAAGAGCGGCAAGCCGCAGAACGTCGTCTTGCCGGGGCCGATGCTGTCGCCGAGGAATCGGCTCGCGCTCCATGCGTTCGCGACTTCGTTGCCGTGGCTGCGCATCGCGATTTTGGGCAGGCCCGTGGTGCCGCCGGTACAGAAGAACGACGACATGTCGTCTGGGCGGGCGCGGCGCGGATGATCGAGCGCGTCGCCGGATTCCCGCGCAATCGCCGTACCGAAGTCGTGGATCTCGATGTGGGCGGGCACCGCGGCGCGCAAGCCGCCATCGTCGTGCACGCCCGTTCGCGGGGCGGGCGGCACCGTGCGGCCGCGCAGACGATCCGCCGGATCGACCAGCACGAGGTGCCGCAGCGACTCGACCCGATCGACGATCGTGGCCACTTTCTGCCAGAGATCGATGCCGGGGAACGGCGCGAGCGTGACGAGCACGCTCGCGCCGGCCGCCTCGAGCAGCTTTGCGATCGCTTCGCCTTCCAGCAGCGGATTGATCGCGCAGACGATGCCGGCCGCTTGACCGCCCCAGATCACGAAATGCGTTTCCGGAAGATTGGGCAGCACATAGGCGATCACCGAGTTCGCGCGCACGCCGATGCGGGTGAACATGTTCGCCGTCCGGGTGATGTCGCGCACCAGCTCGCGATAGGTCCAGCGCTCGGCGTCGCGGTGGGCGTCGGCGGTCGGAAAGAAGGACAGCGCGGGCGCTAACGGATCGATCGCCGCACCGGCGCAAATCATCTCGTACGTGCTGGCAGGCAGCGCCGGCGGAAGGCCCTGCGCTTCGATCGCCAGCACGTCGTCTTGGGTCGCGATGCCGTTCATGCCGCTTCGTCCATGATTTCGTTGCGTTGCACGCCCAGGTCGATCGTGCCGTCACGGCTCGAGATCCGGGCTTCGACGATGTCGCCGGCCTTCAGGTACTGCGTGCGTCCCGCCTGCACCTTCATGAACATCTTCCACTTGACCGATTCGGGAAAGAGCGCGACGGCCCGCTGCTTGAGCGGCGACGGAATGCTGAGGGCGCAGCCGGCCGGCGTACCGGTCGCGAGCAGGTCGCCGGCGTGAAGGTCGTGCACGCCCGACAATTCGGTCAACGTCTCGGCCGGGCCATAGACGAGGTTCGACGTCGAATCCTGCTGACGCACCGTGCCGTTGACCGTCAACGTCAGGTCGAGCGCCTTCAGCTTCGGGAAGTCGCGCTGCTCGAGCAGGCACAGGTAAGGGCCGACCGGGCCGAACGTCCGGAAGCTCTTGCCCTTGTAGAACTGCATCTGAGGGATCTGGACGTCGCGCGCGGAGTAGTCGTTGACGATCACGGTGGCGGCGACGTAGTCGTGCAGGTTCGCGTCCGTGATCCGCTGGCGGCTCGTGATGTCGCGCTTGAGGATGAGGCCGAGCTCGATCTCGTAGTCGAGAAACCGCACGTGCCGCGGCTTCACGACCGGCGAATTCGCGGCGACGATGCAACTCGTCGCCTTCGTGAAGATCATGTTGAACTTCTTCGCATCCGGATCCATGCCGGATTCGATCATGTGCTGGCGATAATTCGCGCCCTGGCAGACGAACTGCTGGTTGGCGGTGACGGGGGGCAGCCATTCCACGTCGGCCTCCGGAATCGTCGGCCCGTCGAGCGTGACGAGCCGCTCGACCGGGTTCGCCGCCAGAAAGCGCGCGGTCGTATCGAAGTCGCCGGGAATCGGCGTGACGGCGCCATCGGCGACGACGCCCCACTGGGCGCGGCCGTTGTGCCGGAAGTGCAGGACTAGCAGTGACATGTGTGGGTCTCTCGTGAGTCGAACAGGCGTCGGAGTCAGGCGAACAGTTTTGCGAGGGTCAGCAGCTTGCCGAGTGTCAGATCAGGGCTGCGGCGCAGGTTGCGAAGCAGCGCGGCAATGCTCGACGGCGTGAAGCGCGGCTTCGTGAAGCTGCGCGGCATCGTCGGGCCCCACTGCGCCATCGCTTCGCGGCTGACCGGGTGGATGCCGGTGGGTTCGTCGGCGGTAAACAGGTCGCCGTCGCAGTAGTGCTCGTGCTTGGCGCCCCACGGGTCTTGCCAGTAATCGAATACCTGGCTGCCGAGAATGTGCCGCCCGATGCCCCACGCGTGGGTCCAGCCGGCGTCGCGCAGCATGCGCTGGCCCATGCCGAGCGCGTCGGTGTCGACGACCTCGAACGCGCTGTGGCTGTAGGTCGACACGAAGCCCTGCGCGAGCGCGAGCGTGTGATGGTCGGCCGGCGTGTCGCCGCGGTCGAGCCGCATGAACGCGACCGCCGGCGAACCGTCCGGCAGCACCTGGACATCGCTCGGGATGAAACCGAAATGCCGCGTGTACCACGCGCACGTTTCCTGGAAATCGGCGATCTCGAGCACCACGTGGCCGATCCTGACGATCTCCGGCGGCGCGGCGGGCGGGCGCTGCGTGTCGTTGATGCGAACGCGCGCATCCACGGAGTTGAACGCGAGCGGCGCGCGGTGCGCCAGCGCCGGCAGTCGCGTCATGCCGGCCACCGCATCGACGCGAAAACCGGCCGGATCGACGAGCCGCACGCGCTCGCCGCCGCCCGGCCACGCCGACGGCTCGATGCCCGACGCACCGGGCACGGCGGTCAGCGCGAGGAGGTCCGCGCGGCTGTCGACCTCGAGCCCGAACCCGGCAAACGCCGGCTTGGGCGCGCGGCGCACCACGTAGCAGAAGCCGGACGCGCCGGTGGCGCGTAACAGCAGCAGGTCGGCATCGCGCGATGTGGTTCGCAATCCGAAGTCATTCAGGAAACGTTCGGCTTCGTCGAGATCCGGGCGCTCGAAGACCAGGTAGGCGAGGGCGGCGGCTCTCGTCGTGGGCCGCGGATGGCGGGCAGGCTGGGCGGTGGTGAGTTTCATGGCGATGGAGGCTCAGGAGGGACGGACGACGGATGAAACGGGAACGGGCACGGCGCGCGGCGCCGCGCCGAGCAGCGACAGGCTGTCGAGCACGATGCGCTCGACGTCGGCGGCCGGCCCGTCGTGGACGACGGTCTTGTCGGGGCGCACGACGGCCACCCAGCCGACGCGCGCCACGCCGGGAAGGAAGGTGCCTTCCAGGTCTTCCCAGCAATCGCGGCCGCCGCGATCCGGGCGCTGGCCGCGTTGCGCGATCTGCACGATGGTGCCGCCGGCGCCCGCCAGCGCGGTCGCGGCGTCCGCCGGGAGCCCGACGCGCGGGTCGCAGCCGAAGCCGACCAGCGTGTAGCCGTTGCCGAGCACGTCGTCGCTCAGGCGCGCGGTGCCGTCGGCTCCCCTCAGCCATCCCTGTGCGAGCGTTGCGCCGCGCGTGAGCTTCGCGCCCGAGCGGCCGCGCACGAAGAGCCCGGTGCGGAACGCGTTCTTCGGCTTGATGCGCAATTCCTCGAGTTGCGCGCGCAGCACCGGCACGCAGCGCAGCGCGCGCATCAGCCCGTGCGTGGCGTACGCCAGGGCCGCGTTGCGCGGCATCACCAGGCGCCCCATGAGCTTCGCGAGCCGGATCATCGCGCGTGCGTGTGGCCGGCGTTCCGCGTCGTACGTATCGAGAATGCGCGGCTCGGCGCGGCCGAGCACCACCCATGCGAGCTTCCAGCCGAGGTTGGCCGCGTCGCGCAGCCCGGCGACGAGCCCCTGGCCGACGAACGGCGGCGTGATGTGCGCGGCGTCGCCCGCGAGAAAGACCCGGCCGTTGCAGAATGCGTCCACGGTGCGCGCGTGGAAGCGATAGACCGCCTTGCGCTCGATGGTGAGCTCGTCGACATTGCCCCATGGCGCGAGCAGTTCGCGAATGCGGGCATCCGACTCCATCTCGTCGCGGCGCTCGCCCGGGTGCAGCATGAACTCCCAGCGCTCGCGCGCGCCGGGCGCGACCATGTGCGGCGTCGGGCGCCGATGGTCGCAAATGAACTCGACATGGTCGATCGGCCGCGGCACGTGACGCGCATCGACGATGAGCCAGTCCTCGGCGTAGGTCTTGCCGTTGAATTGCTGGCCGATCAACTGGCGCACCTGCGAGCTTGCACCGTCCGCGCCGACCAGGTAGCGGGCACGGACCGTGTGCGCATGGCCATGCTCGTCGGTCAGCGACGCAACGACGCCGTCGCGTTCGTCGACGAAACCTTCGAACGTCATCCCGAGTGCGACGTGCACGTTGTCGCGCTCGCGCAGCCGCGCGCGCAGGCAGCGTTCGAGATCGGGCTGGTAGAACGTCACGAGTTTCGGATGGCCGTCGAGCGTGCCGAGCGTATCGATCCGCGCGAATTCACCGAGCGCGGGCGAGCGCATCCGGACGTAAGGGATCGGCACCGTGTCGAAATCGCGTTCGTCGACGCCCGCCATCTGCAGGATGCGCAGCGCTTCGTTGTCGAGTGCGATGGCGCGCGGCGCCATGAAGATCCCGGTTGCCTTGTCGATCACCACGACCTTCACGCCGTAACGCGCCAGCAGGTTCGCGAGCGCGGCGCCGACCGGCCCGAACCCGACGATCAGGATGTCGGCCGCCGACGGCAGCCCGCGCGCGTCGGACTGCGCCGCGCTGCCCGCGGCGCGCGAATGCGCGCCCGTTGCTTCAAATGTCTCCACCGTGTCTCCATTCGTCTGTCGATCTCGGCTGCCGCGTGCGACCGGATGTGTTGAGTGACATTAAAGTCATAAATGATGACTTTGTCAATGTAGACATTTGAATCTATACTCGACCCATATCAGAACCGGATCCGTCATGTCGAACACTCCTAAACGCCGGGCACCCAGACGTGCCGCCGCCGAGCCTGCCGTCGCCGCTGACGTCGCCGCGCCGGTTGCCGAAGAGCGCGAGCCGCGCGGGGCGCGGCGCAAGCGCGAAACCCGTGGCCGTCTGCTCGAGGCGGCGTTGAAGCTGATGGCTGAAAAAGGCATGGAAGGCGTGGCCATCAACGAGATCACCGAAGCCGCCGACGTCGGCTTCGGGTCGTTCTACAACCACTTCGAATCGAAGGAAGCGATCTACACGACGCTCGTCGAGACGGTATTCGAGGAGTTCGCCGATTCGCTGGATCGCCTGGCGAGCGGCCTGTCCGATCCCGCGGAGATCATTGCGGTGGCGGTCCGGCACACGCTGATGCGGGCACGGCGGGAGCCCGTATGGGGGCACTTCCTGATACGCGAAGGTTTTTCCGCGCGGGTGCTGACGCTCGGCCTCGGTCAGCGCCTGCTGCGGGACATCGGGCGCGGCATCGCCGAGAAACGCTTCGTGGTCGCCGACCCGTTCATCGGCTTCCTGTCGGTTGGCGGTACGGTGCTGACCGCAATTGCGGCTGAGCTCAACTTCGTCGCGCCGGGCGCGCCGGCGGCCGGTGTGCTGCAGGAGCTCGGCTTCAACGGCGAGCATTTTCCGGAACGCACGGCGGCCACGCTGCTGCAGACGCTCGGGCTCAAGCGCGCGGAAGCCGAGAAGATCGCGAACCGGCCGCTGCCGGTCGTGGAAGCGGCCGAGACGGAGCAGTGACGCAGCGCCGTCGCCCGCTGCCAGGCTCCGGTGAGTCAATTGCGCATGAGCGGCGACACGGCAGCCTGGGCCGGAATGTGGCGGATGTTTGGCGAATTCCGGCCGGGTGGCCCTTTCTTACGCGTCGCTGAACGGCCGGTTGGCCGGTGACGACGTCGATGCGGCGCCGGTCGCAACCGCGACCAGCGCGACGCGGATCAAGATCGATCCGATCACGACGTTCGCGTCGGTGGGTGATCGGTTCTGAACGGAATGAAACGGCACGCGCGCGCGGCCGCATCGGCCGGCATCTCGACGCCCGATAGATCCACCGTGGCGAGCCGTTCGCGGCGCGCGTCGCTCATGCTCGCGGCGAGGCATTCGAGCGGCGCGGCGCCGCCGACCGCATTGCGTAGCTGACGGACCAGCTCGCAAGCGTCGTCGATACGCGATCGCTTCGTGCCCGTTTCCAGGCGCATGGCCGCCGACAGCGCGTCGAGTTCGTCGGTCGCGCAGCATGCCCGCCGCCTCGCGGCAATCAGGTCGTCTGCTTCGACGCCGCGCTTCGACACGAATGCACGGACGAGCTCGATGTATTCGGCCACCGCGGCGATCGCCCGGTTCGATACGGCGTCGAGCTTGCCCCGCTCCCACTCCGGCCATGCGAGCACGCTCACGCCGAGCGCAACGAGCGCGCCCGCGACGCTGTTCGCGACCCGTATGCCGGCGAGCAGCCAGGGCGATGCGACGGGCGTGCCGAGATACGCAACGAGAATGAAATGCGGCGTGAGGAACAGGATGTACGACACGTAGCTGACCGGCCGCGTGGAAAAGGTCCCGGTTGCGAGCGGGACGATCGCCAGCGCGAGAAGCGCCATGTTGTGAGACGCGAGCGCGACGCCCGATGCGACGATCGCGCCCAGGATCGTTCCGAATACCCGCAGGCCGGAAATTCTGACGGTGTGCGGCACGGTGGGCTGCATGACGAACAACGTGGTCAGCACGATCCAGTAACCTTGCTGAACGCCAAGCGCGCGGGCAAGGACGGCGGAGAGCATGGTCGCCACCGCCAGCCGCAGCGCATATCGCGCGACGCGTCCGTTTGCGCGAATTTCCGTCAGCGCCGCCGCCATGGCGAAACCGATCGCCTGGAATGGGCGCGGCCGTTCGGGCGCGGCGGGCGGCGCCTGGTTTCGATCGCCGGCGCGGATATCGCCGATCTCGGTGAACGCCGTCACGAGCGTCATGCACGATTGCAGCCATGCGCGCGCGTGGTCGTCGAGTGCCGAACCGTCCGCGCGCAGCGTCGCGCTGCGCATGTCGGCCGCGAGCCGGTTGCGCAGCCGAGCGAGCGCGGCGTCGCAGCCCGGCCGTTCGAGCACCGCATCGGCATGCGCATCGATCAACGCGACGAGCCGGTGCAGCAACGGAACGAGCAGGGTGGCCGCGGTGGCGCAGTCCGCGGGACGGTTGCCCAGCAGGCTTTCGAGGCCCGCCAGCAATGCGATCGACCTTTCGCCGCCGAGTTGCCACGCCACGGCGGCCGTGCCGGCGCCCATCGGCTCGGCCTGGGCCGTGCGCGTCATCGCGTCGAGTCGCGTTCGCAACGCGGCGCGATTCGGGCCGCTCGCGCGCCGCGGATCCTGTGCGACCGGCACCAGCGCGCGCACGAACGAACTCGCCGCATACAGGTAGGCGAAGGCCGCCCTGCGTGCGCGGGCTGCGTGGCTTTCCCGCCAGAAGCCCACGAGACAGACGACCGCCCACAGGCTTCCGCCGGCAAAGCTCGCGGCATACTGGGCGGGCGCCGGCCATGGATGCGCGGGAAACGCGGCCGACACCGCGCATGCGGTGGCGAGCAGCAACCCGCGCGTGCCCGTCACCGTGCCGCCGAGCCGTGCGAGGCCGCCGAGGTAGACCGCGACGCCCGTCAGCGCGACGGCGAGCCACCCGACCTCCGCGACAGTCGTCGCGCACACGGACGCGAGCGCACCGATCGCACCGAACCACAACCCCGCAGCGGCCCGCGCGCGGATCGATTCCGACGGATCGTCCGCAAGACACGTCCAGAACGTGGCGATCGCGGCCCAGCACAGCAACGGCGCGTGCAGCATGGCGGCGAGCAGCGCGGGCGCCGCGCAGATCAGCCCGGCCTTGAGCGCTGCCGAGAGCGGCAGGTGATGCCGCCCGTCGCGCAGTGCACGGGCGATCGTGTCGCGGATGCGCTTGGTGACACTCATCGCATGCTCCTGCGTTATCGCGTGGTAACGGGCCTCGGCACCGGGATGACGGTGAGCGACCGAACGCCTTGCGCGCCGCGAACCAGTACGCCCTCGATGTCGGCGGTCGCCGACGGTCCGCTCATCAGCACCGCATAGTTGGCCGCGAAGAACTCGTTGCGGTGATACGCGTGATGCAGGTTGCCGACGATGTCCGCGGGGTCGAGCAGCGCGACCAGGTGCTGCGACAGGTAACCGAGCGCGTTGACGTTGTATTCGGTCTCGCTGAGCCATATCGAGCCTGTCTCCGAGACGGCGAACGCGGGGCGCACGATCCCGACGTCGACATAGTTCAGCGCGCGCGGATCGTCGATCGCCGCGAGGTCGCGGTTGCCGTCGAACTCGGGGGTCGCCGAGCAGAACACGGATGCGCCGGGAAACCGGGAGCGGATGAATGCGTCGAGCGACGTGCGCTCCGGCAACGCGCACCACGTGCCGCCGAGCCGCGCGAGCGACGCGCGAAACGTGTCGACGGCAGGCGGCAGGTTCGCGTCGAACATCGGCACCTGCGGCAGCGGCCGGCGGGCGGGGCGCACTTCGCGCAAACGGGACAGAATCAGGTCTCGGCTGCTCATTTCTTGTTCCTCTTCAGATACCAGTCACGGAAAGTCTGCTCGGGCGCGTCGGGCACTTCGCGTTGCCTGCCCCACACGTTGAGCGGGTTGTAGAGCACGGCGCGCGGCAGCACCGATACCGCGGTGCCCGCCGTCTTGACGGCCGCGCGGTACAGCGCGGGCCGCGACAGCACCTGTCCGGCGACTTTCATCGCCTCCTGCTTGACGAACGGCAGTTCGTGCTGTTCGGCCACGATCTGCCGCCACTTGTAGATTTGCTCGTGGATGTTGATCCTCACCGGGCACACGCTGGTGCAACTGCCGTTCATCGTGGACGCGAACGGCAGCGAGCTGTACTTGTGCAGGTTGAAGGTCGGGTTGATGATCGCGCCGATCGGCCCCGAGTACACGCCACCATAGCTGAGGCCGCTGCTGCGACGATAGACCGGGCACGTGTTCATGCACGCGCCGCAGCGGATGCACTTCAGCGAGTACCAGAAATCGTCCATGCCGAGTCGCTCCGAGCGGCCGTTGTCGACCAGCACGAAATGCATTTCTCCGCCTTTTTTCGGCCCGCGGAAGTGCGACGTGTACTGCGTGATCGGCGAGCCGATCGCGTTGCGCGACAGCATGCGTATGAACACGCCGAGATGTTCGAGCTTCGGAATCAGTTTTTCGATGCCGATCGACGCGATGTGCAGCGGCGGCACGTTGGCGCTGAGGTCCGCGTTGCCTTCGTTCGTGCACACGGTGATGCCGCCCGTTTCCGCGACCGCGAAGTTGCATCCGGTCATGCCTGCGTCGGCGTTCAGGATCAGCGGGCGCGTGGCGTTGCGCTGCGCTTCGGCCAGTTTGGGAATGCTGCTTTCGTTCGGATCGGTGCCGATCTTCTCGGAGAAGATCCTGGCGACGTCGGTCGCGAGCTTGTGCACGGCCGGCACGACGATGTGCGAGGGCAGCTCATCGTCGAGCTGCTGAATCTGCTCGCCGAGATCGGTCTCGACGACCGTGATGCCGCGCTCTTCCAGATACGGGCGCATCTCGCATTCCTCGGTCAGCATCGACTTGCTCTTGACGAGCAGCTTCGCGTTGCGCCGCTCCAGGATCTCGTACACGATCCGGTTGTGTTCCTCGGCGTCTTTCGCCCAGTGGACGACGACGCCGTTGGCCGTCGCGTTGCGCTCGAATTCCTCGAGATACTCGGGAAGGTGCGTGAGCGTGTGTTCCTTGATCTCCGACGCGAGCGTACGCAGCTCCTCCCATTCGGGGATGCCGTGCACTTCGGCGTCGCGCGACGTGCGCAGCTCCCACAAGCGCTTGTCGTGGAACTGGATGTGTTTCTCGTCCGCGATGAATTTCTCGGACGCTCCGACGTGGTCTACGCGTTTCATGCTCGTGCTCCGTTCAGGATCTGCGCGATATGGATGAATTTCAGGCCGAGCCCGAGGCGGTCCGAGCAGCCTTTCTGGTGCATCAGGCACGACGAATCGGCCGATACGATGTACTCGGCGCCGTTGCGCTGGTGGTCGCGAACCTTGTCCGCGCCCATGCGCGCCGACACGGGCGCCTCCGATACGCAGAAGGTGCCGCCGAAGCCGCAGCATTCGTCGGGGCGGTCGGGCTGGATGAATTCGATGCCGCGCACGCCCTTGAGCAGCGCCAGCGGCTTCGAGAAGAACGGCTCGTCGATCTCCGACATCTTCGCGGTACGCAGCCCGCGCAGCGTGCCGCAACTGTTGTGCAGCCCGACCTTGTGCGGGAACTCGGCCCACGGGAATTCGCGCACACGCAGCACGTCGTGGAGAAATTCGACGAGCTCGTACGTGTTCTTGCGCACGGCGACCGCGTCGCGCGTCTGGTCGGCGGCCGTGAGGTGGTCGCGCACGTGGTGCACGCAGCTGCCGCTCGGCGCGACGATGTAGTCGTAGCCGGTGAAGTTCTTCACGAACAGGTTCTCGGTCGCTGCGGCCTGCTTTTCGCAGCCGCTGTTGCCCATCGGCTGGCCGCAGCAGGTCTGGTCGAGCGGATAGTCGACATCGCAGCCCAGGCGCTCGAGCAACTGCAGCGTGGCGATGCCGACCTCCGGGTAGAACGCGTCGATGAAACACGGAATGAAAAGGGCGACTTTCATGGGATTCCTCGGTTGAATCGAATGCTGGAAGTGAATGCGTCAGTGGTACGCGTGCACGCTGGACGCCTTGCCGCGGAACACCGAATACGCGACGTACGTGTAGAACACGATGAACGGCAAGACGAACAGCCCGGCTCCCCAGAACATGAACGTCTGGCTCGAACGCGGCGCGGCAGCCGCGTCGAGCGTGACGTCGAACGGCACGATGAACGGCAGATACGACGCGGCGAGCATCAGCACCATCGCGATGCATCCGGCCGCGGCGAACAGATAGGCCGACGCACCCTCGCGTCGCGCCGCGGTGGGCGCGTAAAGGAAGGTCAGGCACGCGGCGATCGGTAGCGCGAACAGCAGCGGATGCAGGAGCCAGCGCGTTTCGACGGCAGTTTCGGTCAGCAGGGTCGACGCGAGGATCGACAGGGCGAACAGCGCGGTGATCGGCGCGAGCCGGTTGATCGCGTCGCGACCGAGGCGCTGCAATGCGTCGCGCCCCTTCAATACCAGCCACCCCGAGCCGAGCAGCGCATAGCCGAGCGCGAGGCTCGCGCCGCACCACAGCGCGAACGGCGAGCACCATTCGAACCCGTTGCCGGCGTAGCGCAGGTGGTCGACCGGCAACCCCTGTGCGTAGGTGCCGACGCACACGCCCTGCATGACGCTTGCGAGCAGCGAACCCGCGAACAGCAGTACGTCCCAGATTCGGCGCGAGCGGACCGCCTTGTGGTGGAACTCGATCGCGACGCCGCGCATGATCAGGCCTGCCAGCATCATGCCGAGCGGCGCGTACAGCGCCGGCAGCACGATCGAATACACCGACGGAAATGCGCCGAACAGGATCGTGCCGGCAATGACGAGCCACGTGCCGTTGCCGTCCCACACCGGCGCGATCGACGCGATCATCTCGTCGCGCGCATCGCCTGCGAAGGCCGTCAGCATGCCGACGCCGAGATCGAACCCGTCGAGCATCAGGTAAGCGACGAGCGCGAACGCGAGTTCGACGAACCAGAACCAGTTCATCATCGAAGTTCTCCTTATCGAATCGTGTGGATGTTCGGCTTCGGTGCGCGCGCCGGCCGCGCCGCGAGTGCATACGTCCGTTCAATGACATGGCCGTTCCAGACCGTCAGCACGTTGCCGTCGGCGAGGCCGCGCTGCACGATTCGCACGATGTAGTACACGCCGAAGCAGAAAATGAACGCGTAGATGGCGACGAACAGCGCGAGCGTCGCGGCGGCGAAGTGCGCGGTGAGCCCGGGCGTGAGCGCGTCGGCGGTGCGCAGCACGCCCCACACGGTCCAGGGCTGCCGCCCGACTTCGGCCGTGAACCAGCCGGCCAGGATCGCGATGAAGCCGAGCGGGAAGCTGAGCGCGAGCGGCCAGAGCAGCCAGCGTCGCTGCTCCAGCTTTCCGCGCCGGGCAACGGCGGTGCCTGCCCACGCAAGCGCCAGCATGACGAGCCCGCACCCGGCCATGACACGGAACGCGAAGAACGGAATCAGCACGGGCGGCCGGTCGGCCGCGGCGAAATCGGTCAGCCCGACTTCACGCGAGTCGACGGTGCCTGACGCCACGAGGCTGCCGAGAACGGGCACTTTCCATTCGAGGCGATTGCGCTCATGCGCGGCATCGGGAATCGCGAAGATCACTTCGGCGGCCGGCTGCTCGTCGGTCCATCGGCCTTCGACCGCGGCGAATTTGGCCGGCTGATCGTCGTGCAGGTAGTCGCCGGTGAGGTGGCCGAACAGGATCTGCAGCGGGACGAGTACGGCGGCGAGGGTCACGGACATCCGTACCATGACGGTGGCCTCGATCCGGTAACGATCCTTCAGCAGATAGGCGGCGCCGACGGCAGCCACGCAAAATGCGGTCGTCAGATAGGCACCCAGCAGCATGTGCGGGAAGCGAACCCATACGACGTGGTTGAAGATGATCGCTGCCCAGTCGGTCGGCACGAATACGCCGTTTTGTACGACGTATCCGACCGGATGCTGCATCCACGAGTTGTTGACGAGAATCCAGAACGCCGACATCGTCGTGCCGGCGGCGACGAGGATGCACGACGTCAGATAGAACCACGGCCGCACCCGGGCGCGGCCGAACATCATCACGCCGAAAAACGTGGCCTCCAGCGCGAACGCGGTAAACGATTCGTAAGTGAGCAGCGGCCCCTGGATCGGGCCGCTCGCGCGGGACAGCTCGCTCCAGTTCGTGCCGAACTGGAACGCCATCACGATGCCCGAGACCACGCCCATGCCGAACGCGACGCCGAAAATCTTCAGCCAGAACGCGAACACGCGGCGGTACACGCGATTGCCGGTCGCAACGGACATGGCCTCGAGCACCGCGAGCCACGCCGCGAGCCCGATGGTGAACGACGGGAAGATGATGTGAAACGAGACCGTGGCCGCGAACTGGATTCGGGACAGCAGGAGTGCCGTTGCTTCCATGCGTACGCTCCATTGCGAGATTGCGTTGCAATGGAGTGTCGGCGTCCGGCATTTCTCGTGCGTTGCAGATTGCGGCTGCCGTGTTACATCTGAAATCGAACGGGCCGTCGACGGTGACGGCGCGTCATGAGCGTCATGCGCGGCCGGCCCGGCGGGCCGTCAGCGCAGCACCGCGGCGAGCGCGCGCGCGAGATCGGGCGTCTTCAGCGGTTTGCGCAGCACCATCCTGACGCCGAGCGCGTCGGCCTTTCGTTCGAGCGCCGGTGTGCTGAAACCGCTGCACAGGATGACCGGAAGGTCATTGCGCCGCCGCGCGACGCGCGCCGCGAGCTGCAGGCCCGTCAGGTGCGGCATCGCATGGTCGGTCACCACGACGTCGAAGCGGGCTGGATCGGCATCCAAGGCAGCCCAGGCGGCCTCGCTCGATGAAAATCCGACCGGTTCGTAGCCGAGATCGGCCAGCACCTCTTCCCCGAGCCGGACGAGCGCGTCCTCGTCGTCGACCAGCATGACCACCTGCCCGCCGCCGTGAGGCACCGGGATCGTCTCGGCTTGCCGGGGCGGGCGCGCGTCCGCGGCGGGCAGATAAACGTCGAAACGCGCACCTTCGCCGGGTGTGGAGTGGACGTCGACGGCCCCGCCGTGTTCGCGGACGATGCCGTCGACGAGTGACAGGCCGAGACCGGTTCCCTCGCCGGCGGCGCGCGTCGTGAAGAACGGATTGAAGATTCGCTCGAGGATCTCGGCCGGAATGCCGTTGCCGCTGTCCGCAACCGACAGACGCACGAAACGGCCGGCGCTCACCGCGCCATGCGACAGCGAGCGCGGTGTCTCGATGCAGACCAGGTCGAGGTCGACGCGCAGCGTGCCGCCTGAAGGCATGGCATGGATCGCGTTGCTGCACAGGTTCATCACGACCTGATGCAGATGCGTGGCGTCGCCCAGAATGCACGCATCGTGCGCCGGCATGCGCACGTCGAGTGCGACCTGCGCCGGCAGCGTCTCGCGCACGAGCTCGATCGCCTCGTCGACCACCGCGCCGACATCGACGGGCACCCTGGCCGTCCGGCCGCTGCGGCTGAACGTCAGGATGCGCTCGACCAGCAGCCGCGCGCGTTCACCGGCCCTCAGCACCTGTTCGATGTAGCGGTGCGCCGGTGCGTCGTGCGCGACGCTGGCGAGCGCCCGATCGCCGAAGCCGAGAATCGCGGCAAGGATATTGTTGAAGTCGTGCGCGACACCGCCGGCAAAGGTGCCGAGCGCTTCGAGCTTCTGCGACTGCCGCAACTGGCGCTCGAGGCCATGTCGCGCCTCTTCGTCGGCCCGGCGTTGCGTGATGTCCTCGATCGTCGCGATGATCAGGTCTTCCGCGTCCGCATCGGCCGGCTGATGAGCGGAAAACACGCGCGCCACGCTCATGTCGGCCCACACGACGCGGCCGTCCCGGTGCACGTAGCGCTTTTGAAACCTGACGCGATCCTGACCGCGCACCAACTGGTCGATATGATCCTGCGTGAGTGCCCGATCGTCGGGATGCGTGATGTCCGATGCGCGCCGCTCAGCCAGCTCGCGGTCGCTGTAGCCGACCATCTGCTGAAAGGCGGGGTTGGCCATCAGGTAGCGGTCGTGCGCGCGCAGCACCAGGATCCCGACGGGGGCGTTCTCGAATACGGTGCGCCAGTGCTGCTCGCTTGCGCGCATCGCCCGGCTCGCGTGTTCCAGCCGGCGCATGTACGCGGTCAGCACATACATCAGCAGAATCACGCACACGACGATGGCGCCGACGCGAAACGTCGTGTCGTGAACGAACCCGGCGAGCACGAGCAGGAGGGCGAGGCAGCCGGCCAGCATCATGGCCCGGTGGCGCCTGGCTCGCCAAAGCGTACGGTGATGGGGCGACGTGTGTGACATTGGCGTTCAGTCCTGCATCGACGGCGGGTTTCGACTGTCACGCGCGGCGCCGCTGCTTGAAACGGCGCAGGGAAGGACAGGCCGCTCGGGGGGCGCGGCCGGCCCGCTCATTCGGCGCTCGCGCTCGTCCAGCCCGCCGCCGCGCTCAATCGGGTAACCGGCGCGTCCATCACGTAGCCGGCGCCGCGCACGGTACGGATGAAAACCGGATGCGACGGATCGGGTTCGATCTTGCGGCGCAGGCGCAGGATCTGGACGTCGATCGAGCGGTCGTACACGTCGTCGTACATCCGGCTGGACTCGAGCAACCGGTCGCGGGACAGCACGCGCCCGGGTGCGGCGAGAAACGCATTGAGCAGACAGAATTCTCCGTTGGTGAGCTCGACCGGGGCGCCGTCCGGATCCGTCAGCCGCCGGGTGCCGACGTTCAACTCCCAGCCGCCGAATCGATACGCGCGGGCGTCGTTGTTGCGCCCGGTCGCCGGGGCGGTCGCGCCGGCCCGCCGGAGCAACGCGCGGATGCGCGCGAGCAGCTCGCGGTTGCTGAACGGCTTGGTCAGGTAGTCGTCGGCGCCGAGCTCGAGCGCCATCACGCGGTCGGCTTCGTCCCGTTTGCCGGACACGATGATGATCGGCAGGTTCGAGCGCGCGCGCAGCTCGCGGGCGATCTGCACGCCGTCTTCTCCCGGCATGCGCAGGTCGAGAATCACGAGATCGATCGCAAACGTGTCCAGCGCGCCCGCCATTTCCTGGCCGGAATCGGCCACCGTCACGCGGATGTCGTTGTCGGACAGATAGCCGGACAGCAGTTCGCGGATTGCCGGATCGTCGTCGACTACCAGCACGTGAGGAAGATTGGCGTCCGTCATTGTGCGGATACTCGTCGGGGAACGATTGAAATTATAGCCGGGGCGATGGGGCGAACGGGCGCTCGCGTGGCTGCTTGCTACGCCGGATCGTCGCGCCGGGCATCCCGCGCGCCGGTGCTCAGCAGTGCGACGCCGAGCGCGGCCGCCCAGCCGGCCGCGGACGGCATCCGATCGGCGGCGCCCGCCGTGCCGCTTGCCGTCTCCGGTAGCGCGGCGGGTTCGGTGTGCAGGCAGTCGACGATGTGCCGAAACCCGGCATCGCGCAGCGCGTACAGATGAACCTCGACCCACAGCGGGAAACATTCCCAGCCGGCGGCAATCTCCGCGTAGTCGGCCGTGGTGCAGGCGCTGCCGCTCTCCGGTGCCGCCAGCCGACCTTTCGTGAGCATTCGATCATGGTCGCGGCGAAGGATCTCGATCAACAGCTCGCGCTTGTGTTCGAAGTGCGCATAGAACGCGCCGCGCGTGTACCCGGCGCCCTCGGCGATATGTTCGACGCTCGTATCGGCAAAGCCTTTCGCGATGAATAGTGCGCGAGCGGTAGCGATGAGCCGTTCGCGGGTGTCGAGCCTGCGTTGCTCGCGCGTGAGTCGGGCGGGTTTCATCCAGGGTGGTCCATGCAGGTGGAAATGATCGAAGCGGCGCAACACCGCGCCGCGCGAAATACCGGATCGACGCGGGAACGCCGCCGCGCCGATTCGTTGTTCGTCGGGACGGTTTCGCCTGACGATGTCGCTGGGTCGGGCAGGGCACCGGCGCGAGGCCGATCGGCCAACCCGACCCGACCCGGCCGCGCGCGTTTTCCCAGCCCGATTCAATCGCTGAGCGAATCCGGCGCGCCGCGCTCGGCGGTGGCTGGCGCGATCCGTCGGCCGAGTGTTCCCGCGCGGCATCCGGCGGGCGGCGGCGCGTGCGTGGCCGCCGCGCGAATGCCGGCGGCGATGCCGAGCGCGAGCGTGTCGAGCGCATGGCGATGCGCGTCGACGAGCGCGTCGTAGCCCGCCGACGCACCGGCCCGAACGATGCTGCGGCACGTCAGTGCCGGCTGTCCGGAGCCGGCGTCCACCGTCCACGTCGCATCGAGCAGCACGTGAGACGCCGGCCACGATTCGACACGCTGGACGTCCACGGCGACCCGATAGACCGGCGTGCCATCCGGATGAGCGACGCGGTGAACGTCGAACGTATTCAGCCGGGACGTGACGCGCGTCGACAGTCCGTCGCGCATCTCGTCGCCGAGCGGCGCAACCCAGCGCTCCTGTTCCAGGATGTCGACCCGTTCGGGGCCGCGCTGCACCGCGAGCCGGTTGCCGTCCGCCGGCGCCGCCACGTGCACGCGCTGCATGTCGATCAGCCATGCGGGACGCGAGGCGTCGGTGTCGCCGCCCGCGCCATCCGCCATCCCGAGCGTATGGAACCGTACGGGCGGCGACGTACAGGCGCCGAGCACGGCCAGCGCGATGCACGTCGCGATGCGGATCGGCATCCGGAACGTGCGAAACGAATGCGGCGTCATTTCGGTTCTCCTTTCTTGCCGAAGAGCAGCGCTTCCGGATGCCGCTCGAGATAGTCGGCCAGCGTATTGAGCGACTGGAGCGTCTGCGTGAGCGATTGCATCGCGTCATGAACGTCCGATTGCATCGGCGAATCCTGCCGCAGCGTCGCCTGCGCGGCGTCGAACGTGCGTTGCGCCGCCGCCAGCGTGTCGCGCGCCTGCGGCACGACTTGCTCGTCGAGGTGTCCGAACAACTGGTTCGCATGCTCGAGCGCACCGTTCAGGCTGTTGCCGATCTGGTCGAATGGAACCTTGTCGAGCTTCCGAGCGATGTCGGCGAGCTGAACCTGCAGTTCGTCGAGCGTGTTCGGAACGGTCGGCAGCTCGACCGGCGTGCGGTGCACGTCCACGCTCGCGCGCGGCGCTTTCGGGAACATGTCGAGCGCCACGTACAACTGGCCCGTGAGCAGGCTGCCGGTGCGCAACTGCCCGCGCAGCCCCTGCAGCACCAGGTGCTCGAGGAGGTCGTGGCCGCCGGCCGTATCGGGGGCCGGCAGCGCGGTGTCGCTGTGCCGGCTCAGTCTCGACGGATACAGCGCCATCGTGACCTTCATGCTGAACGTGCGCGAGTGCTCGTTGTACTCGATCCCGATGTTCGTGACCTGACCGAGCGCGATGCCGCGCAAATCGACCGGCGCGCCGACGGACAGTCCGCGCAGCGACTGGTCGAAGCGCATGACGACCATCAGCGGCGTGCCGTCGGGGTCGCGCATCGCATCGGCTTCGTCCTGCGCGAGCCGGAACGACGCGTTGTCGGCCGCCGGCGGTGCATCGGCTTGCCCGGGCGGCGACTGAAACGCGAGGCCGCCGACGACCACCGTCGCGAGCGATTGCGTGTTCAGCTTCAGGCCGTTCGAATCGAGCCGCAGGTCCACGCCGCTTGCGTGCCACCAGCGCGTTTGGGTGCCGACGTATTTGTCGTACGGCGCCTTCACGAACGCTTGCACGTCGACGCCCGCGCCATCCTTGTCGAGCGAGAAGCCGACCACCTGGCCGACCTGCAGGTGCCGATAAAACACCGGCGAGCCGATGTCGATCGAGCCGAGCGAATCGCCGTGCAGCAGGTAGCGGCGGCCCTGCTGGTCCGCGGTGACGGCGGGCGGTGTCTCGAGCCCGGCGAAGTCGGTCTGTTCATGCGGCGAGCGGCCGAGGTCCGCACCGATGTACGCGCCGGAGAGCAGCGTGCCGAGCCCGGAGATACCGGTGGCGCCGATACGCGGCCGAACGACCCAGAATCGCGTATCGCGGTTCGCGAACTGCGCGGCGTCCTTGGTGAGCTGGATGCGCACGACCACGCGCTTGAAGTCGGGCGTGAGCGTGATGGCCTGCACCGAGCCGATATCGACGTCCTTGTAACGGACCTTGGTCTTTCCGGCTTCGAGGCCTTCTGCGTTCGCGAACGTGACGGTGATCGTCGGGCCGGTCGCGGCAATGCCGCGGTACACGAGCGCCAGCCCGATCAGCGCGCACACGAGCGGCACGATCCAGACGAGGGACGGGATCCAGCGGCTGCGCGGCCGGATCTCGGGTTCAGGCAAATCGAGGGGAAGCATCTTGTGAATGGACGTAGCGTTGTGACGGGCTTGCGCCCGTTCAGGATCGAGGGCTGGCGGCGCAGCGGTGCGCGCCGTCCCAGATGAGTCGCGGATCGAACTGCATCGACGCACACATGGTGAGCACGACCACTGCGCCGAATGCCAGTGCGCCGGGGCCGGGCGTGATCTCGGCGAACGAACCGAAATGCACGAGCGCGATCGTCAGTGCGACGACGAACACGTCGAGCATCGACCAGCGGCCCACGCGCTCCACCAGTCGATGGAGCCGCGCGCGTTCCAGCGGGCGCCATGGCGTGCCGCGATGCGCGGCGATGGCCTGCAACGCGAGAATCGCGAGCTTGAGCATCGGCACGAGCACGCTCGCGACGAACACGACGACGGCGAGCGGCCAGTCGCCGGACGTCCAGAAGTACGCGACGCCGGCGAGAATGGTGTCGTCCTCGGCGCGGCCGAGCGAGGTCGCATGCATGATGGGCAGCAGGTTCGCCGGGATGTAGAGAAGCGCGGCCGCGATGACGAGCGCGCCCGTGCGTGCGGCGCTGCGCGGGCGGCGTTCGTGCAGCGTCGAACCGCAGCGCGTGCAGCGCGCGTCGGCGGCTTCGGTATGCGGTTGCACGCGTCCGCAGGTATGACATGCGACCAGCCCCGCGGCGCGGGCCGTGACGCTTGCCGAGCGGTGGCGCCCGGTCGCGCTGGTCGCGTTCGTTGCGTCCGCTGTGTCGGGCGTCACTGGTGCAGCGCGTCGCGGCGTGTGCCGCCGGCGCGATACCGCGGCGGACGTACCGCCGCCGCGCAGCGCGATGATTTCGTCACGCGCTTCCCACAGGCCGCCCGGGTCGAATGACGCGAGAAAGCCGAGCAACACGGTGAGGGCGCCGAACGCAAACAGCGCGGGGCCCGGTATCACGTGCGCGAGGCTCGTCATCTTGACGATCGTGACCAGGATGCCGAGCAGGAACACCTCGACCATGCTCCACGGGCGCAGCCGCTGCATGTTGCGCAGGACCGGCTCGAAGCGGGGCGGTACGCGGCCCGCGCGCAACGGTACGAGCACGTACAGCCACGCGGCGAGTTCCAGCAGCGGGAACAACATCGTCGTGCAGAACACGATCGCCGCCACCGCCGGTTGCCCGTTCAAGCGCAACTCGGCCACCGCGTCGGCCAGCGTCGCGTGCGATGCGATGCCGGCAGCGTCGAGCGCGACGATGGGAAAGGCCTGCGCGATGAAGAGCGTGAACAGCGCGGCGAGCGCGATCGCGCACCGCCGGTCGAGCGCCGGACGGCCGTGCGCGCTGCCGCCCACGCGGGCACGGCACCTCGGGCAGTGCGCAGCCAGCGCGCGCAGGCGCGGCGGCCGCCAAAACAGCAGGTCGCATTCGTGGCAGGCGACGAGGTTTTCGGGTTTCATCGGGAATCGGTCATGCGGGGTCAAGGAGTGCCCGGCGGCGCGGTACTCGCGGTACGCGCGGTGCGCCGGGCGTCGAGGTCCGGGCCGGCGCCGGCCGAACAGCGCGCGGCCGATCCGTCGACGCAAGCAGCCGTCATTGCCGGGCCGCGACTGCCGTGCGGGCGTCGGGCGGCAATTCGCCCATCGCCTGCAGGAGTGCCGCCGTATCGGTCATCCGGCGGCTCGCGGCGCGCACCGAATCGAGCTCCGCATTCAGGTACTGCCGCTCGCTCGCCCGTTGCGCGGTCATCGGCACGGCACCGAGCGCGCGGCGCTGCACCGTTTCGTCGAAGCCTTCGCCGGCCGCGCGCGCCGCGAGTTCGTTCGCAGCCAGCGCCTCGGCGTCGTTTTCCAGCGCGGCAAGCGAATCGGCAACGTCGCCGAATGCAGACAGCACCGTCGCCTTGTACTGCAGCACGGCCGCGTCGTACGCATCGCGCGTCGCGCGGCGGTGAGCCAGCAGCGCGCCGCCGTGGAACAGCGGCTGCGACAGCCCGGCGCCGACCGCCCACAGGCCGCCCGCACCCGACAGCAGCGCCGGCCAGCTGAAGCCGCCGCGCCCCATCGTCGCGGTGAGCGACAGGCTCGGGAACAACTGCGCGGTCGCTTCGCCGACGTCGGCCGACGCGGCCTTCACGGCTGCCGCGGCCGCGCGACTGTCCGGGCGCGCCTGCAGCAGATCGGACGGCACGGCCACGGGCACGTGCGCCGGCAGCGACAAGCCGCTGAACGCCGGAATCGGCGGCGTGGCGTCAGGCGTACGGCCCAGCAGGATCGCCAGCGCGTGAACCGCGCGTGCGCGTTGCTGGCGCAACGGCGGCAGCGTCGCGGCAAGCGACGCGGCATCCTGCGCCGAGGCCAGCGCCTGCACGTGCGACATCGCGCCGAGCGCGTAGCGCTGCTGGTCCTCGCGCGCGGCCGCGTCGGCCACGGCGACCAGGCGCTCGGTCAACAGGATCTGGCGGTCGAGCGCCGCCGCGCCGATGGCGGTGCCGACGATGTTGGCCGCCAGCGCGCGCCGCGCGGCTTCGAGTTCGCAGCCGCGCACGTCGACACGCGCGGCGCTCGCCGCGTTCGCATACCGCGTGGCGCCGAACAGGTCGAACGTGTAATGCGCCTGCAGTTGTCCGACGAAGACGTTGTAGCGCAGGTTTTGCGCGCCCGCGCCGGAAATGTCCGGCGTGCGCGTGCGGGCCACCTGCGCGTTCGCATCGATCGACGGCAGCGTCGACGCGCCAACCTGCGCGCGCAGCTCCTCCTGCGCGGCGGCGAGCGTCTTTTCCGTCGCGGCGAGCGTCGGATTCGCGCGCAGCCCTTCGTCGACCAGCGCGTCGAGCGCGCTGGAGCGATACAGCCGCCACCACTGCGGGACGGGCGCGGCGCCGATGTCGAATTGCTGCGCGAGCCCGGCCGCTTCGGCGGTGCGCGGTGCCTGCGGCGTCTCGCCGTAGTGAGCCGGCGACGGCATCGCGGGCGGCGTGCTGCTCGGGGCCATCGCGCAGCCGCCCAGGCCGAGCGCGGCGCTCGCGGCGAGCACCGAGGTGATACGAGGGAAATTCATCAGCATGTCTCCGAGGAGGCGACGTCCATTGCGCGCGACTCGCGTTCGTCGCTGCGTACTTTGAAGCACGTCGCATAGAGGGCCGGCAGGAAGAAGACGGTCAGCACCGTCGCGATCGTGATGCCGCCCATCAGCGCGGTGGCCATCGGGCCGAAGAAGCCGGAGCGCAGCAGCGGGATCAGCGCCAGCACCGCGGCGGCGGCGGTCAGCATGATCGGCCGGAAGCGGCGCACGGTCGCGCCGACGATCGCGGTGAAGCGCGGCTGCCCGGCGGCGATGTCCTGGTCGATCTGGTCGACGAGGATCACCGAGTTGCGCATGATGATCCCGAACATCGCGATCACGCCGAGCAGCGCGACGAAGCCGAACGGCTTGCCGAACAGCAGCAGCGCGGCGACCACGCCGATCAGGCCGAGCGGCGCCGTCAGCACGACGATGAAGGTGCGCGAGAAGCGCTTGAGCTGGATCATCAGCAGCGTCAGCACCGCGATGATCATCAGCGGCATCTGCGCGTTGATCGACGTCTGGCCCTTCATGCTTTCCTCGGCGGCGCCGCCGATCTCGATCCGGTATCCGGCCGGCAGCGTGGCGCGCACCGTCGCGAGCGCCGCGTCGATGTCGCGCGTCACGCCGATGCTCGGCGCTTCGCCGCGCACGTCGGCCTGCACGGTGACGGTCGGCTGGCGGTCGCGTTCCCAGATCACGCCGTATTCGAGCGTGTCGCGCACGTGGCCGATCGTGCCGAGCGGCACCGGGCCGTGCGGCGTCGGGATCGCCAGGCCCGCGAGCTTCGACGGGTCGATGCGTTCGCGCTTCGGCGCGCGCAGGTCGACGTCGACCAGCTTGTCGCGCTCGCGATACTGCGTGACCGTGTAGCCCGACAGCGTCATCGCGAGGAAGCCCGACACGTCTTCCGACGTCACGCCGAGCTCGCGTGCCTTGAGCTGGTCGATGTCGAACGACACCGATCGCTCGGCCGGCTCGTCCCAGTCGAACTGCACGTTGCGCGTGCGGGCGTCGGCACGCACCTTGTCCGCGACTTTCTCGGCGATGCCGCGTACGGTCGCGATGTCGTCGCCGCTGACGCGGAACTTGATCGGGAAGCCGACGGGCGGGCCGTTCTCGAGCCGCGCGACACGCGTGCGCACGGTCGGGAAGCCGCTCGCGAGCGTCGACTCGAGCCAGTGCGACAGGCGATCGCGCGATTCGATGTCCTTCGCCGTGATCACGAACTGCGCGAAATTCGGCTGCTGCAACTGCTGGTCGAGCGGCAGGTAGAAACGCGGCGCGCCGGTGCCGACGAAATCGACGACGTGCGCGATTTCAGGCCGGCCGTCGAGCACTTTCTCGAGCCGCCTGGCCTCGCGCAGCGTCGCGTCGAACGATGCGCCTTCCGGCAGGCGCATGTCCACCAGCAGTTCCGGCCGTTCCGAATTCGGGAAAAACTGCTGCGGCACGCGCGTGAACGCGGCCATCGCGATCGCGAACAGCACGGCCGTCACGCCGAGCACGACCCAGCGGCGCTCGATGCAGGCCGAGATCCATCCGGACAGGCGCCGGTAGAAGCCCGTGTCGTACACCGCGTCGCCATGCGCGTGACCGTCGTGATGCGCGCGTTCGGGCAGCATGTGGTAGCCGAGCAGCGGCACCAGCACGACGGCCGCGAACCACGACACGATCAGCGCGATCGCCGATACCTCGAAGATCGAGCGCGTGTATTCGCCGGTGCTCGATTTCGCGAGCGCGATCGGCAGGAAGCCCGACACGGTGACGAGCGTGCCCGTGAGCATCGGGAACGCCGTGCTCGTGTACGCGAATGCCGCGGCGCGCGTACGGCTCCAGCCCTGTTCGAGCTTCACGGCCATCATTTCGACGGCGATGATCGCGTCGTCCACCAGCAGCCCGAGCGCGAGCACCAGCGTGCCGAGCGACACCTTGTCCAGGCCGATGCCGAATACGTGCATGCAGAGCGCCGTCACCGCAAGCACGATCGGAATCGTGATGACCACGACCATGCCGGTGCGCAGGCCGAGCGACACGAGGCTCACGACGAGCACGATCGCGACGGCTTCGCCGACCGCTTCGACGAAGTCGTCCACCGAGTGCTTGACCGCGTGCGGCATGCTCGCCACCGCCGTCAGCTTCAGGCCGGCCGGCAGGCCCGCCTGCAGCTCGGCGGCTTTCGCGTCGAGCGCCTTGCCGAGGTCGATCACGTCGCCGCCTTTCTGCATCGTGACGCCGATGCCGAGCACCGCGTGGCCGTTCGTCCGCATCTGCGTGACGGGCGGATCGTCGTAGCCGCGCGTGACGGTCGCGACGTCGCCCAGCCGGAACGTGCGGCCGTTCACGGTGACGAGCATGTCGGCGAGCGCCTGCGTGTCCTTGAACGCGCCGCTCGGCCGAACGAACACACGGTCGTCCGCGGTCGTGATGGTGCCGGCCGGCGCGACGGCATTCTGTGCGTCGATCGCCTGCGCGAGCTGCTGCGGCGTGATCGCGAGGCGCGTCAACTGCGCGTTCGAGATCTCGATGAACACGTGCTGGGCGGGATCGCCGAAGTAGTCGACCTTCGCGGCGCCCGGCACACGCAACAGCGCGGCGCGCAGCCGGTCCGCATAGTCGTGCAGTTGCGCGGGCGAATAGCCGTCGCCTTCCAGCGCGTAGATATTGGTGTACACGTCGCCGAATTCATCGTTGAAGAACGGGCCGACGGTGCCTTTGGGCAGTGTCGAGCGGATGTCGCCGACCTTCTTGCGCACCTGGTACCAGGTCTCCGGTACCTGGTCGACCGGCGCCGAATCCTTCATCGAGAAGAAGATCATCGACTCGCCGGGGCGCGAATAGCTCTTGATGTTGTCGACGTACGGCGCCGCCTGCAGCTGGCGGCCGATCCGGTCCGTGACCTGTTCCTGCACGTCGCGCGCCGTCGCGCCGGGCCAGTAGGTCTGGATCACCATCGTGCGAAACGTGAACGGCGGATCCTCCGATTGCGCGAGACGCGTATAGCCGATCACGCCGAAGATCGTCGCGAGGCCGATCAGGAAGATCACCAGTTGTTGGTGCTTCAACGCCCATGCGGACAGGTTGAAGCGGTCGTCGTCGCGCGACGCGGCTCCGGCTTGGGCGCGATGTCCGTCGCCGGTGCCGTGCGGAGTTTGCGGAGCGTTCATGATGCGAGATCCTCCGCGTGCAGCGGCGGCACGATGCGCACGTGCTGGCCGGCACTGACCGTGTGGACGCCCTGCATCACGACGCGCTCGTCGTTCGCGAGGCCGGACGTGACGGTGACCGTGCGTTCGTCGTAGCGGCCGATCGTCACCGCGCGCAGTTCGAGCGTGTCGCTGCCCTTGCGGACGACCCACACGGCCGGGGCTTCGCCGCGGTGAAAGAGCGCGGTGGCCGGCAGCGTGATCGCTTGGTCCGCGGCGGGCCCGGCGGCAGCATCGAACGTCACGTTCGCCGTCATGCCGGAGCGTACGTCCGGGCCCGGCGAGAGCAGCGTCAGCTTCACGCGCCAGGTGCGGCTCTGCGGATCGGCGGCAGCGGCGACTTCGCGCACGCGTGCATCGAGCACCTTGCCCGGAAGGGCCGTCAGGCTGACACGAGCGGGGCGACCGACCGCGAGATCGGGCAGGTCGCGCTCCGACACGTCGCACACGATGTCGAGATCGCCGCTCCAGTCGAGATGGAACACGGCCTGGCCGGGCTCGACGTTTTGCCCGGTATCGGCATCTTCGGACGTGATCACGCCGTCGTGATCGGCGGTCAGCGTCGCGTAGCGCAGGTGATCGCCGGCGAGCGCCATTTGCGCGAGCGCGGAATCGCGCTGCGCGACCGCCGACGCATACGCGTCCTGCGTCGTCTCGAGCTGCGCCGGCGCGATCAGGTTGGCCTGCGCCTGCGCACGATCGCGATCCAGTTGCTGTTTCGCGTATGCGACACGGTGCTCGGCCGCATCGAGCTGCGCACGCGCATTCAGCAACGTGTTGCGCAGATCGGCCGGGTCGAGCGTCGCGAGGGCCCGGCCGGCCTTCACCGTGTCGCCGATTCGCACGCGCCGCTCGACGATCTTGCCGCCGACGCGAAACGACAGCGGCGTCGAATAGCGTGCCTGAACCTGCGCCGGCAGCACGCGTTGCGCCGTGCCGTTGTCCTCGTGCACCGCCAGCGCGACGACCGGCTGCAGTTCGGGCGCGGGCGTCTCGTGGGAATGGCAGGCCGTCAGCAGAATCGCGCAACACGCGATGGCGACGGGCGCCCGCCGGGCCGGCGGGACGATGCGTGTCAGAAGCGGGCGCGTGAAGGTTCGCGCGTCAAGACCGGGTGATTTCACGATGTTTCCAGGACAAGTGAGGGTCAACTGAACAGGGTTGGGCGACCACGGGGGCGCCCCGATTCATGCACATGCGGTGCGGCGCGTTCGTCGCCGCCGATTCTTCATATCAATCAGTACTGCGATGTTTCCATTACGGCTTGCTCCGGCTGCCGGCATGCCGATTTCCTGTGCGGGGCAGACGCGAACGTGCGGATGCGCACGCAGCGCTTCGGCGGCCCGACGGCCGCGCAAAGCCGAGCGGCACCGCTCGTCGTTGCGGCCGAAGCCGCGCGCGACACGACAGGTGACGAAGCGGCGGTGACGGCGTGCTTGGCGCTTTTGGCGCCGATTTCGCTTGCTGCCGCGCGTCGGGCACAGCCCCTCGACAGGAGCCGGATGCTGTGATTTTCGAGATTAGACTCATAACTGATAAAGTTGTCAAGTATGAGTGAGTAATCTAAAATTGCGCCATGCAGAAAGTTCTATCGAATAGAGAAAGAGGAGGCGGGCTCATGGACGATCGGACAGTCGGGCCCCGTCGGCCGGCCGGCAGCGCCGGTGTAGCGGCGCCGCGCCAGCCGCGCGGCGCCCGGCGCAAGGCGGCCACGCGCATGCGGCTGCTGCACGCGGCGTTCAGGCTGATGGCGGAAAAGGGGCCGGACAACGTGGCGATCAGCGAGATCACCGAGGCGGCGGATGTGGGGTTCGGTTCGTTCTACTACCACTTCGAATCGAAGGACGGCATCTTCGCCGCGCTGACGGAGTGGGTGTTCGACGATTTTGCGGACGGACTCGAGCGTCTCGCGAACGGCTTGTCCGATCCGGCCGAGGTCGTGTCCGTCTGCGTACGCCACACGCTGATGCGTGCGCGCCGCGAGCGGCTGTGGGCCCGGTTCCTGATGCGCGAGGGCTTCTCGGTACGCGCGCTCGACCACGGGCTCGGCCGGCGGTTGCGGCGGGACAGCGAACGCGGCATCGCCGCACGCCGCTTCGTCGTCGACGATCCGCTGATGAGCGTGCTAGCGATGACCGGAACGATTCTCGCGGCGATCGCCGCGGAGTGTCACGCGACGGCTGCGTCGGCGAGCGGCATGCCGGAGCGGGTGGCGGCGCTGGTGTTGCAGACGCTCGGCCTCACGCGCGCCGAGGCGCACGATGTCGCGACCCGACCGTTGCCCCCGGGCGACTTCGCCACGGCGGATACCGCGTGACTGTTCGCGGCATGCCGTTGCCAGGGCGGCTGCGTCCCGTCAAGCGTCGCGACGGGTTCTCGCAGGTGGCGTCGGGCCGAAATCGGCGTAGCGGTCGCGGATGATCGACAGCGCACGATCGGCGGCTCCTGGGTCCAGACGACGGTTGCCGAGCTTCGATCGGTGTCCCGACACCGAACCTGCCGGACCGTGCTCACGTAGCCGGGCGGCCAGCCGGCGAACCTGCGGCGTCGTTGACGCCAGCCGTTCTGCTGCACGCCATGGCTTGAGCTTGCCGTCGGCTACGTCCTGAATGACCTTGAACCTGTTCAGTTCCCGCATCGTCATCGTGATCCGCTCCGTTGCATCGCAGCCTCCGGCGCCGGGCACCCGGCGGCCGATTAGCTTACGCGGCCCGAAAGCAATGGGATGGACCCCCAACCCGAAACGTCGCAGTCGTGCAAAAGTGGGATTGTGGGTGCACCACGTCCACGAACAGGCGCTCCCGTCATGATGGCTGCGGTTATTGGCATCGATCCGGCAAAGAATGTCTTCCAGGTGAACGGCGGCAACGAGCACGGCAGGATGGTGCTGAAAACCTAGCCGAACGTGATGAACTGCGCCGACGACCACACCTTGCTGTCGTTGCGTTGCCGCCCAAAGAAATAGACCGGGCGGTAGCCGAATTCCGCATGGCCGGGTGCCACCTCGATGCTGCCGGAGAGATCGACGGGCAGCGGCTGGTCGGTCAGCCGCTCGACCGCGACGAACAGCTCCGTTCCGCCAAGCGCATGCGTCGCCGTACCACGCGCGAGCAGTTCCGCACCGCTGATCTCGAAACGGAATTCAGGCGCATGGACGAATGGATTACGCTGCAGCGGATCGCCGACCTTCGCGAAGCTGTCGATCGTGCCTTCGACCACGATCGTCGCGGCGGCGAGATTGCCGATGTCGAGCTCGATGCTGTCGGCGTCGCCGTAGGTGTCGCTGTGGAATTCGACGTCGGTCGCGCCGGTGCGCCATGCCGATTCCTCGACATGCTCGAACCCGTTGGACCCGAAACGGTGGATCGTGCCGTTGACGATCCGGATCCGGCCGCGCCACGCAGCCCAGCGGTAGCGATCGCGAATGCGGGCGCCGCCCCAGCGCACCCGGACGAGGCGCTCCGCGTAGCCGAGTTCCGCATGCAGGTTGCGCTCCCAAAGCAGACCGTCGTGATCGTAAGCAGCCACGTATTCCCACCCTGACTGGCCGAGCAGCCGGTAGTCGAGCCGCGCCGGCCCATGGTGCGCGAATGCGTCGCCTTGCCAGTGATCGCCGCAACGCACGAGCAGCGCACTGTGCTCACCGGTGGTCGCCCACGTGCGGCGCGCACGCAGTGCTTCGCCGACGTGCTTGCGGTCGAGCGCGGGTGCGAGCACGCCCGTCAGCCCGCCATGGACGCCGAAGACCTGCACGCCGGGTGCGCCGCCGCCCGGCCGGCCGCGATGTTCGTCGCCGCTGGCCGCGACGCCGAGCCGGTAGCCGCGTTCGATCACATCCTGATACAGCCAGCCGAAGTGGCCCCACGACGATGTGATCTCGGCGAGCCGTTCAAGCTCGGGGTGGTGCCAGTCCGGAATGTAGCGGCGGCCGCCGACATGCGGCATCACGAGATGCTGCGCGGCATCGCCAGCATACGCATCCCACAGTTCCTCGACGGGCCAGCGGCCGAGCTCGACCGCCGTGCCCTTCATGTCCTCGTTCCAGACGAGCGTGCGATTGTGCTCGCCGCGCGCGTTGTACGGAAAATCCGGTCGAGCGTCGCCGAGGAACACCACGTTGTGATCGCCGCCTGCGGTCGAGCTGCCGCACCATTCCTGTACCGGATACACGACGAAGCGGCCCGGTTCGTTGAAGCGCTCGACCGCGTCGACGCCAAGCTGCCAGTTCTCGTCGGTGATCTGGAAGTCGTTCGCGGTATAGCCGAGTACGTCGATGCCGCCGATGTCGCGGGCGTAGCGCGCGTTGTACTCGGGGCTGTTGGTGCCGACCGTGTCATGTGCGTGCACATGCAGATCCGCATACAGCGCGCGCGGCGCGGGCAGCGACGCGTCGATCGTCAGCCATGCTTCGGCCGCGCGCACGTCCGGGCGTGTCGGCACGTCGGCGACGATGCGCAGCGTGCCCGAGTCGACCGGCAGGTCGTCCACCGCGCAGCTCGCAAAGTCCGTATCGGGCAGCGCGTGTTCGCGCCGGTAGACGATCTCGCCGCGGGTGTCATACGCGACGACACGTGCGTGACCGCCGACATCACGGCACGCGTTGCCCCAGCGGTCCTGCAGCGACAGCCGGAACGGTGCGCGCGTGCCGGGCTGCACGAAGCGCGGGCCGTTGAGCAGCACGTCGGAAGGCGCGCCGGCGCGGATGTCGATCGATACGTCGCCGGGCACCGCGACGAAGCGCGACGTGCCGAGCGGATCGACGTAGAGCCGGAAGCGGAAGTTGTCTTCGGCGAAGGTCTGCACGCGCGTGCCGGGGCCGCGGCGGCGGTCGCCGAGGCGAATCACGATCCGGTCGCCGGCGTTCACGTAGCCGTCGACGATGTCGACGATCACGGCCTTCTGGAACGGCCGCTCATGCCCCTTCTGGTCGAAGCGCACGTTCAGCGCCTGCACGGTGGCCGGGCTTTGGCCGGGCACGAGCGGCGCCGCCTGATACTCGGCGCTGATGTAGTTCGCGGCACTTGGGTCGCTCGTCTGGAACAGCGCCCAGTCCGAATAGAACTTGAAGGTCGCCTTCAGCCAGCCGCCGTCGGCGATGCCGGACGAGCCGACCTCGTAGTCGAGCACGATCTCGCTCCACTCGCCGGCTTCGAGACGCGTGACGTTGCATTGCACGCGTCCGGCGAACGGCAGGCGTTTGTGGCGTTCGTACAAGCCTTGGGGCGCGACGTGCGGGCCCAGGCGGTCGCGCAGCGCGGCGGCGCGCGCGTCAACGATATCGAGAGCGTCGTTGGATTCGTTCATGGTGGAATGCAAAATGATGTCGACGGAAGGCGCCGCGCGTCAATGCGCGAACGGCCAGGGCGCGCTTGCGTCCCAGACGGGAATGCCCATGTACGCGTACCACGGTGCGATCACGCAGAGGCCGTAGACGATCGCGATCAGCACCGCCACCGAGCCGACCTTTGCGTAGTCGGCCGTCGAGAACGCGCCGCTGCTGTAAGCGATGACGCCGGCGGTGATCTGCGTCGGCAGCAGATACGCGAAGCTGTCGGTATCGCTGACGAGCATCGTGAACGCGACCGGATGCAGCCCGAGGCGCGGTGCGAGCGCCAGCGCGATCGGCGCAATCATCGTGACGGCCGCGACATTGGACAGCATGCCGATGCGGATCACGTGCGTGCCGAGCATCACGATCGCGATCGCCAGCCACCAGCCGTGCCCGCGCGCGGCAACGTAAACGTGATCGGCGGCCCAGTTCGCGAGCCCCGACGCGCTGATCGCCGACGACAGCGACAACGCACCGGCGAGCAGGAACAGCGTGCCCCAGATCGTGCGCTGTTCGACTTCGGCCCAGCCGAAGCGCAACACGCCCGGAGCGAACAACAGCGCCAGCGCGATCAGCGCGACGATTTCCGACGGCAGGTGATGCAGCGGCTCGGTGGCCCACAACACGGCGACGGCCGCGAACAGTGCGAGCACGGCCCAGTCGTTGCGCGCGGCGCGCGGCTGCGCGGCGCGCATCGCCGCGATCGCGCCGGTGCCGCCGGGAATCGCGACGGCACGCGAGCGGAAATGGAACTGCACCCACGCTTGCGTGATCACGAACATCCCCAGGTACGGCCACTGGAGCTTCAGCCACGTCAGGTACGAGATCCGGATACCGAGCTGTTTCTCGAGCAAACCGGACACGACCATGTTCGGCAGATGGGCCGTCAGGATGCACATGCCGCTGATCATTGCGCCGTATACGAGCGTCTGGATCACGATCGCCTTGCGTGCGGCGCGTTCGCGCGGCGTTTCGCCGAACAGCCGGACGATGCCGTTCGTGACCGGCAGCAGCGTCGCGGCACGCGCGTTCGCGGCCGGCACGACGAGCGCCATCACGCAGTTCACCGCGAACATCGCCCAGATCACGCCGTTGGCCGTGCGCACCTTCAGCCGGTCGAGCAGGAGCAGCGCGATGCGGCGGTCGAGCCCGCTCGCCTGCATGATCGCGGAGAACAGGAAGGCGGCGAGACACAGGAACACGACCGGCGCGGCGAAGCCGCTGGCCGCCTTCGGAAACGACGGGCTCGCGTGCGACAGCACGAGCAGCATCGGCAGCAGGATGCCGCTCACGCCGACGGGAATCGCCTCGGTGATCCAGACGATCGCGACCCACGCGACCACGGCGAGCGTCGCCTTGCCTTCGGCGGACAGATGCGCGGGCGCAGGCAGCCACCACGCGATCGCGAAGAACGCGATCCATGCGGCGGCGAAGCCGATCGCGGCGCGCCACTGTGCGCTGGGCGATCGGGCTGCCGGATGCGGATCGGCGGATCGGGGTGCTGCCGTTTCAGCCCGTGGCGGGCGACTTGCCTGCGCGCCGTCGAGCGGCGGCGTGCCGATTGCGTTTTCAGTCACTGATATGCTCCCCGTGCGTCGGGCCCCCTGAAACTGAAACGGCAGCCCCGACCGTCTGTCGAGATGTCATAATACGTATTAATACAAGTTGAGCGATCCAATTGCTTTTCATATCGATATCGGGGATCGCGCATAGCGCGAGCCGAGCACGGAGAGGAACATTCGATGACGCTGGTGCGTGACGACGCGACGTCGCTTTACGAGCAGATTGCGACGACGCTGCGCGACGAGATCGAGCAGGGGGTGTACGAGCCGACCGGCAAGCTGCCGTCCGAGGCGCAACTGAGCGAGCGTTTTCAGGTGAGTCGCGTGACCGTGCGGCTCGCGCTCGATCGGCTGGCCGACGCGCGTATCGTCGAGCGCAAGCAGGGCAAGGGCACGTTCGCCGCGAAGCAGCGACTGAGGCACAGGCTCGATGTGCTGCGCGGGCTGCACGATTCGATTGCCGGGCAGGGCGCACGCGCGCGAATGGAGTTGCTGCGAATGGAAACATGTGACGTACCGCCGGGCTTGCGGCAAGTATTCGCCGCCGACGTCACGCGCTGCATTTATCTCGAACGCCTGCACTGGGTCGACGACGAGCCGATCGCGCTCGCGCAGACCTGTCTGTTGCCTGAGGCAAGTGACGTCGCTTATGCGCAGGCCGACAGCATGCCGACTTACGAACTGCTGGAGCAGTTGCTCGGCTGGCGCATTGCCGACGCCGACATGTCGGTGACGGCCGTGGCCGCGCCGGACGATATCGCCGCCCTGCTGACGACCGGCAAGCTGGCGCCGCTGCTGGTGTTGCGGCGTACGTCTCGCCTGGCCGACGGCCGCACGTGTGAATCCACGCTGTTTCATATTCGGCCGGAGCGCTTCGACCTGGTGGTGCGAAGCGGTGTCGAAGCGCGATTTGTCGCCCATGGCACGCCTTCCGTCGGGGATCGCGACGATGGCGCCGCGCGGTAAATCGATTGGACGTATCGTTCAGGCGCCTGGGAAATCCCGTCCTGATTCAGCCTCCCGATTTTTATTCTTTCCTGGAATTTCGCCGCTCCGTCATGTGGGCGGCACGGCGCCGGCCCGACGCATCGCGGCAGCAGCAAGCTTCCCGTCAGCAATGACCCGGTTCATCGACGGCGTCATGCACGGAGCGAAGTTGCCTGGCTCCCGTCAGGCAACGCTGAATACGCGATATGGAAAGCTCGAATACTTGGTTGGGCCCGCACGAAGGCTTCGCTAGTATCCGACGCTCCCATCGGAGCCGGAACCGGAAGGTTCCGGCTGCGCCGCCCGTTGCGGCGTTTCGCGACTTCCCAACTGCCGACATGTCTTCCCACTCGATTCCCGACGGCATCACGCGCCGGCTGGCCGCCGCGATTGCGTGCGCCGAGCCCTCGCGTGATCCATCCGCCATCGCTGCCGCGCGGCGCGGCCTGCTCGATTTTCTTGCCGCGGCGTTCGCCGGCGCGCGCGACAACGGTTACCGCAAGCTGCTGGCGGTGTGCAGTCGCGATTCGGCCGGGGCAGCAGCGGTCATCGGCAGTGCGACACCGGCGTCGCCGCAATACGCGGCGCTGCTCAACGGTTATGCAGGCCACGCGCTTGACTACGACGACGTGCACAGCAGCGTGCGCGGCCATCCCGGCACCGTGCTGCTGCCGGCGCTGCTCGCGCTCGCGCAGGTGCGCGCACGCAGCGCGCTCGAACTGCTCGACGCATACGTCGTCGGCGTCGAGACGATGGCGCGGATCGGTCTCGCGCTCGGCAGCCGCCACTACGAACTCGGTTTCCACAACACCGCGACGCTCGGCACGCTCGGCGCGGCCGCCGCCGCGGCACGCCTGCTCGGGCTCGATGCGGCGGCCACCGACAACGCGCTCGGCATCGCCGCGACGCAGTCGGCCGGGCTGCGGCTGCAGTTCGGCAGCGAGGTCAAGCCATTGCACGCGGGCCTGGCAGCGCGCGCGGGGCTGTTCGCCGCCGAGCTCGCCGAGGCGGGACTGGCCGGCACGCCGGGCGCACTCGACGGCCCGGAAGGATTCTTCGCCGTGTTCGGCGGCGGCGCGGCGCAGCCGGCGCGCGTGCTGGCCGACTGGGGCTCGCCGTGGCAGATCGTGTCGCCCGGCCTGTACTTCAAGCCGTGGCCATGTTGCACGGCAACCCATTACGCGGTGCAGGCCGCGCTCGATCTGCGCGCTCGCCACCGCATCGCGCCGGCGGACATCGATGGCATCGTGGTCACCGTCCCGCCAGGCGGCGACACGCCGCTGTCGAACCGGCTGCCGGTAACCGGCCTCGAAGCGCGCTTCAGCGTGGAGTACGCGGTGGCCGCCGCACTGACGGACGGGCCGCCCGGCGTCGCGACGTTCGCCGACGTGCCCGTGCGCGACGACCTGATCGCGCTTGCCGGCCGCGTCACGCGGCGTCACGACGCTGCCGCGCCGCGCGCGTCGACCGATCCAGCGACGCGCTTCTCGGTCGTCGAGATCGCGCTGCGCGACGGTGTCACGCTGCAGCAGCGCACCGAACGCCTCGTCGGCACCGACGATCTCGCCGCGAAGTTCGCGGATGCAACTGCCCACGATCCCGCGCTCGCGTTCGTCCCGGAACTGATTGACACGATGCGCAGCACGGCCGATCTCGCACGCCTTTTCCACACCTTTACGTCGCTTCAATCATGAGCACCGATCGCAGCACACCGTCCCGCCGCCAGATGCGCCTGGGGCTGTTTCTCCAGGGCGCCGGACACCACGTCGCCGGCTGGCGCCACCCCGATGCCGAATCCGGCAGCGAGAATTTCGACCTGTTGCGCCGTGTCGTGCAGACCGCCGAGCGGGCGAAGTTCGACATGGTCTTCCTCGCCGACGGCCTGACGAGCGGCCCGGACGCGCATCCGTCGATGGCGATGCGCTTCGAGCCGCTGAGCCTGCTGTCGGCGCTCGCGATGCATACGCGGCACATCGGCCTGGCGGCCACCGCGTCGACGACGTACAGCGAGCCTTACCACATCGCGCGCGTGTTCGCGTCGCTCGACCACCTGAGCGGCGGGCGCGCCGCATGGAACGTCGTGACGACCTCGTACGACCGCACCGCCGCGAACTTCACGCGCGGCAACCATCCCGATCACGCGCAGCGCTACGAGATGGCCGGCGAATTCGTCGATGTCGTGAAGGGGCTGTGGGACAGCTGGGACGACGACGCGGTCGTCAGGGACAAGGCGCGCGGCGTGTATTTCGACCCGGCTAAGGTGCACGCGCTCGATCACACAGGACGCTTCTTCAACGTGAAGGGGCCGCTGAACGCGTCGCGCCCGCCGCAAGGCCATCCTGTCGTGATTCAGGCCGGCTCGTCGGGCCCTGGCCAGGATCTTGCCGCCCGCACCGCGGAAGTGGTGTTCACCGCGCAGCAGACGCTCGAGGAAGCGCAGGTCTTCTATCGCGACCTGAAGGGGCGGCTTGCGGCATACGGCCGCGCCGAGGACGCACTGGCCGTGATGCCCGGCGTATTTCCGGTGATCGGCCGCACCGAGCAGGAGGCCAAGGACAAATATGCGCAGCTCCAGCAATGGACGGATACGTCGGGCGCGCTGACGCTGCTGTCCGACCGTCTCGGCCATGACGTGTCGAAGTATCCGCTCGACGGTCCGCTGCCCGACCTGCCCGAATCCGATCAGTTGAAGAGCCGCGCGAAGCTGCTGACCGATCTCGCACGCCGCGAGAACCTCACGCTGCGCGAGCTCTACTATCTCGTCGCCGGCGCGCGCGGGCACCGGATCGTGTGGGGCACGCCGACGCAAGTCGCGGACGCGCTGGAGGAGTGGTTCGAGGGTGGCGCCGCGGACGGCTTCAACATCATGCCGCCTTATTTCCCGGGCGGACTCGACGATTTCGTCGAGCATGTCGTGCCGGAACTGCAACGCCGCGGCCTGTTCCGCACCGAATACGCGGGCACGACGCTGCGTGACCATCTCGGGCTCGCGCGCCCGCCGAGCCGCTACGCAGCGCGTTGACTCAGACCGCGAAGCGCGTCAGGTCGAGTGCGATCGGCGCGCTGTCGCGGCTGGGGTGCGGGCTCCCGGTCGGGCCGAGCGCATGCGCGAGGAAAGCCCGCGTGCGCGCGCTTTGCGGCGCGCGGAACAGTTGCGTGGCCGGCCCGTGCTCGACGATCACGCCCGCCTCGGTGAAGTAGACGACGTCGCTGATTTCCTCGGCGAACCGCATCTCGTGCGTGACGAGCACGCAGGTCATCCCGTCGCGCACGAGATCGCGAATCACCGCCAGCACGTCGCCGACGGTTTCCGGATCGAGTGCGGACGTCACCTCGTCGAACAGGATCAGGTCGGGCTGCATCGCGAGCGCGCGGGCGATCGCGACGCGCTGCTGCTGGCCGCCCGACAGCTCGCCGGGGTACGCATGCGCCTTGTCGGCGAGGCGCACGCGTTCGAGCAGCGCGTGCGCGATGCGCACCGCTTCGGCGCGATCGCGGCCGAGAATCCTGACCGGCGCGGCGACGAGGTTGTCGAGCACGCTCAGGTGCGGAAACAGGTTGTATTGCTGGAACACGAAGCCGACGCGCTTGCGCAGCGCGATTTCGTCGCGCTCGGACGCGAGCCGGTCGACGCGCGTGCCGTCGACGTCGATCAGGCCGCGCTGCGGCCGCAACAGCCCGGTGATGCAGCGCAGGATCGTCGATTTGCCGGAGCCGGACGGCCCGATGATCGACACGGCCTGGCCGCGGTGCACGTCGAGATCGATACCGCGCAGCACGGGCGTCGTGCCGTAGGACAGATGCACGTCGCGCAGGCGGACGAGCGGCTCGTCCGCGCCGCGCGGAGTTTCAGTGGAATGCATGACGTCGTTCGAGAAAGCGGGTGAAACGGGCGATCGGATAGCAGTACGCGAAAAACAGGCCGAGTACCGTGAAATAGACGACGACGGTGAAGTCGGCGCGCGCGACGGTGTTGCTCGCGACCTGCGCGGTGTCGAGCAGGTCGTGCACGCCGACGAGCGACGCGAGCGCGGTGGCCATCGTGATGCTCGCGTACAGGTTCATCCACGGCGGCAGCATGCGGCGCACGCATTGCGGCAGGATGATCCAGCGGAACACCTGCACGCGGCTGAACGCGAGCGAACGCGCGGCGTCCCACTGCGCGTGCGGAATCGACTGGATCGCGCCGCGGAAGATTTCCGCGAAGTTCGCGCTCGCCGGCAACGCGAGGCCGAGCGTCACCTTGAACCAGTCCGGAAACGGCAGCGACGCGTGGCCGAGCCTGATTTCGAACGGGAATACGTAGGTCGAGAAATAGATCAGCACGAGCAGCGGCGCGTTGCGGAACACCTGCACGTACGCGCGCGCCGCAACGCGTGCGATGCCGAGCCGCGACAGCGTCAGCGGGCCGAGCACGAGGCCGGCGAGCGTGCCGAGCGCGATCGCCAGCGCGCTGATGCCGATGTTGACGAGCATCGCGTTGCCGAGCGCGGGCAGCCATGTGGCGAGCGCGACGAGCGTCGGATGGTGCCGGCCGGCAACAGCCAGCGCGACGACGGACAGCGCGGCCAGTATTGCCGCGGCCGCGGGCCAGCGCACGAGGCGCGCGGGCGAAGCGAGCGAGTCAATGGCCATAGCCGGGTATCCTCAAGCGGTGTTCGAGCCAGCGCCCCGCGAGGTTGACCGTGAACGTGAGCGCGCCGAAGAAGAGCAGGATCAGGATCATCAACTCGAGCACGTTGTCGCGCTGCGTCCAGATCATGATCGACGCATAGGTGACGTCGCCCACCGCGATCGCCGATGCAACGGTCGTCATCTTCACGAGGTCGACGAGGTTGTTGACGAGTGCGGGCAGCGCGAAGCGCACCGCGAGCGGCAACTGCACGTACCAGAGCCGCTGGCGGCGGCTGTAGCCGAGCGACTGCGCGGCTTCGAGCGTCGCGCGCGGCACCGCTTCGAGGCCGGCGCGCAGCGCTTCCGCATGGAACGCGCCCTTGTGCAGCGAGATCACGATCACGCTCCAGATGAACGGCGTCAGCGGATTGCCGCCCAGACCGCGCAGTGCGGCGCTGATCAGCATGTTGACGACGAGGAATGCGCAGAACAATTGCACGAGCGTCGGCGTGTTGCGGGTGAGCTCGACGAATGCGCGCGCGGGGCGCGCCAGTGCCGCGCGCGGCGACACCAGCAGCGCGGCGAGCACGACGCCGCACGCGAGGCTGCCGAGCGCGGTCGCGACCGACAGTTCGAGCGTCACGCCCATCCCGTGCACGAACGACGCGCGTTCGTCGGGGGCGAGCACGAAGCCGTAGTCGAGGCCGAGCTTGCGGAGCGCCTCGACGGCGGCGGCCGCCGTCATGTGCGTTGCGCCTTGAGCTTCGCGCGCAGGTCGAGCACGGCTTGCGATGGCGTCATGCCGTTCTTGCGCTCGACGTCGAGCAGCCAGCCGCTGCGATGCCAGTCCTGGACGATCCGGTCGAGCGCGTTCTGCGTATCGGTCTCGCCCTTGCGGACCCAGATGACCGACGGCGACGGAATCAGGTCGGTCGGCAGCGGCGTTGCATAGTCTTTCCAGTCCGGATTGTGGGTGACGAGCATGCGCAACGTCGGCGCGACGTGCACGGCGGCCACGCAATTGTTGCCGCGAAGTGCGAGCAGCGATTCGGGCTGGCCGCGGAACGCCTTCACCTGCGCACCGTATTCCGTCGCGAGCGGCTTCGTGTAGTTGCTGCCTTGCGACACGCAGACCGGCTTGCCGCGCACGTCGGCCCAGGTCTTGATGCCGCTGTCCTTGCGCGTGATCAGTGCGCCGCCGATGAATTCGAACGGCGTCGGCGCATACGACAGGATTTCCGCGCGCTCCGTCGTCAGCTCCATGTTGGCGATCAGCGCGTCGACCTTGCCCTGCTGCAGGAACTGCACGCGGTTCGACGGCTGCACGGGCGTCAGTTCCACGTCGACGCCGAGCCGTTTCGCCACGTCGTTCGCCAGATCGACGTTGAAGCCGACCGGTTTTTGCGTCGCGGGATCGAGCGAGCCGAACGGCGGGCCAGACAGGATCACGCCGATGGTGATCTTGTGACGTTGATGGATGCGATCGAGTGTGCTGTCCGCGCGAGCCACACCGGAAAAAGCCGAAAGAAGGGCGGCGACGAGCAACGCGTGGCCCGACGTAATACGAAACGATCTGCTGAACATGGGAAAGAGAGACGTTGTTTGGGTGAAGCGGGGCGGCGCGTCGCGCGCCCGGTTGTCGGGAGCGTGTATTTTCGGGATGCGGAACGCATCCAAGAACCAAGAAATTCTCATACCGTTATCTGGTCCTCCGATTTACGCAGACGAACACGACGCTCGCACGACCGGAATGGCGATGTGGCGGAGGGCTTGCGGCCGCATCGGCGACGACGTCTTCTAAATTACCTTTGGATCTGGATTTCATATTTTTTATTCTTTTTAGGAATTTAATGGATCTGTCATATTCCTGTCCGACGAATTCATCGGACGAGAAAAATGTCAAAGACCACCCTCATCGCGACGTTCGCGTGGGCCGGTGCGCCGTTGTACGAGCGCGCAACGACCGCGTTCATCGGCGTCCATGGCGCGGTCGTGCCGGCGAAGACGCGAGTCTTCGTGTGACGGGAGCCCGATCGATGCAGAACGTCCTGACCGCGCTGGTTCCGATTTTCGTGCTGATCCTGACGGGATTCCTGCTGCGGCAGCGCCGCCTGCTGCCGGACGAATTCTGGCTGCCATGTGAAACGCTGAACTACTACTACATGTTTCCCGCGCTGATGTTCGGCCAGGTCGCGAAAGCGAATCTGACGCAGTTTCCGGTCCGGCCGATCGCGGTCGCGCTCCTCGGCGCGGTGGCGGCAAGCGCGGCGCTGCTGTACGCGTGGCGCGCGTGGAGCCGGCAGCCCGGGACGGTGTTCTCGTCGGTGATCCAGGGCGCGCTGCGGCCCAATACGTATGTGGGCGTTGCCGCCGCGGCAGCGTTGTACGGCAGCGTCGGACTCACGCTCACGTCGATCAGCATAGCGGTCGCGATTCCGCTGCTGAACGTTGCGTCGATCGTCGTCCTGATGCAGCACGGCCGTGGTGGCGCGCCGTCGGCGCGGCAGATCGGCTGCGCGCTGCTGAGGAACCCGGTCATCATGTCGGTCGTGCTTGGCGCCGCGTTCAATCTCGGCGGGCTGCGTTTGCCGGGCGTGATGGCGAGCGTGCTGTCGATTCTCGGCGCGGCATCGCTGCCGCTCGGCCTGCTCGCGGTGGGCGCGGGCCTCGACGTGAAGGCTGCGAAGGCGGCGCGCGGGCCGGTGTTCCAGTCGTCGGTCGTCAAGTTGCTGCTCGTGCCGCTGCTGACCTTCTGGATCGGTTTCAGCCTCGGTATCCGCGGCCCGGCGTTGACGACGATCGTCCTGTTCAATGCGTTGCCGTGCACGCCGTCCGCCTACATCATGGCGAAGCTGCTCGGCGGCGATCATCGTTTGTCTGCCGGCATCATTACCGTTCAGACGGCGTTCGCGGCCGTCACGATGCCGCTGGTGCTGCTCGTGTTGCACGGTTGAACCGGTTCGCGCCCGCGGCCGCGCCGGCGCGGCGCAATGAAAAAGGCAAAGGCCGGTCGGGTCGCCCTGGCTGGCCTTTCTCGTCTGCGGCGCGCATTTCGCATCGGATGCCGCGCGCGGTGCGCGACGCATACGGGATTCGATATCTGCGCGCGGCAGCGAAGCATCATACCAATCGGTATTTTGCGCGCGCCCGAGGTTGACTAAGATCAAGCCCTCGGGCGGACGCCCGTATCGCCAACCGGTCCGCCCACGCCTGAATCATGGACAACCGCACAGATTCCCCACCGCTCATTTCCCTGCCTGAGAGCGAGCACCGCCCACTCTCGGTGCGCGCGAAGGCGCTCGTGTTTGCCGATCCCGCGTCACGCGCCGTGCTGCGTTTCGTCGAGCAGATCGGGCCCAGCGCGGCGCCCGCGCTGATCCTCGGCGAGACGGGCACCGGCAAGGAGCTGGTCGCGCGCCATATCCACCACGTCAGCGGCCGCTCCGGCGCGTTCATCGCGGTCAACTGCGGTGCGATCAGCCAGCAGCTTGCGGAGAGCGAACTGTTCGGCCACGAGGCCGGCGCGTTCACGGGCGCGCACGGGCGCCGCGCAGGCTATTTCGAGGAAGCGCACGGCGGCACGATCTTTCTCGACGAGATCGGCGATCTCGCACTCCCGCTGCAGGCGAAGCTGCTGCGCGTGCTGCAGGAGGGCGAGGTAACCCGCGTCGGCGCGACGCGTGGGCGGCCGGTCGACGTGCGCGTCGTCGCGGCAACCAACGTCGATCTCGAGCAGGCCGTGCTGGCCGGCAATTTCCGGATGGACCTGTTCTACCGGATCAATCTCGCGCGCGTGCGCCTGCCGCCGCTGCGCGAGCGGCCGCAGGACATCCTGCCGCTCGCCGAGCATTTCCGCGGGCGCTATTGCGCGCAGCTGAGGCGGCCGCAGCCGATGCTGTCCGAGGGCACCGTCCAGGCGCTGCACGCGTATCCGTGGCCCGGCAATATCCGCGAGCTGGAAAACGTCATGCATCTGGCGCTGCTCGTGTCGAACGGCAACCTGATCCGGCCGGAGCACCTGAAGTTCTCGGAGGCACTCGCCGGCTATGCGCAAGCCGACGCCGCCGCGGCGACTCTGCCGCAGGACGACATCCGCGCGGGCGTGCGCCGCCTGTTTCGCGCGCCCGGCGAAAGCCTGTTGCGCGACATCGAGGAACTGGTCGTGTGCGAGGCGTTCGAGCACTGCCGGTTCAGCCAGGTGCGCACCGCGGCGCTGCTCGGCGTCACGCGCAATACGATGCGCACGTTGCTCGCGCGCTACGGGCTGCTGAACGAGCAGCGCCCGGAATCGGCGTTCGACAACTGACTGGCCGGCATCCCGGTGGCCGGCATCCCGGTGGCCGGCGGTCCGGCGTCCCGGTGGCCCGCGTCGCGGCCGGCGGGGTTTCGGTCGGTTACGGCAGACTCGTGCGTGCCAGGCGCGTGCGGACGCGCGGCAATACATCCTCGCCCACGCGTGCCGCCTCCTCGAGGTTCGGATAGGACGACAGCAGGAACGTCTCGATGCCGAGCGCGCGGTATTCGTGGATACGCGCGGCGACCTGGTCGTAGCTGCCGACGATCGCAGTGCCCGCGCCGCCGCGAATCAGGCCGACGCCCGCCCACAGATTCGGATACACCTCCAGCTCGCGCAACGAGCGCAGCGCGCCGCGGCTCAACGCGGTCTGCCGTTGCTGGCCGACCGATTCGTAGGCGGCGAGCTTGCGCTGCGCGTCGACATAGGTCTGGTCGGAGATCTCGCTCAGCAATTCGTCTGCGCGCGCCCACGCGGCGCGTTCGGTCGCGCGGGCGATCACGTGCACGCGCAGCCCGAAGCGCAGCCGGCGGCCGTGCATCGCGGCCAGCGCGCGCAGCCGCGCGAGCCGCTCGCGCACGGCGTCGGGCGGCTCGCCCCACAGCAGGTAGGTATCGGCCTGGCTTGCGGCCACCTGCTCGGCGAGCGTCGACGCGCCGCCGAGATAGAGCGCGGGCGGGGTCGCGAGCGGCACGCCGGCGTGCGCGGGGCTCAGCATGTAGTAGCGGCCGGCGACGGAATGGCCGCCGCCTTGCCACAGACGCCGCAGTACCCGCAGGTATTCGGACGTGCGCTGGTAGCGCGCGTCGTGATCGAGAAAATCGCCGAGCGCGCGCTGCTCGTAAGCGCTCGAGCCGTTCACCGCGAACAGGCGCAGGCGCGCGCCGCTCATGTGCTGCAGCGTCGCGGCCCTGCGTGCGATCTGCTCGGGCTGCTCGAGTCCGGGCCGGAACGTGACGATCAACGCGATGCGCCGGGTCGCGCGCACGAGCTGCGCGCTGACGAGCCACGGATCCTCGAAGCCCGCGGCCATCGGCAGCAGCAGGCTGTCGAAGCCGGCGGCCTCGGCCGCGCGGGCGACGCCGCGCAGGTATTCGGGCGTCGCCGGCCGATAGTCCTGCATGAAGGTCGGCGGGCGCGGCAGGCCGCTGTTGGCCAGATGCGGCCCGTCGCCGTTGGTCGGCAGGAACCACGCGAAATCCACGCTCATGCATCCCCTCGCCGCCGGCTTGCGCGCTGCGCGACGCGCGCGCGGCGCGCAGCGTCGAACCGGATCGTGCGCCGAAGCGCGATGCCGGCCGGCGGCGGCGCGAGGCCGCGTGCGCGATAGGCATGTTCGACGGCCGCCGCGAGCGGCGGCGCACTGGCGGGCACCAGCAGCCCGTCGCACCACGACGCGGCGAACGCGATCTCGTGCCGCTGCGCCACCGACCAGTAGACGGGCGGCCGCCGAGCGGCGAGATCCGGCAGGCGCGCGTGCTCGGCGCGGTAGTAGGTGCCGCGATACTGCAGCGGCGACTCGGTCGCCCACAGCGCGCGCAGGATCGACAGAAACTCGGCACTGCGCGCCAGCCGCTGGTCGCGGTTCAGGTGCATCGCGCGGTCGGTCGAGTCGACGTCCGGCGCATCGGCTTCGAGTGCGAGCCAGGCGCGGCCGCGGCTCAGCGACTGCAGGCTCTGCGCGAGATGCGCGGCGGCGACGGGCAGCATCGCGCCGGCCTGCAGCGTCACCATCACGCGCAGCGACGGCAGCGCGTCGACGAGCGCCGAGGCCGCCATCCACGGATCGGGGCCGGTGCGCTGCACGGGCAGCAGGATCGCATCGCAGCCGGCCGACACGCCGGCCTCGGCGATCGCGATCCAGTCGGCGACCAGGTCGCGCCGCGTGGCGTGGCAGCCGGCGTCGCTACCGATGTCGTAGCCGGTATCGAGCCGCAGCAGCAGACGCGGCGCGCTCATGCAACGGGCTGCGCCGGCTGCCAGCCGAGCGCCGGCGCAATCGTTTCCGCGAGCGTGCGCAGCCGGGCCAGCGCGTCGTCGAGCGACGAGCTTTCCGATTGCACGACCGGCAGGAAATAGTCGGCGAACGGGAACAGCGCCGGGTCGCCGCGCAGGCTTTCGATCACGTCGTCCGGATGCCCGTAATGGACGTTCAGCAGCCGCACGATCTGCTCGGGCTCGGTCACGTCGGGATGGCCGCTCGCCGCGAGCCACGGAATGTGCCGCACGACATCGGGCGCCAGCGCGGCGAGTGCAGTGCGCCGGTCCCGCGCGGGAAACACCGCGCGCACCACGCCGATGCGGGGCCGCGCCGCGTCGGTGTGCGCACGGTCGCGCCATGCGTCGAGATACGCGTGCGCGAGCGGCAGCTGCACGGTGCGGGGATCGTGCACGGCGGTGCCGAGCAGCAGGCCGTTGCCGTGCCGCGCGGCGAACCGCGCGCCGTCGGGCGACGCGTGCGAATGCCACAGGCGCGCGCGCACGCCCGGCGCCGCGGGCTGCAGCACGAGCGGCGGCGTATCGGCGGGGCCGTGCGCGACCGGCTGGCCGGCGAGTGCGTCCTGCAGGCGTTCGAGCGCGGACGCAAAGCGCGCCTGGCGCGTATCGACGTCGAAGCCGAACGCGGCGAACGCGTCGAGGTTCGCGCCGCCGCTGCCGAGCCCGAGTTGCAGCCGGCCGCCGGCCAGCGTATCGAGTACCGCCGCATCCTCGGCGAGCCGCAGCGGATCCTCGAGCGACAGCGTGACGATGCCGGTACCGAGCTCGATACGACGGGTGCGTTGCGCGACCGCGGCCAGCAGCACAAGCGGCGACGGCAGCCGGCCGTACTCCGCGCGGAAATGATGCTGCGCGACGAAGCCGCCGTCGAAGCCGAGCTGTTCCGCGGCGACGAACAGCGTCTCGAGATCCGCGTAGACGCGGCGCGCGTCGCCGGTACCGTGCACGTGCGTGAGAAAGCCGAGCTTGAACGGCCGTCGGGCGGCCGGTGCGGGAGAGAGCGAATGGGTCATGTCGGGATCGGATCGGAGGTGAGCGACGCAGCTTCGGGCCCGGCGACGGCAGGCGTCCAGCCGAGCGCCGGTGCGATCGCTGCCGCGACGGTTTCGAGTCGCCGTAGCGCGTCGCGGTGCGAGGTGCTGGCGGTCTGCACCTGCACGACGAGTTCGGTCGTGCCGGGCAGCGCGGGATCGGCTTGCAAGGCCGACACGATGTCGGCGGTCGTGCCGCGCAGCACGCCGAAGCGGTCCAGCAGCACGGGGACGTCGGCCGCCGCAGGCGCCGGTACGTTGGCGGCCCGCGCGAGCCGCTCGGCGTAACGCAGGATGTCGGGGCCGAGTGCGGTTTCGACGCTCGCCGCATCGTCGCCGGGCACGACCGCCCGAACGAGCGCGACGCGCGGGGCGCCGGGATGCGTCCACGCGCCGCGATAGCGCGCGACGAGCGCCGCTTCGCCGTCCTGATCCGGGCGCGTGCGCGCGACGATCAGCCCGTGGCCGTTGCGTGCGACCGCCTCGGCATCGCCGGTCGCTTGCCACAAACGCGCGGCCAGCGTGCGCGCATCCGGCTGCAGCGTCACGCCGGCCGGGCCGAGCGGCGCGCCGTCAAGCGCGCGCCGCAACGACGCGAGCGCGTCGGCCTGCAGCGCCGCGCGCGCAGCGAAATCGCGACCGAACGCGGCGAACACGTCCGGCTCGAAGCCGGCGCCGACGCCGAGCTGCAGGCGGCCGTCGGCCAACGCGTCGAGCACGGCCGCATCCTCGGCGACGCGCAGCACCGATTCGAGCGGCAGCACGATCACGCCGGTGCCGAGCGCGATGCGCCGCGTACGGCGCGCGGCGGCGGCGAGCAGCACGAGCGGCGACGGCAGGCGGCCCGTTTCGCTGCCGAAATGGTGCTGGGCGACCCACGCGCTATCGAAGCCGAGCGCTTCCGCCGTGTCGATCAGCGCGAGCGTGTCGTGCAGCACGCGCGGTGACGCGTCGGGCGCGTATACGCGCGTGAGCACGCCGAGGCGAAACGGGCGTGTCATGCGGCGCCTCCGCCGACGGGCGCGACCGTATCGCCGCGTAGCGACGACGGGCGACGGAAGAAGGGCGGCCGCGGCAGCCCGAGCTGATCGCGCAGCGTCGGGCCTTCGTACTCGGTGCGGAACAGCCCGCGGCGCTGCAGTTCGGGCACGACGAGATCGACGAAATCGTCGAGGCCGCCGGGTACCCATGCGAATGCGACGTTGAACCCGTCGGCGCCGTACGAGTGGAACCATTCCTCGAAGCGATCGGCGATGGTCTTCGGCGTGCCGGTCACGACACCCGCGCTGGCAAAGCGCTCGTAAAGCTGGCGGATCGTCAGGTTCTCGCGGCGCGCGAGATCGACGATCAGTTGCTGGCGGCTCTTGCTGCGATTGCTCGGCGGCAGCTCGGGCAGCGGGCCGTCGAGCGGATAGCCGGACAGGTCGAAATCGCCCGCGTTGTCGGCGAGCAGCCGCAGCCCGAGCACCGGGTCGATCAGGTCCTGCAGCGCGCGCAGCTTGTCGCGCGCGTCGGCCTCGGTCGCGCCAACGATCGGCATCACGCCGGGCAGGATCTTCAGGTGCTCCGGGCGGCGACCGTATTGCGCGAGGCGGCCCTTGACGTCCGCATAGAACGCCTGCGCGTCGTCGAGCCGGTGCTGCGCGGTGAAGATCACTTCCGCGCAGCGCGCCGCGAGTTCGCGGCCCGCTTCCGACGAGCCGGCCTGTACGAGCACCGGGTGCCCTTGCGGCGCGCGCGCGACGTTCAGCGGGCCGCGCACGCTGAAGTGCGGCCCGTGATGATCGAGCACGTGCAGCTTGCGATGATCGAAATGCAGGCCGGCCGCCTTGTCCTCGATGAATGCGTCGTCTTCCCAGCTGTCCCAGAGCCCGGCCACGACGCGCTGGAACTCGTCGGCGCGCGCGTAGCGATCGGCGTGCGCGAGGTGCGGCGCCGCGCCGAAGTTCGCCGCTTCGTCGGGCACTACCGACGTGACGAGATTCCACCCGGCGCGCCCGCCGCTCAGATGATCGAGCGACGCGAACTTGCGGGCGATGTGGTACGGCGCGTTGTAGGTCGTCGTCGCGGTCGCGATCAGCCCGATGCGATGCGTGACGGCTGCGAGCGCGGCGAGCAGCGTGAGCGGCTCGAAGGTGTCGGCGCGCGCACTGCGGCGCAGCGAATCGATGTGGCTGCCCTGTGTGGCGACCACGTCCGCGACGAACAGCGCATCGAGCTTGCCGCGTTCGGCCGTCTGCGCCATCCGGCGGAAATGCGCGAAGTCGCGGTTGCCGTTCGGCCGCGCGAGCGGATGGCGCCAGCCGACCACGTGGCTGCCGCCGCCGTTCAGCATCGCGTTGAGTTTCAAGGTGTCGGTGCGGCGCGTCATTAGGATGGAGCCCTCAATACGTGTAGGTCACGCGCACGCCGACGGTGCGCGGCTCGCCGGCCGCGGCGACGTTGGTGCCGGGCAGGAAGAAGTTCTTCGTCAGGTCGTACAGGCGGTTGAACAGGTTGCGCGCCCACAGCGCGACGTCCCAGTGCCGGTCGGGCGACGTGACGGTCAGGCTCGCGTTGACGAGCCAGTAGCTGTCGACCGTGTAGTTCGGGCCGAGCAGCAGCAATTGCGAATACGCGTCGCGGTAGCTGTAGTTGGTCTCCGCGCGCAGCCGGTAGCCGCCGGCGAGCCAGCTGTACGCGACTTGTCCGCCGTAGCTCAGGCGCGGGAAGCTGAGCGCGCTGCCGTTGTAGTCGGTGAACACGTTGTGGCCGCTGGCCGCCGACGCCTGCGTGTTGTACGTGACGAACGGCGACGTGTACTTGCCGCTCTTGTAGCCGACGTACTGCGAGATCTCCAGCCCGCGCACCGGCTGCCATTTCAGGTCGGTCTCGAAGCCGTCGATGCGCGATTTCGGCGCGTTGACGAACGTACCGATCAGCGATTGCGAGTTCGGGTCGAAGGTGGCCGACAGCACCTGCTGGTCGCGATAGTCGTAATGGAACGCCGACGCGTTCCAGCGCAGGGTACGCGTGAGGTCGGCCTTGAAGCCCACTTCGTATGCGGTCAGCGATTCCGGCTTGAACGGCGCGAGCGCATTCGAATTGCCGGTGTTGTGCGCGGTGAAGCCGCCCGACTTGTAGCCGCGGCTGACGGTCGCGTAAAGCATGGTCGCCGGTGCGAGATCGAATTCGAGGCCGACCTTGCCCGACGTGCCGTTCGACGTCAGCGACTGGTTCGCGTCGCCGCCCTGGAAGCCCGCGAACGGCACGAACGACGGCGTCAGCATGCCCGACGCGAAGCCGCGCAGTTCACGCTTCTCGTGTTCCTGGCGCACGCCGACGATGCCGCGCAGGCGTTTCGTGATGTCGTAGGTCGCCTGGCCGTAGACGCCGAGCGTATCGACCGACTGCCGGTAGCGCGTGAGCGCGATGAAGCCGAGCCGGTCGCTGAAGTCGGAATAGAACTTCTCGTCGAGGTCGTCGTGCGAGTAGAACAGGCCGGTGACCCAGCGCAATCGCGTATCGCCGCGTGACGACGCGCGCAGCTCCTGCGTGACTTCGTTGACGGTGTCGTCGAAGTATTCGTCGGAGTCGTGGTATCGCGTCGCGTCCCAGTCCGAATATTCGCGGCGGTGCAGGTAGTTGTACGCGGTGATGCTCTTCAGTTCGACCGGGCCGAGGTTCCACGTCGCGGTCAGGTCGACGCCGCCGTTCACGTTGTTGCGCCCCGGCTTCGCGTCGGTCGACAGGCCCGTCACGCGCGAAAACGCGGGGCTTACGCCCCAGCCCGTCTTCGTGTGGTCGGCGTCGGCCGGGATCACCTCGCCGGTCTTGGCCGACGTGTAAGGCGTAAACAGGTAGAGCCCCGTGTTGTCGGACTTGTCGAAGCCGCCATGCGCGCCGAAGTGCAGCTTGAAATCGCGGGCGACGTCCCAGTCGAGCTGCGCGCGCGCGGCGGCGCTGTCGTGGTTGCCGAGCGTCTGGTTGGTCGCGCGGTTGTTCTGCCATGCGCCGAAGTCCTGCGTCGTGAACGCGAAGCGGCCGCGCACGCGGTCGCTCAGCGGCCCGGACACGTAGCCTTCGGTCGTCAGCAGGTTGTGCGTGCCGTATTCGACGCTCGCGCCGGCTTCGAAATCGCGGGTCGGCTGGTTCGTGATGAAGTTCACCGTGCCGCCCGTCGTGTTGCGGCCGTACAGCGTGCCCTGCGGGCCGCGCAACACTTCGACGCGCGCGATGTCGAACAGTTGCCCCTGGGTCTGGATCGGCAGCGCGTACGCGACGTCGTCGACGTTGATGCCGACCGTCGATGCGTTGTTCGACGTGTAGTCGGTGAAGCCGACGCCGCGAATCCGGAACTGCGGCTGGCCGCCGCCGAACGCGGGCTCGACTTCGACGCTCGCGGTCGCGTGCTGCAGGTCGTTGACGGTCTCGACGTTCAGCGTCTTCAGGTCGCTGCCCGATAGCACCGACATCGACGTGCCGACGCGCTGCGCGGATTGCTGCCGCCGCTGCGCGGTGACGATCACGTCCTTGAGCTGGGCCTCGGCGACCGGCGCGCTGCCGGTCGCAGGGGTCGTGCCGGAGGCCGCCGCCGCCGGGCTGGTCGATGCAGCCGATGCAGCGGGTGCCGCCGGTGTGATCGGTGCGGCCGCCGCCGACGACGCGGCGATCGGCGCCGCGGTCACGGCCGGCTGCTGCTGCGCATGCAGCGCCGGCGCGGCGGCCAGCAGTGCCGATGCGCCGAGGGAGGCGCTCAACATCGTGTATTTCATCCGTATATCCCCAAATCGAAGCGTTGTTATGCGTGTGGTCCGGCGCGGTGCCGCGCATCGGATCGATGGCGGCGCAGTTCGGCAGTGCGTGAGCGGGGCTTCGCAACAGGCGTGCCAATGGGCGCTCGAGCACGCCCCGCAAAGGCCTGACGCCTAAAGCACCGCCTCGGCAACACGGCGCGTGCACATGCGTTCCAGTCGTTTTGCTGGATTTCCAGCAGCGGCGCCGCGCAGCGCGCGCCGTGCTGCATTTGCGGCATCTCGCTGGAAATCCAGCGCGCCGCATGCGGTGCGATCGCCGCACAGGCCGACAGGACGGCATTGGCACGGTGCTTGCTGTCGACGGAAGCCATGCACCCGTCCACGAGGATCTTCATGAACGCTTTCACGTCCGCCGACACGCCGGCCCGCGCGTCGTCCCCGCTGTCCTCCCGTCCGCCCGCGAGCCGCATCGCCGACGACGCGCATGCGCTTGAAACCGCGCGCCGGCTCGCCGGCGAACTGGCGCGCGACGCGGCGTTGCGCGACCGCGAGCGGCGCCTGCCGTTCGAGGAGCTCGACCTGTTCTCGGGCAGCGGGTTGTGGGGCATCACGGTGCCGCGCGCGTTCGGCGGCGCGGACGTGTCGCTCGCGACGCTCGGCGAAGTCGTGCGGACCATCGCGCAGGCGGACCCGTCGATCGGCCAGTTGCCGAAGAATCACTTCCACGCGCTCGACGTGATCCGGCTGACGGGCGACGACGCGCAGCGCCGCAAGTTCTTCGGCCTCGTGCTCGACGGCGCGCGGATCGGCCATGCGGCGTCCGAGCGCGGGACGAAGAACGCGCTCGAGATCGGCACGCGGCTGTCGCGGCGCGGCGGCCGGCTCGTGCTCGACGGCCAGAAGTTCTATTCGACGGGTGCGCTGTTCGCCGACTGGATCGCGGTGCTCGCGATCGACGACGACGGCCGCTACGTGCAGGCGCTGGTCGAGCGCGACCGGCCGGGGCTCGACATCGTCGACGACTGGAGCGGCTTCGGGCAGCGCACGACGGCGAGCGGCACGCTGACGTTGTCGGGCGTGGAGGTCGACGAGCAGGACGTGGTGTCGATCCAGGCCGCGTTCGAGCGCCCGACGCTCGCGGGCCCGGTGTCGCAGTACCTGCACGCGAATATCGACGTCGGCATCGCGCGCGCGGCGCTGGCCGACACGCTCGACTTCGTGCGCACGCGCAGCCGGCCGTGGGCGGACAGCGGGATCGCGCGCGCGTCCGACGATCCGTACGTGATCCGCGACGTCGCGGACGTGCAGGTTCGCCTGCTCGCGACCGAAGCGCTGCTCGATCGCGCGGCCGCGGCGCTCGACGCGTTGCCGGCCGACCTCGACGACGCGCAGGTCGCGCATGCATCGGTGCAGGTCGCGGCCGCGAAGGTGCTCAGCACCGAGGTCGCGATTCTCGCGACCAACAAGCTGTTCGAACTGTCGGGCACGCGCTCGGTGCTGAGCGAATACAACCTCGACCGTCACTGGCGCAATGCACGCACGCATACGCTGCACGACCCGGTGCGCTGGAAATACCACGCGATCGGCAACTACGTGCTCAACCACGTCAACCCGCCGCGCCACGGCTACCTGTGATGACCGGCACGCTCACCACTCCATCGCCGTTCGCGCCGACGGACCCGGCGCGACGCCGTTATGCGCTCGCCGCCGCGTGGGCCGCGGCCGGGCTCGGCGGCGCAGCGCGGGTGTTCGCGGCGGACGCCGCAGGGGCGCCGGTGCGCGGCGGCACGCTGTCGCTGTTCGCGCAGCCGGAGCCGCCGTCGCTCGTCAACGCGCTGACGCCGCATGTCGCATCGCAATACGTCGGCGGCAAGATCTTCCAGGGGCTGCTCGGCTTCGACCCGCAACTGCGTGCGGTGCCGGTGCTCGCGCGCAGCTGGCGTGTGTCGGCCGACGCGCTGACGTACACGTTCGACCTGCAACCGGGCGTGCGCTGGCATGACGGGCAGCCGTTCGGCGCGCAGGACGTGGTCGTCACGCTGAAGGAAATCGCGCCGCAGGCGCTGCCTCGCACGAAGGTGACGTTCGACAAGTACGTCGCGTCGATCGATGCGAGCGGCCCGCTGCAGGTGACGATCCGCCTGAAGAAGCCGTACGCGGGGCTGATCAACCTGCTCGGCAGCGGGCTGCTGCCGATCCTGCCGGCGCACCTGTACCAGGGCAAGGACCCGCGCGGCAATCCCGCGAACCAGCATCCGGTCGGCACCGGCCCGTTCGTGTTCCGCGAATGGAAGCGCGGCGCGTACATCCGTGTCGCGCGCAACCCGGATTACTGGAAGAAGGGGCTGCCGTATCTCGACGGGATCGTGTTCAACGTCGTACCCGACGCGGCCGCGCGCTCGATCGCGTTCGAGCGCGGGCAGATCCATGCGCTGCGTGCGGGCGACGTCGACTACGCGGACATCGCTCGGCTCGCGAAGCTGCCGGGTGTCGCGATCACGACGCAGGGCTGGGAACTGTTCACCGGCATGGCCTTTCTCGAACTGAACCAGCGCAAGCCGCCGTTCGACAACGTGCTTGTACGCCAGGCGGTGCTGCACGCGCTCGATCGCCAGTTCATCGTCGACCGGATCTTCTTCGGCTACGGCAAGGTCGCGAACGGGCCGTTCGTGTCGTCGTCGCCGTTCTACGATCCGAACGTGCCGCGTTTCGCGTACGACCCGGAGCGGGCGCGCGCGCTGATCCGGCAGTCGGGCGTCGACGTCGGCAAGTTTCCGCTCGTGCTGATCAATGGCGAGAAGGGCGGCGCGTGGGAGCGGGTGGCCGAATACACGCAGCAGGCGCTCGGCCAGGCCGGCTTCCGGCTGCGCGTGCAGACGACCGATGCAGCCGGCTGGTATGCGCGCGTCGCGAACTGGGATTTCGACCTGAGCTACAACTTCCTGTTCCAGAACGCGGACCCGGATTTCGGCGTCGCGCCGCTGTACCGGATCGACGGCATCTCGAAGGGCTCGCCGTTCGGCAACGTCGCCGGCTATCGCAATCCGCAGGCCGACGCGCTGTGGGACGCGGCCGCGCTGGACACCGATCCGGCCGCGCGCCGCGCGCGCTACGCGCAGATCCAGACCACGCTCGCGAACGACGCGGCGATCGCGAACATCTTCGAGATGGTGAACCCGACGGTGTACCGGCGCAACGTCCACAACCTGCTGCGCACGGCCACCAGCGTGAACGACAGCCTCGAGGACACGTGGATCGGATGACGCGATGAACACGGCGCTGCGTTTGACGTCGACGGTGCTCAGGGGCCTTGCGGTCGTGCTGGGCGTGTTGATCGTGAACTTCTTCCTGATCCGGCTCGCGCCGGGCGACCCCGCGTTGATGCTCGCCGGCGACGCGGGCTCGGGCGACGCCGCGTACGTCGAGCGGCTGCGTGCGCAGCTCGGGCTGAGCCGGCCGCTCGTCGAGCAGTTCGCGCTGTATCTGCGTGATCTTGCGCACGTCGATTTCGGCTTCTCGTACCGCAACCAGTTGCCGGTCTTGCAGCTCGTCCTGGACCGCCTTCCCGCGACGCTGCTGCTGATGGCGGCCGCGTTTGCCGTATCGGTCGTCACGGGCGTGACGGCGGGTGCGGTTGCCGCCTATGGCGAGTCGCGCGGCGGCCCATGGATGCGCCGCGTCGCCCGCGCGATCGGCGCGCTCGCGGTGATCGTCTATGCGACGCCGTTGTTCTGGCTGTCGCTGATGAGCGTGATCGTGTTCTCGGTGGTGCTCGGCTGGCTGCCGTCGTTCGGGATGGAAAGCGTCGGCGCCGGCTACACGGGCTGGCGCCGGGCGCTCGACGTGGCCGCGCACCTGGTGCTGCCGGCCGCGACGCTCGGGCTCGTGTACGGCGCGATCTACGTGCAGCTCACGCGCGCCGCGATGCTCGAGGTGATCGAACGCGAGTTCGTCCGCACCGCGCGCGCGAAAGGCGCGTCCGAGCGGCGCGTGATGATTCGCCACGTGCTGCGCAATGCGCTGTTGCCGGTCGTCACGCTGGGCGGGTTGCAGCTCGGGCAACTCGCGGGCGGCGCGCTCGTCACCGAGATCGTGTTCGCATGGCCCGGTCTCGGCGGACTGATGTACGACGCGCTGCTGCAGCGCGACTATCCGGTGCTGCTCGGGCTGCTCGCCGTGGTCGCGGCGCTCGTGGTGCTGTTCAACGCGTTGACCGATCTGCTGTACGGGATCGTCGATCCGCGCATCGACTGGCGGGGGGCGCGATGACGCGCGGCTTCCTGCGCCGTTTCGTGCGCGCGCGCGGTGCGGCGGCCGGCATGCTGTTCCTTGCCGTCGTCGCGCTGGTCGCGTTGAGTGCGCCGCTGTGGCTGCCGTCGCCGTGGCGCATGGCCGGCGAGCCGTTGCTGCGGCCGCTGCAGGCCGGCCATCCGCTCGGCACCGACATGCTCGGGCGGGACGTGCTGGTCGCGCTGCTATGGAGCGCGCGCGTGTCGCTGTTCGTCGGGCTCGCGGCGACCGTCGCGACCTTTGCGCTCGGCGTGTCGATCGGCGCGCTGGCTGGCTGGTGCGGCGGCTCGGTCGACCGGGCGCTGATGGCGGTCACGACGCTGTTCCAGACGGTGCCGCAGTTCGCGGTCGCGGTCACGATCGCGGCCGTGCTCGGTGCGTCGCTCGAATCGACGATCGTCGCGATCGCCGCCGTATCGTGGCCGGCGATCGCGCGGCTCGTGCGCGGCGAATTCATCGGGCTCGCGCAACGGGAGTTCGTGCTCGCCGCACGGCTTGCGGGCGAGTCGCCCGCCGCGCTCGTGCGGCGCCAGATCCTGCCGCACGTCTGGCCGCCGCTGGCGGTGCTGGCCGCGCTGATGGTCGCGACCGCGATCCTCACCGAATCGGCGCTGTCGTTCCTCGGGCTCGGCGATCCGTCGCAGATGAGCTGGGGCTTCATGATCGGCGCGGCGCGCAACGTGGTGCGCGACGCGTGGTGGCTGAGCATCTGGCCGGGGCTCGCGATCGTCGCAACCGCGCTCGCGGTCAACCGGGTCGGCGAAGGGTTGCGCCACGCGTCGGCGCTTGCGGAGCACGGGCGATGAGCGGCGCGCCGCTGTTGTCGATCGAGCGGCTCACGCTCGCGTTGCCGGCCGGCGCGGAACGCCGCGACGCGGTGCGCGACGTGTCGCTGACGCTCGCGCCCGGCGAGGTGCTGTGCGTGGTCGGCGCGTCCGGCTCGGGCAAGTCGCTGCTCGCGGCTGCGATCGCCGGCCTGCTGCCGCGCGGCGTGCGGCACGCGGGCGGGCGCATCGCACTGCGTGGCCGCGACCTCGCGCATTGCAGCGACGCCGAATGGCGCGCGATTCGCGGCCGCGACGTGTCGATGATCTTCCAGGAACCGCTCGCCGCGCTGAATCCGTTGATGACGGTCGGTGCGCAGGTCGATGAAGTGTTGCGCATCCACCGTGTGCTGGGCGGTCGCGGCGACGGTGCGGCGCGCGCCGCGCGCGTGACGGCGCTGTTGCGCGACGTCGGCCTGCCGGAGCCCGAGCGGCTGCGGCATGCGTATCCCGATGTGCTGTCGGGCGGCCAGCGCCAGCGCGTGCTGATCGCGATGGCGCTCGCGCTCGAACCGGCGCTGCTGATCGCGGACGAACCGACCACGGCGCTCGACGTCACCACGCAGGCGCGCATCCTGGCGCTGATCGAGCACGCGGCGCGCACGCGGCGAACCGGCGTGCTGCTGATCACGCACGACTTTGGCGTGGTCGCGCGTGTCGCCGATCGCGTCGTGGTGTTGCGCGACGGCGAACCGGTCGAGAGTGGCCGCGCGGCCGATGTGCTGCGTGCGCCGCGTCATCCCTACACGCGCGCGTTGCTCGATGCGGTGCCGCACGGCCGCGTCGAGCCGCGCATCGTCATTCGCAGCGGCGTGCCGCTGCTGGACGTGAACGGCCTGCACAAGCGTTATGCGTCGCGTCGTGCGTTGCCGTTCCTGCCGGTGCGTGGCCGGAGCGGCGTCGATGCGCTGATCGACGTCGGTTTCACGCTGCATGCCGGCGAGACGCTCGGCATCGTCGGCGAATCGGGTTCGGGGAAGTCGACGCTCGCGCGTGCGCTGGTGCGGCTCGCGCGGGTGGATGCGGGCCGGATCGTGCTGCGCGGCGAGCACGATCTCGTGCGCCTGGCCGACTCCGCGTTGAGACCGCTGCGTCGGGACGTCCAGATGGTGTTCCAGGATCCGTACGCATCGCTGAACACGCGCCAGACGATCGCGCAGATCGTCGCGACCGGCCCGCTCGCGCACGGTGTCGGCCGCCGCGACGCGTATCGGCGGGCGGCCGAGCTGCTCGCGCAGGTCGGCTTGCCGCCGGATGCACTCGACCGGTATCCGCACGAATTCTCCGGCGGGCAGCGACAACGGATCAGCCTCGCCCGCGCGCTGGCGCTCGACCCGTCGATTCTCGTCGCCGACGAAATGGTCTCGGGGCTCGACGTGTCGGTGCAGGCGCAGGTGCTCGATCTGCTCGCGTCGGTGCAGCGGCGCCGCGCGATGGCGATCGTGTTCGTCACGCACGACCTGCGCGTCGCCGCGCAGATCTGCGACCGGATCGCGGTGATGCAGGCGGGGCGGATCGTCGAGCTGGGCGACACCGCGCAGGTGTTCGGCGCTGCGCGCCATCCGTACACGCGCGCGTTGCTCGACGCGATACCGGTATTGCCCGCGCGTGCGGCAGCGAGCGGCACCGCGGACGCAGCCGCGCGTGCTCATCGCATCAACGAGGAACAATCATGACCTCCGTTTCGAACGTCGCGGCCGATGCTTCGGCCGTCGTGGCCGGCGTGCCGGTCGAGGTGCGTGCGGGCCGCACGCTGAGTGTCGCGCATCGCGCCGCGCCGCTCGGCTCGCCGCATGCGGGGACGGTGCTGTTCTTCGCGCACGGCGGCGGCGGCAACAAGAACCAGTGGCGCGCGCAGTGGCGCACGTTCGCCGATGCGGGCTACGAACTCGTCGCATGGGATTTTCTCGGCCACGGCGACAGCCCGCGCCCACCCGCGCGAAGCGGCGCTTATCACGGCGACGAAACGCTGCTCGACTATCTCGCGCTGTTCGACCGATACAAGGGCGCGCACAACGTGCTCGTCGCGCATTCGCTCGGCACGGGCAGCACGCTCGCGTTGCTCGATCGGCTCGCGGTGCTCGGGCGGCTGCATGAAGCAAGCGGCGCGCTGCTGCTCGGCACGCAGCTCGCGCGCCCGGTGACCCGGCCACCGGCATTGCCGGGCTGGCTGCTCGAATGGATCAAGCCGGTGTTCGCACGGCGGTTTCGGCGGCTCGCATGGCATCCGCAAGCCGATCCGGCACTGGTCGCGTACGAGTCGCGCGTGGCGCGCCGCAACCGGATGACGACGTTCCAGGCCGTGCTGCGCGACGCGCCGTGGCCCGACGCGGCGCGGCTGGCCGCGCTCGACTTGCCGGTCGCCGTGCTGGCCGGCGATGCCGATGGGCTGACGCCGCCGGCCGGCGGGCGTGCGCTGGCCGATGCGCTGCCGAATGCGACGTTCGACGTGCTGGCCGCCTGCGGACATCAGTTGATGCTCGAGCGGCCCGATCAGGTCGGCGCCGCATTGCGTGCGCTGCTCGAGCGCGCCGTTCAGCCGGCGCCGTCGGCGTGAGCGTCGATGTATGCGTCGGCCGATGGATCATGTCAAACCGGCCAGGGGTTCGAATAACGGTGGAAGAGGAGGCGTTTGATGTCTGAAGTCGAAGTTTCGTTGGATCGGCAGGACCGGCTCGTCTATGTGTCGGCCCGGGACCCGCTCGCGCAGCCGCTGTTCGACGAGCTCGCGTACGAGTACAGCAGCCGTTACGCGGCTTATATCCCCGAGGAGGAACTCGCCAGGGAGCTCGTGCGCTATCCGGTCGAAGCTTTCGCGCCGCCTCATGGCGCGTTCCTGCTGCTGTTGCGCGAGGGCCGGGCCATCGCGGGCGGTGCGTTCATGCGTCATCACACGCCGGCCACCGCGGAGTTCAAGCGCATCTGGGTCAGCCGCGCGCATCGGCGTCAGGGGTTGGCGCGGCGCGTACTGGCCGAGCTGGAAGCGCAGGCTGGCCGGCAAGGCTACACGCGCGTGCATCTGGGAACCGGGCCGCGGCAGCCCGAAGCGGTCGGCCTTTACCGGTCCTCCGGCTATACGCTGCTGTCGTCGCACGATTTCGGCGAGGATGCGCCGCCCGGCGTGTTGTTCGAGAAATATCTGCTGCCGGTTCAGCCGGTGCATACCGGCAACGTGGAATGAGTCGATGACGCCGGACGAGCCGCACGCTTGCGTGCACACCGAGCTTGCAGATGCCGTTGCCCGCGCGCGACCGTCCGGCCGGTTCGGCTGGCTCGTGCGACGGCTCGATGCGCGCGGTGCTTCGCACGACACCCGTGCCGACATCGTGCTGGGCATCTGCGTCGCGATGGGCTTCACCACGCTTCTCGATCAGGCGATCTTCACGCTTGCGGTGCCGGCGCTCAGGAGCGGACTGCGCGCGTCGACAGCGGAAATACAGCTGATCACGTCGGTTTATTCCATCGCGTTCGGTATCGCGCTCGTCCCGGCCGGCCGGCTGGGCGACGTGATCGGTCGCCGCCTGCTGTTTCTGGCCGGGCTCGCGATGTTTACCGGTTTCAGCGTACTGGGCGGATTGGCGGACGATGCGCGAACGGTGATCGCCGCACGCGTGCTGCAAGGGCTCGGCGCGGGGATGATCAATACGCAGATATTCGGCTTGATCCAGGACTTGTTCACCGGCACGGCGCAAGCCAGGGCGCTCGGGCGATACGCGATGGCCGGCGGCTTGTCGGCGCTCGTCGGCCCGCTTCTCGGTGGGCTGGTTCTTGCATCGGTTCCGACGGACATCGGCTGGCGGCTGCTGTTCCTCGTCAATGCCCCGTTCGGCGTTGCCGTCTTCTGCGTGGCGCTTCGGTATTTGCCGCGCCACCGGCCGTCGGCTCGCCGGTTTTCGATCGACCTGATCGGGTTGATTCTTTTGTCCGCGATCACGCTTGCGCTCATGCTCGCCACGTTGGTCGGGAGTGCCGCGATGCCGTCGCGGCGCGTGTGCCTCGCGGTCGCGTTGGCCGGGCTGCCGTTGTTTCTCGCGTGGGAAGCCGCGTATCAGCGTCGCGGCGGCACACCGATCCTGTCGCGCAGTCTGGTCGGCTCGCGCGGCTATGTGCTCGGTACGATCGTCGCGATGTGCCAGTTCGCAGCGGGCGTTACGCTCGGGATGGTCAGTGCGTTGTTCTTTCTCGACGGCTTGCATGTCGACCCGCTGCTCTATGCGGCGCTGTCGATTCCTGCCGCGCTGGCATCGACCGCATCGGCGATGTGGAGCTGGCGTTTCGTCCGGCGTTTCGGCCGCGGCGGAACCGTGTTCGCGATAGCGTGTCATGCGCTTGCCGTGGCCGCGCAAGGTTGCGCGGCCGAATTCTTCGAGATTCGCTGGATCGTACTCACGTATCCCGCGATCGTGTTGCTGCAGGGCGTCGCCGGCGGCCTGATTCATGCGCCGAATCAGGCGATGACGCTCGCGCAGATCGGCCAGGATGAGGGGCGTGGGCTGGCTGCAGGGTTTCTGCAGTTATCGCAGCGGCTTGCGTGCTCGATCGGCATGTCGTGGGGAACGGGGGTGTTCCTGGTGCAGGCATCGTCTTCTGCCGGTTTGACGGCATACCGCGATGCATTCGTCGAAGTGCTGATGCCGATCTTGCTGTTGGTCGCCGGTGCGTTCGTGGCGGCATGCACGGACTGGGCAAGCAGGCGAGCACAGTGCCCGACGACGTGACCGGCAGACGATCCATGCCTTTGTTGCATTCCGACCTTTACGATATGTCATCCTGATTATGTGTATCTGTGTGCATAACGATTTCAAAAATGCTTGGTTTGCGCATGAATGGTTAACGCGCACTATTGGGCCTCGCGACACAGGAAATTAACCGTGTCGAACAAATCGATCCAATCCGGCAAATCAGAGGCAGATGACTCGAAGCATCTGGCGTATCAGTGACAGACGAAGTAATCGACACATCCCCGCTTGATCCGCTCGCGCTGCCCATGTTCGACGAGTTGTCGGTCGAGTATTCCACGCGATATCAGGACTTTCGCTCGGTGCCCGCGGAAGTCGTGCGTGATGAACTCCTGGCGTATCCGGCCGCACTGTTTGCACCGCCCGACGGCGCCTTCGTGCTGATTCGCCGGGGTGACGAAGTCGTGGGCGGCGGCGCATTCCAGCGCTACGACGCAACCACCGCCGAGCTCAAGCGCATCTGGGCGCATTCCGGCGTGCGTCGCCAGGGCGTTGCGCGCCGCGTGGTGGCCGAACTGGAACTCCGTGCGTTACAGCAAGGCTACCGGCGCGTCTATCTCACGACCGGATTTCGTCAACCGGAGGCCTCCGCGCTCTATGCCGGCACCGGCTATGTACCGCTATACGACCCGGCGATCGCACCGGAAGTGCATTGGCGGCTGCCGTTCGCCAAGGATCTGCTCGAGCCTGGCCGTACCGATCGTTTGCAGGATTTGAAGCCGGACCGGCCGTTGGGTCGGCCGTTCGGCGCATGACGGATGAATACTTCTACGGGATATCGAAACATGAATCGTCGTCGCGGAATCAGCCTGGCAGTGTCCGGTGCGCTTGCCCTCGTCGTCATGGGGGTGGCCGGCCTCGCACAGTCGGCGCCATCGTTGAATCTGAGCCCCGATCAGCAAGATCGCCCGCGCGGCACGCCGGACGCCGCGGCCATCAAGCTGATTCCGGAGAACTTCCGCTTCGTCGAGAAGGGTGTGCTGACGGTCGGGATCTCGGTGAGTGTTCCGCCGATCAGTGTGTATGCCACGGATGCGAAAACGATCGTCGGGGCCGATCCGGATCTCGCGCAACTGGTGGCGGACGAACTCGGCCTGAAGCTCAAGCTCGTGCCGCTCGCGTGGGCGGACTGGCCGCTCGCCGTCGCGTCGGGGAAAGTCGACGCGGTACTGTCGAACGTGACCGTGACCGAGGCGCGCAAGCAGAAGTTCGACTTCTCGACCTATCGACGCGACGTGCTCGGCTTCTACGTCGAGCAGAACAGCGCGATCAAGCAGATTCGCGAGCCGAAGGATATCGCCGGACTGCGGGTCATCGGTGACTCGGGCACCAACCAGGAAAAAATCCTGTTGGCATGGGACAAGGAAAACGTCGCACACGGGCTGAAGCCGATTCACGTGCTGTATTACGAGGATCCCTCCGTGCGCACGCTGGCGCTGGCATCGGGACGCGCCGACGCGATTTTCAGCGTCAATGCGGTGTTGGCTTACCAGGTGAGCCAGGGTGCGAAGATCAGGCAGGTCGGCGCGGTAAGCGGCGGGTGGCCTCGCACGGCAGAGCTCGCTGTCACGACTCGCAAGGATAGCGGGCTCGCGGCGCCCATTACCTATGCGATCAACGACCTCATTCAGAACGGCAAATATCGCCAGGTACTGAGCCGATGGAATCTCGACAGCGAGGCGATCACCAAGGCCTCGACCAATCCTCCGGGGCTTCCCGATCTCTGATTCGGTCTTGAGCGGATGAAGAAGGGCCGCCGCTGAGAATGGCGTTTTATAAATCATATGTACTACTACTGAAAGGCAGCTTGCTACGTGCCTTCAATCGACAAGGGGCAGAGAAATCATGCAGCACAAACGGGGCGAAGGGGTTTCGCCGAAGACGCGCAGGACGGTGATATCGGTGGCGGTGGCGGCTGGCGTTTTTCATGGCGCGGCCTGGGCGCAGGAAGCGGGAGCGGGGGACGCAGCGGCAGCGGTCGCGACACCGGCGAGTAGCGCGGTCGCACCGGCATCGTCGGCTTCGGCCGCGCCGGACGGCAAGGTACAGGTTCAGGACCGGGTCGTGATCACCGGTTCGCGCACCGAGACGCGCGCGAGCAAGAGCCTGACGCCGATCGACGTGATCGGCGGCGATCAGTTGCGCGCGACGGGGCAGACCAACCTGCGCGATGCGTTGGTGAAACTGTCGCCGTCGATCACGCGGACGTCGTACTCGGGCGATACCGGCGTATTGACCGACACGCTGTCGCTGCATGGCCTGACACCCGACCACGTGCTCGTGCTGGTGAATGGCAAGCGCCGCCACACGACGGCCAACATCACGCTCGACCCGGGACTGAACCAGGGCTCGACCGGCGTGGATATCGATACCATTCCGGTGGGCCTGATCGACCATATCGAAGTGCTGCGTGACGGTGCTTCCGCGCAGTACGGCTCCGACGCGATCGCGGGCGTGATCAACATCATCCTGAAGCGCAACACGCACGGCGGCGAACTCGCGACGACCAACGGACAGACGTATTCGGGCGACGGCTTCAAGACCAGCGAATCCGCGACGATCGGCCTGAACATCGCCGACAAGGGTTTCCTCGATCTGAGCGCCGGATTCGACCGGCAGAACCATACGATCCGCACGGGGCCCGACGACTATTTCGGGCGGTTTCCGCAGGGGCAGGGCTATTACAACCCGATCCTCGGCGACCCGTCCAGCTCGCGCGAGACGGTCGGCTTCAACGCCGGCTACTACCTCGGCGACGACGTCGAGCTCTACGGGTTCGGCACCTATGCGCATCGCAACGGCGACGCGTACCAGAACTATCGTCCACCGTCGGTCCTGCCGCAGGTCTACCCGAACGGGTTCGTGCCGGTCGAAACGATCAACGAGAACGATTACTCGGTGACGGCCGGTGTGAAGGGCAAGAACCTGTTCGGCTGGGCATGGGATCTGAGCACGACCTATGGCGGCGACTACAGCGTGTTCGGGATGCGCAATTCCGCCAACACGGGGTTGTACGCGGCAACGGGATCAACGCCGACCACCTTCCATCTGTCGACCGTCAGCAACACCCAGTTGACGAACAACCTCGACCTGTCGCGGGCATTCAATGTCCCGCTGCTGCCCGCACCGCTGAATGTCGCCGTGGGCGTCGAGCAGCGTCGCGAAACCTATACGATCCGCAATGGCGAGCAGGCATCGTGGATCGATGGCGGGTCGGCTGCGTTGCCGGGCCTGGCGCCGGTCAGCGCGAGCGACATCTCGCGCAACGTGATCGGCACGTACGTCGATCTGTCGACGTACCTGACGCCGAAATGGCAGGTGAACCTGGCGGGCCGTTACGAGCACTACAACGACGTCGGCGACACGACCAACGGCAAGGTTTCCACCCGCTACCAGTTCTCGCCGGCCATCGCGGTTCGCGGCAGCGTGAGTTCGGGCTTTCGTGCGCCGTCGCTGGCCCAGGAGTCCTATACCAGCGTGACGACGTCGCCGGCCTCCGTGGGCGGCATCCTGGCAACGACGTCGCCCGGCGCGCGCCTGATCGGCGCGCAGGCGCTGAAGCCCGAGCAGTCGACCAGCTACAACTTCGGATTGGTGCTCAATCCCGTTCGCAACCTGCAGCTGACGATCGACGCGTACCAGATCAATATCCGCAACCGGATCGTTCTTGGCGGAACCGCGTCGGGCGCCGCGGCCATCGCCGCGCTCGAAGGGGCGGGCCTGAGCGTGCCGGGCTCGGTGCCGGCATCGGCGGTCAGCGCAAGTTACTTCACCAACGGCGCGAACACGCGCACGCGCGGGATCGACCTCGCGGGCACCTATCACACCGGGTTCGGTCGCTACGGCCAGGTGGACTGGGATTTCGGCGTGAACCTGAATACGACGTCGGTCACGCACGTGGCGAACGGATCGAACGGGAAGCCGTCGCTGAACGGACAGCAGATCGCGTCGCTGTCCACGACGACACCGAAGAACAAGATCATCATCGGCGGCACCTGGCGTCTCGACAAGTGGGCGGTCACGCTGCATGAAACGCGCTACGGGAAGACCTCGGGCGAGGGGACGTACTTCGTCGGCCCGAACGCATTCTCGACGTCGCAGTTCGTTCACTACGAGGAAGCCGCGCGGTACGTGACCGACCTGGAAGTGCGCTACGACGTGACCAAGCAGTTCCAGATCGCGGCGGGCGCGCAAAACCTGTTCGACGTTCGCCCGAGCAAGCTGCCTTTCGAGACGCAACTGGAAGGTATTCAGTACAGCGGCGGCAGCACGATCGGCGTCAACGGCGGATTTTATTATCTGCGCGCGCGCTATCTGTTCTGATCGAACGACCATATCCATAGCAGAAATGACCGTAACGGGACGTTGATCCGTTATCGATAATAACTGGTCTGCCCGGTGTTTTCCGCTGTATCGGCACCCGCCGGACGCCGCTTCGTGCCGGCGGGTCAGCCGTTCTAAAAGGTTGAGCTTCATGTCTTATTCCCTTTCGATTCTCGACAAAAGCCCGATTGCAGAAGGGGCGAGCGCGCACGACGCACTGAATTTCACGATCGCGCTCGCGAAGCGTGCCGAAGCGCTCGGCTACAAGCGCTACTGGATCGCGGAACACCACGGCGCGCCCGGGCTCGCGAGCTCGGCACCGGAAATCGTCGTGTCGCATCTGCTCGCGCACACGTCCCGAATTCGCGTCGGATCGGGCGGCGTGATGCTTCAACATTACAGCCCTTACAAGGTCGCCGAATCGTTTCGCGTGCTGGCGTCCATCGCGCCCGGCCGCGTCGACCTCGGCGTGGGCAAGGCGCCCGGCGGGCTGCCGCTCTCCACGCGCGCATTGCAGTGGTTTCACGACAAGTCGAAGAAGCCGGATTTCGCCGGACAACTCGCCGAGCTCGATGCGTTTCTCGGTGACGGCGTCGCGCCGGATCATCCGCTGGCCGGCGCGCTCGCGCTGCCTTCTCCTGCGGAGCCGCCGCAGCGGATCCTGCTGGGTGGCAGCCCGGAAAGCGCCGAACTGGCCGCGCGGCACGGCTGGCAGTTCTGCTACGCGGGCCACTTCAACGGCGACGTTGCCAATATCGAGCGGTCGATCGACGTCTATCGCGACGCGACGGGCCGCGTGCCGCTGCTCGCACTGTTCGCGGTCGCCGCGGAGTCGTCCGAAGACGCGAAACGTCAGGTCGGCGCGCTGAGAATCTTCAAGCTGCGTTTCGGAGACGGGCAGAGCGTCAACCTGCCAAGCGCGGAGGCGGCGGCCGATTTCGCGCGCCAGATCGGCGTGACCGACTACCGGATCGACGAACTGCATCCGCAGGTGCTGGCCGGCACCGCGCAAGAAGTGCACCGGGAACTGGATGCGCTGCACGAGCGTTTCGGGATCGACGAGTTCGTGATCGACAACCCGGTGACGGACCCGGCGAAACGTCTTGCATCGGTCGAAGCGCTGGCACGCGTCGAGCAGCCGATCGTCGTCTGACTGCGATTCGCGCCTTTTCCATTCCTCGCATGTGGATCTGAACATGACCCAACGTAACCTGACATTCGGACTGATCCTTCACGGCGCCGGCGGCCACATGAATTCGTGGAAGCATCCGGCCGGCCCGGCGGACGCAAGCGTCAATATCGATTTCGTCACCGGCATCGCGCAGAAGGCCGAAGCGAACGGCGTGGCCTTCGTGTTCGTCGCGGACGGCCTCTACATCAACGAGAAGTCGATCCCGCATTTCCTGAACCGCTTCGAGCCGATCTCGATCCTGTCCGCGCTTGCGACGGCGACTTCGAAGATCGGGCTCGCCGGCACGCTGTCCACGTCGTACAGCCATCCGTTCACGGTGGCCCGCCAGTTCGCATCGCTCGACCTGATCAGCGGCGGGCGTGCCGGATGGAACGTCGTGACGTCGCCGCTCGAGGGTTCGGCGAAGAACTACGGCGGCGAACATCCGGATCATGCGCTGCGTTACGAGATCGCCGATGAATATCTGGAAACGGTGCAAGGCCTGTGGGACAGCTGGGACGATGATGCCTTCGTGCGCGACCGCGCAAACGGCCGCTTCTTCGATCGCGAAAAACTGCACACGCTGAACCACAAGGGCCGCTTTTTCGAGGTCGCCGGGCCGCTCAACATCCAGCGCTCGCCGCAGGGGCAACCGGTGATTTTCCAGGCCGGCTCGTCGGATGCGGGCATCGGGCTGGCCGGCAAGTATGCCGATGCGGTGTTCACGCACGCGCCGTCGCTGGACGAGACGCGCGAATTTGCCGAGCGCGTGCGCGACAGCGCGGTGGCGCACGGCCGGGCGCGCAGCGACGTGAAGATCTTCCCCGGCATCGGGCCGATCGTCGGCGCGACGCGCGAGGAAGCCGACGCGAAATACCGCGCGATTCGCGACCTGCTGACGATCGACGAGGCGTTGGCCTACCTCGGCCGCTTTTTCGAGCATCACGACTTTTCGCAGTATCCGCTCGATGCGCCGTTTCCCGAACTGGGCGAACTCGGCAGGAACAGTTTCCGCTCCACGACCGATCGCATCAAGGAAGAGGCCCGGAAAAACGGCTCGACGCTCAGGGAGGTCGCGCTTGAAGTCGCCACGCCGAAACCGGGGTTCATCGGCACCGGCGAGGACGTCGCGGACGAACTGATCCGCTGGTTCGATGCAGGCGCGGCTGACGGCTTCATCCTCGGCTTCCAGGTGCAGAAGGAAGGGCTCGACGATTTCGTCCGTTACGTGATTCCCGCACTCGAAGCGCGAGGCCGCTACGACCGCGCGTTACCGGGTGCCACGCTGCGCGACCATCTCGGCTTGCCGCGTCGCGCGAGCCGCTACGCAACCGCAGAGACCGCGTGATGAACGACCTCTCCCGGCTTGCCGGCCGCGCACCGTTCGTGCCCGACACCGCGGCGCCGGCGGGCCCCGACTACGCGGATTACCGCGTCGTTCCCGCCCGCTATCCGGCGAGAACGGCCGGCACCGTCGCGGCGATCGTGCTGATCGCGGCCGTCCTCTATTCGGTGCTCGGCAATCCGCGCTGGGGCTGGAACGTCTTTGCCCACTGGTTTTTCTCGGAAGCCGTGCTCGCGGGTCTCGGGCAGACGCTGCTGTTGACGGCCCTCGGTGCGGTGCTCGGCTTCGCGCTGGCGATTCCGCTCGCGCTCGCGCGGCTCTCGCGTTCGCCGCTGCTCTCGTCGTGCTCATGGGCGTACATCTGGCTGTTCCGCTCGATTCCAGCCATCGTCCTGGTGCTGTTGCTGAACAATCTCGGCTACCTGTACGACACGGTCAGGCTGGGTATCCCGTTCACGGACATCGTGTTCCTGCACGGCCCGACCACGGATCTGATCACGCCGTTCATGGCGGCCGTTCTCGGGCTCACGCTGACGCAGGCCGCGTTTGCGGCAGAGGCGATCCGCGGCGGCATCCTGTCGGTCGATCACGGGCAACGCGAAGCCGCGGCTGCGCTCGGCCTGCCGCGCGCGCGACAGACCTGGCGCATCGTGTTGCCTCAGGCGATGCGCGCGATCCTGCCTGCCGCGTTCAACGACGTGATCGGCCTCGCGAAGGGCACCGCGGTCGTCTATATCCTCGCGATGCCGGATCTGTTCTACACGGTGCAGATCATTTACCACCGCAACCTCGAAGTGATCCCGATGCTGATGGTCGCGACCGTCTGGTATCTGGTGATCCTGACCGTGCTGTCGGCGATCCAGGTGCATATCGAGCGCCACTATGCGCGCGGTGCGACGCGTGACGCGGTCGCCGTGCCGGGCCTCTTCGCAATCCTGCGCAAAAGCCGTCTTGCGGTCGAGGCATTGCTGCTCCGTAGCTCGGTGGCTCACACCCGGCCTGACGCTGCTGCCGCGCCGAGTGCGGAGACGGCCGGCTGGGCGAAGCAGCGCATCGGCGCGGCGGTCGGCATTCACCGCGTATCGAAGAGCTTCGGATTGTTGAAGGTGCTCGACAACGTGTCGCTGGCGATCCCGTCCGGGAGCGTGACGGTCGTGCTCGGGCAGTCGGGATCAGGCAAGTCGACGTTGTTGCGCACGATCAACCATCTGGAGCGCGTGGACGAGGGGTTCATCGACATCGACGGCGAACTGGTCGGTTATCGCCGCGACGGGCGCACGTTGTACGAGCTCAAGGAAAAGGACATCCTGCGCCGCCGCGCCGAAGTCGGCATGGTGTTCCAGAGCTTCAACCTGTTCCCGCATCTGACCGTGCTCGAGAACATCGTCGAGGCGCCGGTGGCGGCCGGCCTGCCGCGCGTGCAGGCGGAAGCGGAAGCACGCGCGCTGCTCGCTCGGGTGGGCCTGGCCGGCAAGGCCGACGCGTGGCCGCGTCAGTTGTCCGGCGGCCAGCAGCAGCGCGTCGCGATTGCGCGCGCGCTTGCGCTGAAGCCCAAGGTGTTGCTGTTCGACGAGCCGACTTCCGCGCTCGATCCGGAACTCGTGAACGAAGTGCTCGACGTGATTCGTCAGCTTGCCCGATCCGGGACCACGCTGATCATCGTGACGCACGAGATCGGTTTCGCGCGGGAAGTGGCGGACACGATCGTTTTCATGGATGGCGGGCGCGTCGTGGAGTCGGGGCCGCCGTCGGCGGTGCTGACGGCCCCGGCGCATCCGCGCACGCGCGAGTTCCTGTCGAAGGTGTTGTCGTAGTGGGGCTGCGCATGGCCGCATGTTCCGCCGGGCGTATCGCGTGGGCGACAGGGGCCGCGACCACCGCAAATGACGAAGGATGAAAAAGGTGAGCAACGTACGCATTGATCATATTGCGTTCCTGACGCCGGGCAATTATCCCGGCGAGGACGCGCGTGCGGGATTCGAGCGGACGCTCGAACTGTTCCGCGTGGGCGAGGCGCTGGGTTACGACAGCGCGTGGGTTCGGCAGCGCCATCTCGAGCGTGCCGTATCGTCGGCAGCCACGTTTCTCGCGGCGGCGAGCCAGCGGACGACCCGGATCGGGCTCGGCGCGGCGGTGATCCAGATGGGCTACGAGAATCCGTTCCGGCTGGCCGAGGATCTCGCGACCGTGGACGTGTTGTCGCGCGGTCGGCTCAATGTCGGGCTCAGCGCGGGCGCGCCGAATCACGGCGCGCTGCTCGGCGAGCGCCTGTTCGATACCGATCCGGATCTGGTCGATTTCTCGCATGCGCGTGTGGCGCGCCTGCGCCGCAATCTCGCCGGCGACTGGCTCGGCGACGACGACACGTTCGTGGAGTCGGCCGCGGGCAAGGTGCGGCCGCGCGTGAGCCCTTATGCGCCCGGATTGACGGGCCGGCTCTGGTATGGAGGCGGTTCGAGGCGCTCGATCGAGTGGGCTGCCAAAAACGGCTTCAACCTGCTGATCGGCAATCTGACGACGGGCGAGGGGACGGACAGTTACGTCGACGCCCAACTCCGGCAACTCGAGCTGTACCGCGCTCATTGGAACGAAGCCGTCGCTCCGCGCATCGCGCTGGGGCGCGTGATCGTGCCGACCGACGGTGCGAATGCTCGCGAGCGCGAACGCTATCGCGCATTCGCCGAAGGCCGCCATGCGCGCACGCTTGCGCCGCAGGGCGAGCGGCGCACGCTGTTCGCGCCGGATCTCGTGGGTACTTCGGACGAGATCGTCGAGCAGTTGCTTGCCGACCCGGTGGTCGGACAGGTGCATGAGTTGCGCCTCGAATTGCCTTACGACCTGCCGTTCGAGAATTACCGGCAGATCCTGGAGGACTTCATCACGCGTATCGCTCCCGCACTCGGCTGGCAGCCGGTTGGCGGGAGAGCGTCCGCAGCGGCCTGAGGTGCTCGACATGACCTTCCATCGAATGCCGCCCGTGATCGGAGCCGGCGATGCGCCGGATGCTGCCGGGCACGTCGTGCGAGCCCGGCGCGTACGCATACCGCGTGACGCACGGCGAGCGGGCGGCGACGCACCTTCGACCTCGTTGCAACTGGACCGAACATGACAACCGCTTCTCAATCACAGCTCGCGACAATCGGCCGCCCGCGCCGCTTCGGCAACAAGCAGACTCATCCGGTGCGCCGCTTCGGCGGCATCGCGATTGCGATCGTCCTGCATCTCGTGCTGGTCTGGGCGCTCGTGAACGGGCTCGCCACCCGGGTCGTCCAGATCGTCCAGCAACCGATCGAAACGCGAATCATCGTGCCGGTGAAGCCGCCTCCGCCACCCCCTCCGCCGAAGCCGGTCGAGAAGGTCGTGTCGAAGCCGCGGGTGGCGCCACCGCCGCCGCCGTTCGTGCCGCCGCCCGAGGTGCGCGTGCAGGCGCCGCCGCAGCCGACCATCACGCACCAGGACGTGCCGGCGCCGAGCGCTCCCGTGCACGAGGCGCCGCCCGCGCCGGCACCGGTGCCGGTCGCGAAGCCGGTGAACCGCGAGATCGGCGTGGTCTGCCCGAATTCGGACGAAGTCCGGTCGTCGATCGTCTACCCGTCGGAGGCGCAGGACAACAACATCACGGGCGATGTCACGGTCGAATTCACGGTGGACCCGGACGGCCGCGTCACGAACCTGCGGGTCGCGCAGCCGGCCGACCCGGTGCTCAATCGTGCGGCGCTCAACGCGGTCAAGCGGTTTCACTGCATTGCGCAGGGGGAGCCCGTGCGCGTGCGCGTACCGTTTTCCTTCAACCTGAATTGACGCTGGCCACGGCAAGCCGTTCGAGCGGGCCGGTTTTTCACATCGATACATGACGCATACGGAGTCCTTATGAACAAGCGCTTTCGCGCCGCGGTCGCGGCAAGTCTGATGATCACGGCCGGCATCGGCGGCACGCTGGTCGCACCGCAAGCCGTGCTTGCACAGCAAGCAGCGGCGTCCGCGCCGAGCCAGGCGGCCTCCGGCGGGGCGCCGACCTCCGCCGCGCCGGCTACCGCAAGTGCGGTGCCGCCGCCCGAGCCCGCGACGTCGGCAACAGTCGAGAATCCGTACGGCCTGGGGGCGCTGTGGGCAAACGGCGATTTTGTCGCCCGCTTCGTGCTCGGGCTGCTCGTGGTCATGTCGCTCGGCAGCTGGTACATCATGATCACCAAGTTCGTCGAGCAGGTGCGGGCCAACGGCCGCGCGAAATCCGCCGACGAGCAGGTCTGGAATGCGCCGACGCTGGCCGAGGGTGCCGCCCAGCTCGACGATGCGTCGCCGTTCCGCTTCATCGCCGAGAATGCGATCGAAGCGGGCGAACACCACGACACCGCGCTGCTCGATTCGGTCGACCGCAATACCTGGATCGACCTGAACATCGAGCGTTCGATCACCAGCGTATCGAACCGGCTGCAGGACGGCCTGGCCTTCCTGGGCACGGTGGGTTCCACCGCGCCGTTCGTCGGCCTGTTCGGCACCGTGTGGGGCATTTATCACGCGCTGACCGCCATCGGCATCGCGGGCCAGGCGTCGATCGACAAGGTCGCCGGCCCGGTCGGCGAGGCGCTGATCATGACGGCGATCGGCCTCGCCGTCGCCGTGCCGGCCGTGCTCGGCTACAACTTCCTCGTGCGCCGCAACAAGTCCGTGATGGAGCGCGTGCGCGATTTCGGCGCGCAGCTGCACACGGTATTGCTCGCGGGTGGCCGGCGCGCGGCGGGCAGCGTCGCGACGCCGGCGGCACAGGCGCCGCAGGCGCTGGCGGTTCAGTCGTAAGCGGGGCGCGCCATGGCAATCAGTGTCGGCAGTGACGACAACGACGAGGTCATCTCGGCGATCAACACGACGCCGCTCGTGGACGTGATGCTGGTGTTGCTGATCATCTTCCTGATCACGATCCCGGTGGTGACCCATACGATCCAGGTGCAATTGCCGGCGGAGCGCGTCCAGCCGCTGCAGACGCAGCCGAAAAGCGTCGAGATCGCGGTGAACCGGGAGGGCGACGTTTTCTGGGGCACGGAGCATGTGGACCAGCCGACGCTGGTGGCGCGGCTGAAAGACGTGTCGGCGCAAACGCCGCAGCCGGACGTGCACGTGCGGGGCGATCAGGCCACGCCGTATCAGTACATCGGCAAGGTGGTGACCGCGTGCGAGCGAGCTGGAATCGGCAAGGTCGCCTTCATAACGCAACCGCCCGCACGGGGCGGCTAGGGAGTTCGAACGATGAGCAGGAGTTCAGGTGCCCGCGCGGGCAGGGACGAACCAGACGTGATGGTGGACATCAACACCACGCCGCTGATCGACGTGATGCTGGTGCTGCTGATCATGTTGATCATCACGATCCCGATCCAGATGCATTCGGTGAAGATGAACCTGCCGGTCGGGAACCCGCCGGTTCCGCCACATCCGCCTCAGGTGGTGCAGATCGATGTCGGCGCCGATGGATCTGTCAACTGGAACGGCGTGGCGGTTCGCGGCGGAGCGGGGCTGGATGCGAAGTTCCGCGCAGTCGCGGCCGAAGCCGACCAGGACGAAATCCGCCTGCGCCCGGACAAGGCGGCGCCGTACCGCGCCGTTGCCGAAGTGCTGGCCTCGGCTCAACGCGAAGGGGCGACGAAAATCGGGTTGATCGGTAGCGAACAGTTCACGCAATGAATGGCGCGGCAGGTTCGTCGCGCGCCCGCGCGTCGTTCTTCGGGCCAGCAATGCGTCCCATGCCGCCGCACCGATGAAGGCGACGCGGAAATCGACAGCACGATTACCTTGAAATTCAGTATAACCAATGAAAATGACATCATGAGCGAAACGCAGACAGAGCGAACCAACGGTCGGTCCAGGCGGATTCATCTTGGCGCGACGATCCACGGTCCCGGCGGACATTACGCCGGGTGGCGCCATCCCGACGCCGTTATCGACGCGAGCATCAATCCGGATTTCGCGAAGAACGTGGCCCGCCAGGCCGAGGCGGCAAAGTTCGACTTCGTGTTCGTCGCGGACGGGCTGCATATCAACGCGAAATCGATCCCGCACTTCCTGAATCGTTTCGAGCCGCTCACGCTGCTGTCGGCACTGTCGGCCGTCACCGAGCGGGTGGGGCTGGTGGGAACGCTGTCGACGTCGTACAGCGAGCCGTTCACGGTTGCCCGACAGTTCGCGAGCCTCGATCACCTGAGCCGCGGGCGAGCGGGCTGGAATGTCGTGACGTCGCCGCTCGAAGGCTCCGCACGGAATTTCTCACGCACCGAGCATCCGGAACATGATGAGCGTTACCGGATCGCCGACGAATATCTCGAGGTGACGAAGGGGCTCTGGGATTCATGGGAGGAAGACGCTTTCGTGCGCGACCGCGCGAGCGGGGTGTTCTTCGATCCGGCCAAGCTCCATACGCTCGATCACAAGGGCAAGTATTTCTCGGTCGAGGGGCCGCTGAACGTGGGGCGTACGCCCCAGGCTCGCCCGATCCTGTTTCAGGCCGGTGCGTCCGAAGCCGGCAAGCAGCTCGCGGCCACGCATGCGGACGCGGTTTTCACCCATCACGATACGCTCGCTCAAGCGCGCGAGTTCTATGCGGATCTCAAGCAGCAGGTGATCGAGCAGGGGCGTCAACCTGCCGATCTGAAGATTTTTCAGGGGATCGGCGTGATCGTCGGGCGGACAGCCGAGGACGCGGAGCAGCAATACCAGGAGAGCCTGAAACTGATCACGATCGGCAGCGCGCTCGACCATCTGGGGCGATTTTTCGAACATCACGATTTCGGCCAGTATGCGCTGGACGAGCCGTTTCCCGAGTTGGGCGAACTCGGCAGCAACAGTTTTCGCAGCGGGACTGACGAGATCAAGCGCAATGCGCGCGCGCGGGGACTGACGTTGCGCCAGGTCGCGCTCGAAGCCGCTGCACCGCGGCCGCGTTTCATCGGTACGCCCGAGCATATTGCGGACGGCTTGCAGGAATGGTTCGACGCCGCCGCCGCGGACGGTTTCATCGTCGGCGGCGGTACGCCAAGGGCATTCACCGACTTCGTCGAGCAGGTGGTGCCGATCCTTCGGGAGCGAGGCCTGTTTCGTAGCGAGTACGAAGGCACGACCTTGCGTGATCATCTGGGCGTGCGCTATCCGAGTAATCGCTATTCCACTGCATGATTCGGTGCAAACGCGATTCGGGGCAGCCGGGCGACCAGTCGGCGAACCTGGCGTGTCGTCAACGCCAGTCGTTCGGCTGCACGCAATCGCTTGAGCTTCCCGTCGGCTACGTCCTGAATGACCTTGAATCGGTCCAGTTCGCACATCGTCATCGTGATCCGTTCCGTTGCAGCCATCGCAGCCTCCGGCGCCGGACAACCGGCAGCCGGTCAGCTTACGATGGGTCGAAAAACGGACATCTGAACTTAGCCAGAAGCGGACATTTGAACTTAGCTACTACAAACAAAAATGCGATCATCCGCATTATGTCAAATAAAGAATTGACGTTAAATCTGAGCCGGAATCGCCGCGAACTTTCGAAATGAAAAATGGCGCGTCACCGACGCAACGCCGCGCGATTCGACACAATTAGTCGTTCCGCTGGCGTCACAGGTGACGCGCCTGACGCGTGAAGATTCGCGGCCGCCCGGAGCATGCGGCGGCCGCGGTATCGACGTCGCCTACTTCTTGATCACTGGGACGGAGAGCGCGGTGACGAGCGACGTCACGGGTGCCAGCAGACCGCCCGACGCGCTACCTCCTCCTTGCGTGGAATTGCCGTTCAGCGAAACCGCCAGTGCGGGAACGACGCCGGCCACCGAGCCGGCGGCCGAACCGACCGATTGCACCGCCGCACTGGCGATCGTCGCACCACCGGAGATGAGCGCCCCGGCGGCATTCGTCACACTGCCGACCGCGCCCGCTGCCGTGCCGCCGTTGAGCGCGACGCTCAGTGCCGGAAGCGTTCCGGCGACCGCGCCGGCGGTACCGGTCACCGTGTGCGCGAGCGAGCCCGCCAGGCCCGTGGTGACCGTCGCGAGCGACCCCGCCACACCGGTCGCGCCGGAGAGCGCGCCGGATCCCGAGCCGACGACGTTGCCGGCGCCGCTCGCGGCGGATCCGATCAGCGACGTGACGGTCGACGCGATCGGTGCAATCGCCGCGGTGCCGCTGCCGGCGAGGCTGCTTACCGCGCCGGACGCTGCGCCGATCGCACCGGTGGCTGCGCCGACTGGCAACGCGCCGCTGAGATTGCCGACGATGCTCGTGATCGGCGTGATCAGCGCGCCGCCGTTGCCCGCAACACCGGTGACGGCGTTGACGACGCCAGAGCCGGCGTTGGCGACCGTGCCCACGATGCCACCGAGACCGCTGGTCGCGCCTCCGGCACCGCCCGCTACGCCCGCCAGCGTTCCGACTGCACCTGTTGCCGTGTTCGCTACTGTGCCGACAACGCCGCCGAGGCCGCCAGTTCCGCCGCCGACACCGCCCAGTGCGCCAGTCAGCGTTCCGATCGCACCGGTTGCCGAGTTCGCTACCGTTCCGACGACACCGCCGAGGCCGCCAGTTGGATCGCCAACCCCTCCCAAAGCACCGGTTACCGTACCGACTGCGCCGCTTGCCGCGTTGCCCACTGTCCCGACAACGCTGCCCAGACCGCCAGTCCCACCACCGATGCCACCCAGCGCGCCGGTTACGGTGCCGACCACACCAGTGAGACCACCGGTCGGATCGCCGACACCACCCAGGGCACCCGTAACCGTACCCACTGCGCCGCTTGCCGCATTGCCCACTGTTCCGACGACACCACCGAGACCACCGGTCCCGCCACCACCGACGCCACCCAGTGCGCCAGTCAGCGTTCCGACCGCACCGGTTGCCGTATTCGCTACCGTGCCGACGACCCCACCGAGGCCGCCGGTCCCGCCACCGATGCCACCCAGAGCACCGGTCACCGTTCCGACCACACCACCAAGACCACCAGTCGGATCACCGACACCGCCCAGCGCCCCGGTCAGGGTTCCGACTGCACCTGTTGCCGTATTCGCTACCGTGCCGACGACCCCGCCAAGGCCACCGGTTCCGCCGCCGACACCGCCCAATGCGCCAGTTACCGTACCCACTGCCCCGGTTGCCGCGTTGCCCACCGTTCCGACGACGCCACCGAGACCGCCTGTCCCACCGCCAGCACCGCCGAGCGCACCAGTCAGTGTTCCGATTGCACCCGTCGCCGTGTTCGCCACCGTGCCGACAACACCGCCGAGGCCGCCAGCCCCGCCCCCGATGCCACCCAGCGCACCAGATACCGTGCCAACGACACCACCGAGACCACCAGCCGGATCACCAACACCACCTAAGGCGCCCGTCACCGTTCCGACTGCACTGCCTGCCGCATTGCCCACCGTTCCGACAACACCGCCAAGACCACCTGCCCCGCCACCGCCGACACCGCCCAGTGCGCCGGTCAGGGTTCCGACTGCACCCGTTGCCGTGTTCGCTACCGTACCGACAACGCCACCGAGGCCGCCGGTCCCGCCGCCGATGCCACCCAGAGCAGCGGTCACCGTTCCGACCGCACCTGTTGCCGTATTCGCTACCGTACCGACAACGCCACCGAGGCCGCCGGCCCCGCCACCGACACCGCCCAATGCGCCACTCAGCGTTCCGACCGCACCTGTTGCCGTGTTCGCTACCGTTCCGACGACACCGCCGAGGCCGCCAGTCCCGCCACCGCCAACACCACCCAGAGCCCCAGTCAGTGCCCCGACCGCACCCGTTGCCGTGTTCACTACCGTGCCGACAACGCCGCCGAGGCCGCCAGTCGGATTACCGCCACCGATGCCACCCAGTGCACCGGTTACCGTGCCAATCACACCACCGAGACCGCCGGTCCCGCCGCCACCGCCGACACCACCCAATGAACCTGTCACAGCACCGACCGCGCCAGTCGCCGTATTCGCCACCGTGCCAATCACCCCACCGAGACCGCCGGTCCCGCCACCGATGCCACCCAGTGCACCGGTTACCGTGCCAACGACACCGCCAAGACCACCGGTCGGATCACCAACACCACCCAAAGCGCCCGTCACCGTTCCGACTGCGCCGCTTGCCGCGTTGCCCACCGTTCCGATCACCCCACCGAGGCCGCCAGTCGGATTGCCACCACCGATGCCACCCAGCGCGCCGGTTACCGTGCCTACCACACCACCGAGACCACCGGTCCCACCGCCACCGCCGCCGCCGACACCACCCAACGCCCCCGTCACCGCACCGGCCACCCCTGCGACCGGCTCGAGCAAGCCGTTACCGATATCGATGGTCGCGCTTCCCGTCCCGGTCCCTGCCAGTCCGATCGAGATCCCGCCTGCATTCGGGTTGCCGACTGCCACCACCCCGTTCCCCCATCCCGTCAGGGTGCCGACGAGTTCACCGGGCGCCGGCGATCCGCCTCCGATGATGATGCCGTCGGATTTGCTGACACTTCCCAGCGGGGAAGCCAGTACCCCCGCCTGGGACGCCGTGGCGGCAAAGCTGAACAAAGCCGCGACCGACAAGGCGATGCCCGTCAATTTCACGTTCGTTTTCGTTTTCATGAATACCCTCATTTCGGTTGGACAACCGCGGACAGCTCGAGCGATGACGCGTGGATCCTGTCGCCCGAAGGCGACGCGAATCGTTCGCGGATTGCCCGATACGGCAAAGCGTTGAAACAGGTTCAAACAGGCCGATGCAACGGGATACCGGATACCGCGTGACGCACGTCATGAAAATTGATCTGCATCACGAAACTTCTGCAACGCGAATACAAAAACCAACCACCATCGAACCGTCGTCAACCAATCGGCCGCTCACGACGACTCCATCGCGAGCGGTCGCCACCCCTCCCCTTAGAATTTCCACAACAGATTGCCGTACAGCGCGTGGTCGCTGATGTGGCGGCCGAGCTGGCCGCTATACGACAGGCCGAGCGACAGGTTCTTCGTCACGGCCGCATCGACACCGACCTCGAGCACGGCCGCATCGCGCGCGATCGGCACGCCGACCACGCTGAACGGCGCGCCACCGCTCGCGAACGACAACGTCGAAGCCGGTTGCGTGTTGCCGAACGCATGCCGCCAGCCGATCGTGCCGAAGGTCGTGACCTTGCCCTTCGTCGTGACCGCGACGTCCGTCGAAGCCCGCAGGCCGAGCGTCGAGAACCCGAGGCCCGTCGTGTCGGAATCGCCCTGCAGGGCAGCCGCACCGCCGTTCTCCTTGAAGCCGCCGGTGTGCAGGCTCGCGAACGCGAGCCCGACGAACGGCTCGAGTTGGACGTTGCGAATCGCCGTCGAGTAACCGAGCTCGGTGAACACCTGCGTCGCGTTCGCGTCGTAGCTGGCGGTGTCGTGATCGGAGAAGCCGCCGAACGACGGATTGCGCTCGCCATGCACGCGGTACCACGACTGCGCCACGCCACCGCGCACGTTCCACGCGTCGTATCGGCCGCTCGCGTACAGCGCGATCGTCTCGCCGTTGACCTTCGCCGATTCGTTCTGGTCGGTATTGAGCTGGCTGCGCGACGCACCGCCCGCGATACCGACGCGCCAGTGGCTGCTGACCTCCGCATCCGTCCCGACGATGAAGCCGTACAGGTTGCGATCGATCGAAGCGACGCCGTCGCCGTCGAACCGGCTATGCGAGCCGTACAGACGGCCCCACACCGCGGGCTTGAACGACTTGGCCGGCGTGCAGCCGTTCTCCGCGGCCATGCGCCGGTCGAGCGCCGCCGCGTGATCGTCCGCCGACACCGGCGCCTCGCATCCGCACAGCGCCCCGCCAGGCTGCGAACCGAGCCGCGCGCGATCGAGCACCGCATCGCGCACGTAGCGGCTATCCGACAGCAGCACGCTTCGCGTACTCGGATACAGATCGCCGGCGAGCTGCGTGAACGCGCGGTTCGCGGTAGTCGAATCCGACGTCAGCACCGTATCGAACAGCGGGTTTCCTGCGCCGAGCGTGCCGACCGCGCCCGCCACCGCTTGCCCGTCAGGCGTCGTCGCGACCGACGAGAACGGCGTGCCGTTCGGTGTCAGCGACATCAGCACCTGCGCCGGGTTGTACGTGAGCGTCGGCGTGAGGAACGCATACGTCGAGTTCACCGCACTGAATTGCCCCTGCACGCCCGCGCCGGCATTCACGATCGTGTAGAGCTTGCCCGGCTGGTACTGCCCGGTCGCCGCGACGACCTGCACCGCCCCGCCGTTAAGCGTCGCGGAGCCGGTTACGTCGAGGCCGCCGCTCTGCTGCGGCGTGGCGCCGACCTGCAGCGTCGAGCCCGGCTGGAAGGTCGCGTTGCCCGCGACCTTCAGCGGCTGCCCGAGCTGGAGGACCGACGCGGTGCCGCCGCCCGACACGACCAGGCCGCCGATCGTGCCCGTCCCGGTGACGGTCGCGCCGCTGCCGACGGTCACCGGCGAGCTGGCCAGCGAACCGGTGACGGCGAGCGTGCCGCCGGTCACGTTCGTCGGCCCGGACAGCGTGTTCGTCCCGCTCAGCACCTGCGCGCCCGTGCCGGCCAGCGTCAGCGGGCCGGTACCCGCGAGCGTGCCCGCGAACGAGCTGGTGCCCTCGGTATTGACCGTCAGCGGCGTGCTGCCGAGATTCACGTTCGAGCCCGTCGTACCCGACAGCGTGCCGATCGACTGCGGCGCGCTCGCAGCCGCCAGGTTCAGCGTCGCACCGCTGCCCGCGAGCATCACCGGGCTCGTCGACGCGAGGCTGCCTGAGCCGGCCAGCGCGAGCGTGCTGCCGCTGCCGATCGTCGTGCTGCCGGTGTACGTGTTGGCGCCCGTCAGCGTCTGCGTGCCGCCGCCCTGCACCGCGAAGCCGCCGGTGCCCGCGATCGTGCCGCCGAAGCTGCCGCCCGTCGGACCGGCCACGGTCAGCGTATTGCCGCCGAGATTCACGGTCGAACCGGCGGCGCCCGACAGCGCGCTCGCCGTCTGCGGCGTCCTGGCCGCGCTGACATCGAGCGTCGCGCCGTTGCCGGCCAGCGTCAGTGCGCTACCCGCCGACAGGCCACCGTTGCCGCCGACCGCCAGCGTGCTGCCGTTGCCGATCGTCGTGCCGCCCGTGTACGAACTCGCGCCGCTGAGGGTCGTCGTCGACGGGCCGCTCACCGCGAGGTTGCCGCCGCCCGAGATCGGGCCGCTCAGGCCGAGGTTGTTGGCGCCGCCCACCGTCAGCGTCGAACCCGTGCCGAGGGTCAGGGCGTTGCCGAGCGTCGTGCCGGCCACGCTGGTCCCGAGCGTGCCGCCGTTGCCGCCGACACTCAGCGTGCCGCTGCCGAGGGCGGTCGGGGTGCCGGCGACCAGCGTGCCGCCGCCGGTGACGCTCGTGCCGCCGGTGTAGGTGTTGGCACCCGACAGCGTCGTCGTCGCCGGGCCGGTGACCGACAGATTGCCGTTACCGGAAATCGCGCCGGTCAGGCCGAGGCTGTTCGGGCCGCTTACCGTCAGCGTCGAACCCGTCCCGAGGTTCACCGCGTTGGCGAGCGTCGTGCCCGGCGTGCCGGCTGCCAGCGTGCCGCCCGCGCCGCCGGTGTTCAGCGTGCCGGACCCGAGCGCCGTGTTGCTGCCTGCGACCAGCGTGCCGCCACCGGTCAGGTTCGTGCCGCCCGAATACGTGTTCGAACCGGTCAGCGTCTCGGTGCCCGTGCCGCCCAGTGTCAGGCTGCCGCCCGTGCCGGCGATCGTGCCGCCGTACGTGCCGCTGCCCGCCCCGCCGAGCGTCAGGTTGTTGCCGCCGAGGTTGACCGTCGAACCGGCCACGCCCGACAACCCGGTCGTCGATTGCGGCGTGGTCGCGCCGCTGACGTCGAAGGTTGCGCCCGCACCAGCCAGGTTCAGCGGGCTGCTGCCGGAGAGGCTGCCGCCCGCGCCGATCGCCAGCGTGCCGCTGTTGATCGTCGTCGCACCGGTGTACGTGTTGCTGCCCGTCAGCGTTTCGGTGCCGGTGCCTGACAGCGTCAACCCACCCGTGCCCGCGACGGTGCCGCCGTACGTGCCGTTAGCGGGGCCACCCAGCGTCAGCGTGTTGCTGCCCAGATTCACGGTCGAACCCGACACGCCCGACATTGCGCCCGTGGTCTGCGGCGTCGTCGCGGCGCTCAGGTCCAGCGTGGCGCCCGTACCGGCCAGATCGACCGCACTGCCCGCCGACAGGCTGCCGCCCGCGCCGACCGCCAGCGTGCTGCCGTTGCCGATCGTCGTGCTGCCCGTGTACGAGCTGGCCCCCGTGAGCGTCGTCGTCGACGGGCCGTTCACCGCGAGGTTGCCGCTGCCGCCGATCGCGCCGCCCAGGCCCAGATTGTTCGCACCGCCAACCGTCAGCGTCGAACCCGCGCCGAGATTGATCGCGTTGGTCAGCGTCGTGCCGGCCGCGCTGGTGCCGAGCGAGCCGCCCGCGCCGCTGGTGTTCAACGCACCGGTGCCGAGCGCCGAGCCGTTGCCGGCGAGCAGCGTGCCGCCGCCGGTGAGGTTCGTGCCGCCCGTGTACGTGTTCGTCCCGTTCAGCGTTTCGGTACCGGTGCCCGCCAGCGTCAGGCTGCCGCCCGTGCCGGCGATCGTGCCGCCGTATGTGCCGCTGCCGGAACCGCCGAGCGTCAGCGCATTGCCGCCGAGGTTCACGGTCGAGCCCGACACGCCCGACAACGCACCAGTCGACTGCGGCGTCGTGGCGGCGCTCAGATCGAGCGTCGCCCCGGCACCGGCCAGATCGACCGCGCTGCCGCCCGACAGGCTGCCGCCCGCACCGACCGCGAGCGTGCTGCCGTTGCCGATCGTCGTGCTGCCGGTGTACGAGCTGGCCCCCGTGAGCGTCGTCGTCGACGGACCGCTCACCGCCAGATTACCGCTGCCCGAGATCCCTCCACCGAGGCCCAGATTGTTCGCACCGCCAACCGTCAGCGTCGAACCCGCACCGAGATTCACCGCGTTGCCCAGCGTCGTGCCGGCCACGCTGGTGCCGAGCGTGCCGCCTGCGCCGCTGGTGTTCAACGCTCCGGAGCCGAACGCCGAGCCGTTGCCGGCGATCAGCGTGCCGCCGCCCGTCAGGCTCGTGCCGCCCGTGTACGTGTTCGTCCCGTTCAGCGTTTCGGTGCCCGTGCCCGCCAGTGTCAGGCTGCCGCCCGTGCCGGCGATCGTGCCGCCATACGTGCCGCTACCCGTGCCGCCGAGCGTCAGGTTGTTGCCGCCGAGATTCACCGTCGAACCGGCGACGCCCGACAGCGTGCCCGTCGTCTGCGGCGTGGTCGCGCCGCTCAGGTCGAAGGTTGCGCCCGCACCCGTCAGGCTCACCGGCGTCGTCCCCGACAGGCTGCCGCCCGCGCCGATCGCCAGCGTGCCGCTGTTGATCGTCGTCGCCCCCGTGTAGGAATTCGCGCCCGTCAGCGTTTCGGTGCCCGTGCCGTTCATCGTCACGCCGCCGGTGCCGGCGATGTTGCCCGCATAGGTGCCGCTGCTCGTGCCGCCGAGCGTCAGGTTGTTGTTGCCCAGGTTCACCGTCGAGCCGGCCACGCCCGAGATCGCGCCGGTCGATTGCGGCGACGACGCACCGCTCAGGTCGAGCGTCGCGCCGGACGCGGTCAGGCTGACCGGGCTGCTCGACGACAGGCTGCCGTTGCCGCTGATCGCCAGCGTGCCGCTGTTGATCGTCGTCGCGCCGGTGTACGTGTTGTTGCCCGTCAGCGTTTCCGTGCCGGTGCCCGACAGCGTCAACCCGCCCGTGCCGCCGATCACGCCGCCGTACGTGCCGCTGCCTGCGCCGCCGAGCGTGAGCGTATTGCCGCCGAGGTTGACGTTCGTGCCCGCGCCGCCGGACAGCGCGCCCGTCGTCTGTGCGGAGGTGGCCCCGCTCAGGTCGAGCGTGGCGCCGGTGCCGGCGAGGTCGATCGCGCTGCCGCCCGACAGGCTGCCGCCCGCACCGACCGCCAGCGTGCTGCCGTTGCCGATCGTCGTGCTGCCGGTGTATGAGCTGGCCCCCGTGAGCGTCGTCGTCGACGGGCCGCTCACCGCGAGGTTGCCGCCACCCGAGATCCCGCCGCCGAGGCCCAGATTGTTCGTGCCGCCCACCGTCAGCGTCGAACCCGCGCCGAGATTCACCGCGTTGCCGAGCGTCGTGCCAGGCGTGCTCGCGGCCAGCGTGCCGCCTGCGCCGCTCGTGTTCAACGTGCCGGTGCCGAGCGCCGAGCCGCTGCCCGCGATCAACGTGCCGCCGCCGCTCAGGGTCGTGCCGCCCGTGTACGTGTTGTTGCCCGTCAGCGTTTCGGTACCGGTGCCCGACAACGTGAGGCTGCCGCCCGCGCCGGCGATCGTACCGCCGTACGTGCCGCTACCCGTGCCGCCGAGCGTCAGGTTATTGCCGCCGAGGTTCACCGTCGAACCGGCCACGCCCGACAGCGTGCCCGTCGTCTGCGGCGTGGTCGCGCCGCTGACGTCGAAGGTGGCGCCTGCGCCGGCCAGATTCACCGGGCTGCTGGCGGACAGGCTGCCGCCCGCGCCGATCGCCAGCGTGCCGCTGTTGATCGTCGTCGCGCCGGTGTACGTGTTCGCGCCGGTCAGCGTCTCCGTGCCGGTGCCTGCCATCGTCAGCCCGCCGGTACCGCCGATCGTCCCGGCATAGCTGCCGTTGCCCGTGCCGGCGAGCGTCAGCGTGTTGCCGCCGAGATTCACGTTCGTGCCCGCCACGCCGGACAGCATCCCGCTCGTTTGCGGCGTGGTCGCCGCGCTGATGTCGAGCTTTGCGCCCGTGCCGGCGAGGTCGAGCGCGCTGCCCACCGACAGGCTGCCGCCCGCGCCGACCGCCAGCGTGCTGCCGCCGCCGATCGTCGTGTTGCCGGTATAGGTGTTCACGCCCGTGAGCGTGGTCGTCGACGGGCCGCTCACCGACAGGCCGCCGCTGCCCGAGATCCCGCCGCCCAGCCCGATATCGTTCGCCCCACCAACCGTCAGCGTCGATCCCGCACCGAGATTCACCGTATTGCCGAGCACCGTGCCGCCGACGCTCGTGCCGAGCGAGCCGCCCGCGCCCGTCACGTTCAACGCGCCCGTGCCGAGCGCCGAGCCGTTGCCGGCGATGAGGCCGCCGCCGCTCAGCGTCGTGCCGCCGGTGAACGTATTCGCGCCGAGCAGCGTGGTCGTGCCGGTGCCGGTTTGCGCAAGACTGCCGCCGCCGGCGATCGCGCCGCCCAGGCTCAGATCGGCGGCGCCGTTCAGGCCGAGCGTCGCGCCCGCGCCGAGGTTGACGGCGTTGCCGAGCACCGTACCGGCGACGTTCGTCGCCAGCGTGCCGCCCGTGCCGGCGACGGTCAGCGCGCCCGAGCCGAGCGCCGCGCCGTTGCCGGCGATCAGCCCGCCGCCGCTCAGCGTGGTGCCGCCCGAGAACGTGTTCGCCCCGAGCAGCGTGGTCGTGCCGGTGCCGGTTTGCGCGAGGCTGCCGTTGCCGGCGATCGTGCCGCTCAGGCCGAGATCGTTCGTACCGTTGAATCCCAGCGTGACGCCGGTACCGAGATTGACCGCGTTGCCGAGCGTCACGCCCGGCACGCTCGCGCCGAGCGAAGCCGAGCCGTTGACGTCGAGTGCGCCGAGGCCGAGCGCCGCGCCGCTGCCGACGAGCAGGCTGCCGCCCGTCAGCGCCGTGCCGCCCGCATACGTGTTGTTGCCGGTGAGCGCCTGCGAGCCGGTGCCGGAAAGCGTCAGCCCGCCCGCACCGCCGATGTTGCCGGCGAAGACGCCGTTGCCGCTACCGGCCAGCGTCAGGTTGTTCGCGCCGAGATCGATCGCCGAACCCGCGACACCCGACAGCGTGCCGATCGACTGCGGCGTGGTCGCGCCGGCGATGCTGAATTGCGCGCTCGCGCCCGTCAGGTTGACGGGGCTCGACGCGGCGAGGCTGCCGCCCGCACCGATCGCCAGCGTGCCGCTGCCGATCGTGGTGCCGCCGGTGAACGTCTCGGCCGCGGTGAGCGTCGTCGTGCCCGGGCCGTTCACGGAGAGGCCGCCTGCACCGGAAATGATCCCGCCCAGCCCGAGATCGTTCGTACCGCCAACCGTCAGCGCCGCGCCTGCGCCGAGCTGGATCGCGTTGCCGAGCACCGTGCCGCCGACGGTCGTGCCGAGCGAGCCCCCCGCGCCCGTCACGTTCAGCGCACCCGTGCCCAGTGCGGCGCCGTTGCCGGCGAGGATGCCGCCGCCGCTCAGCGTCGTGCCGCCCGAGAATGTGTTCGCACCGGTCAGCGTCGTGATGCCCGAGCCGATTTGCGCGAGAGCGCCGGTACCCGCGATCACGCCGTTCAGGCCGAGATCGTTCGCGCCAGTCAGCGCGAGCGTCGCGCCCGTGCCGAGGTTGACCGCGTTGCCCAACGCGGTGCCGCTCACGCTCGCGCCGAGTGCGCCGCCCGCGCCCGCGACGTTCAGCGCGCCGCTGCCCAGCGCCGTGTTGCTGCCGGCCAGCAGCGTCCCGGCGCTGAGCGTCGTGCCGCCGCCGAAGGTGTTCGCGCCGGACAGCGTCGTCGTGCCGGTGCCGCTCAGCACGAGGCCGCCGCTGCCGCCGATCGTGCCGCTCAGGCCAAGGTTGTTCGCGCCATTCAGCGTCAGCGAGGCGCCGTTCAGGTTGATGCCGTTCGCGAGGGCCGCGCCCGCGGCCAGATCCGCGCTCAGCGAACCGCCGAGGCCGCTCACGTTCAACGCGCCGCCCACGCCGAGCGCCGTGCCGCCTTCGACGATCAGGCTGCCGCCGCCCGTCAGGTTCGCGCCGCCGGTGAACGTGTTCGCGCCGGACAGCGTCGTGGCGCCGGTGCCGCCGAGCGCCAGGCCGCCCGCGCCCGAGATCGTGCCGTTCAGGCCGAGATCGGCCGCGCCGTTCAGGCCGAGTGTGGCGCCCGCCCCCAGGTTGACCGCGTTGCCGAGCACGGTGCCGCCGACGTTGGTCGCAAGCGTGCCCCCGATGCCGGTCACGTTCAGCGCGCCCGTGCCTAGTGCCGCGCCGTTGCCGGCGATGAGGCCGCCGCCGCTCAGCACCGTGCCGCCCGTGAACGTATTCGCACCGAGCAGCGTCGTCGTGCCGCTGCCGGTTTGCGCCAGGTGGCCGCCCCCGCCTATCACACCGCCGAGGCCCAGGTCGGCCGTGCCGTTCAGGCCGAGCGTCGCGCCTGCGCCCAGATTCACCGCATTGCCGAGCACGGTGCCGCCGACGTTCGTCGCGAGCGTGCCGCCCGTGCCGGACACGTTCAGCGAGCCCGTGCCGAGCGCCGCGCCATTGCCGACGATCAACCCGCCGCCGCTCAGCGCCGTGCCGCCCGAGAACGTGTTCGCGCCGAGCAGCGTCGTCGTGCCCGTGCCGCTTTGCGCGAGGCCGCCGTTTCCGGCGATCGTGCCGCCGAGGCTCAGGCCGGCCGCACCGTTCAGGCCCAGCGTGGCGCCTGCATCGAGATTCACTGCATTGCCGAGCAGCGTACCGCCCACGTTCGTCGCCAGCGAGCCGCCCGCGCCGGTCACGTGCAGCTCGCCGGCGCCGAGCGCCGCGCCGTTGCCGGCGATCAGCCCGCCACCACTGAGCGCCGTCCCGCCCGTGAAGGTGTTCACGCCGAGCAGCGTCGTCGTGCCCGTGCCGGTTTGCGCGAGACCGCCGTTACCTGCGATCGTGCCGCCCAGACCGAGGTTGGCCGACCCGTTCAAGCCCAGCGTCACGCCCGCGCCGAGATTGACCGCATTGCCGAGCACCGTGCCGCCGATGCTCGTGCCGAGCGTGCCGCCCGCGCCCGTCACGTTCAGCGCGCCGCCGCCGAGCGCCCCGCTCGTGCCCACGAGCAGTCCGCCGCCGCCCGTCAGATTCGTTCCGCCCGTGAATGAATTGACGCCGTTCAGCGCCAGCGTGCCGGTGCCGCTCACGTTCAGCGCGCCACCGCCGCCGATCGCGCCCGACAGCGCGAGCCCGTTCGCGCCGTCGACCGTCAGGCCGCCGGTCAACGTCACGTTGTTGAGCAGATTGATGCCGGCCGCGCCGGCTTCCAGCGTGCCGCCGCCGCCGACGATCGTGCCGGTGCCCAGCGCACCCGCGCCGTGGACGATCGCGGTGCCGCCGGTCAGCGATGCGTTCGTTGCGGTCGATGCGCCGGTGATGTCCCACGTGCCGCCCTGCACGGCGAGGTTGTTGAAATTGCCGAACGTATCGACCGCGATGGCGCCGTTCGTCGCGCCGCCGGTGGCCGTGTTCAGTTGCAGGTTCAGCGTGTTGTTGCCGCCCAGCCCCGCATCGACGCCGAGCCCGACTGACGACCCGGTCAGCGCATTGAACGTGTTGGACGTGCCGACGGCCGCGCCCAGCGACACGTTGCCCGTGACGGCGCCGGCGTTGGTGAACGTGTTCCCGGCGCCCGGCGTCCCGCTGGGCGCGAGCGCCACCGAACCGTTGATCACGCCGCCGCTCGCGTTGGTGAAGTTGGCCTGTGCGCCACCCGACGTGGTGACGACCTGCGCGGCGGGCCCCGCGCCGAAGCCCAGCAGGCCGGTCGTGCCGATCGTGCCGGCATTGGTGATGTTCGTCGTGCCGCCGATGCCGTTGTATACGGTCAATGCCGGCCCGTTGAGCAGCGAGCTCGTCGAACCCATCATCACGCCCGAGCTGGCGTTCGTGACGTTGACGATGCTCGCCGACGCGCTATTGCCGACCACCGTGCCGTTCGACACGATGCTCAACCCGGACAACGCGGGGTCGATCCTGCCGTTGTTGATCAGCGTGACGCCGCTGCCCGTCAGCGACAGCGCCGTGCCGCCGAGCAACGGCACCACGGAAACGGTCGCGCCGGGCTGGACGGTCAGGTTGAGATTGTTCGTGCCGTTCGAATAGGACGTGCTGGCTCCGGTACAACTGACGGTCGTCGTTCCGGTGCAGGCAGCCAGTGCGTCGACGGGGACGATCCCGGCGCCGACCAGCGCGACCAGCATGCCGGTCGGGACAAGGAATGCCGGACGTGCTTTCGCGCGTTTTTTGTTCGAGCCCATGCGCATACGCATAATCACACCTTCCCATAAAGAGAATCGAAGCCGCCGAAACTCCCTTTCGCGCATCGGAATGCCGAAGGAAAATACCGGAATGCGTTATTCGATATTTTTTGGAAAATATCTTCCCGTCACCAAACACGAGTGGATGGCTGAATTGGCAACAAACGAGAATTAATCAACGAGAATTATTTAATTGGCATTTTTTACTTTTGAACCCCCTGCCCGGTAATTTTTCCCATTTTCATTTGGAGGCGGCTGTGTCGGACGATTCGAAATTACCGTCCGGCGACCCATGCCCGCCCGTGTCTCGATGTCTCCGTCCCGAACGACCGCCCGTCCCGTTGCTCCAGACGGGACGGGGATGACCGCCCGGTAAACGAACAGGCCAATCATCCGGTCAACCCGGTGAGGTACAGATTTCCGGGATATTGAATCTTCGGTTTCTGTTATCCGATTTGCACGCCTTCCGCATTGATCGCGAGTGAAATATAGGCTCGACTGGCAAACGTTTGCCACGGGTCGGCAAAGATCTTGTCAAAACTCAACAATCTTTCAAAAAGATTCGATGATTTGTACGGAAAACGTAAATTTTATATTTTAATCTTCGACCGAAAATCATTAAGAAAGGCAAAAAAATCGAATTTGCAGATGCTGGGTTTTTCTCGAATCTGCTTTAATTGATTCACGTCCGCCGCATTACGCTTTGGCCTCGCGAACCATGACGAGGTGTCCAATGGAGAACTTCACGATGGTGACGTTGAACATCAACAACCGGCCGGCCGAGATCGACGCCGATCCCTCGACACCGGTGCTCTGGGTGCTGCGCGACAACCTCGGGCTGACCGGCACCAAGTTCGGATGCGGCACCGGCGACTGCGGCGCCTGCACCGTTCATGTCGACGGCCGGCCGGCCCGAAGCTGCACGCTGGCGCTGTCGGCAGTGGGGAGCGCGCACATCACGACGTCCGAACATCTCGCCGACGATGCGGTCGGCAAGGCCGTCCTCGACGCCTGGATCCGGCACGACGTCGCGCAATGCGGTTACTGCCAGAGCGGCCAGATGATGAGCGCAGCCGGCCTGCTGCACGGCAACAAGGCGCCGACCGACGCCGACATCGATCGCGCGATGGCCGGCAACCTGTGCCGTTGCGCGACCTACCAGCGCATCCGCGCCGCGATTCACGATGCGGCCGGCGCGCTTGCCTGAGCCTGCCGGGAGACATTGACCATGCGTATTCGCACAGCCGGGCGCCCGGCGAGCACCGACGCCTCACCGGTCGCCGGAACAGGTTCTCCGAAGCTCGGCCGGCGTGGCTTCCTGAAGCTCACGATGGCGGCGAGCGGCTGCCTTGCGCTGGGCATCGCGCCGACCCGGGCCACGGCCGAAGCCGGCAAAGCATTTCAGGCTTCGCCTCCGCAAGCATTCCTGATCATCGCGCCGGACAACACCGTGACCGTTGCCGTCAACCGGACGGAGTCCGGCCAGGGCGTCAGCACCGCGCTGCCGATGGCGCTGGCCGACGAACTCGATGCCGACTGGCGCAACGTGCGCACCGTGCTCGCGCCGGCCGGCGAGCCTTACAAGGATCCGGTGACGGGCATCCAGATGACGGCCGGTTCGACGTCGGTCAATCACTCGTTCGCGCAATACCGCGAACTCGGCGCATCCGCCCGCGCGATGCTCGTCGCGGCGGCCGCGCAGCGCTGGAACGTCGATCCCGCCACGTGCCGGACGGCGAACGGTGTCGTGACCTCCGGCAACTACCGCGCGACCTACGGCGAACTCGCACCGGCCGCGATGGCGATGCCGGTGCCGCAGCAGGTGTCGTTGAAGTCGCCGGACCAGTTCCGCATCATCGGCAAGCCGACGCCGCGCATCGACGCGCGCGGAATGCTCGACGGCACGCTCAAGTACGGGATGGACTGGCGCCTGCCGGACACGATGGTGGCCGTGGTCGCGCGCCCGCCGCGCTTCGGCGGCAAGGTCGCGAGCTACGACGCGGCGGCGGCCCGTGCCGTCAAGGGCGTGGTCGAGGTCGTCGAGATCCCGACCGATCGCGGCGGCACCGGCGTGGCCGTGATCGCGAACGGCTACTGGCCGGCCAAGCTCGGCCGCGACGCGCTGAAGATCACGTGGAAGGATGCCGGCTCGACCGTCACGTCATCCGAACAGATGCAGGCGTACAAGCAGCTCGCCGGCACGCCGGGGACCGTCGTGCGCACGGCCGACGCCGGCAGCGCGCCGCCGGCGGCCACGCGCATTCGGCAGGATTACGAATTTCCGTATCTCGCGCATGCGGCGATGGAGCCGCTCAGCTGCACGGTCGACGTCGGGCCGGCGAGCTGCGCGTGCGGGATCAAGATCTGGGGCGGCTCGTCGCTGCAGACGACCGACCGCGCGGCGGTCGCGAAGGCGCTCGGCGTCGCCCCGGAGAAAGTCCAGATCTTCACGCTGACCACGGGCGGCGACTATGGCCGGCGCTCGACGCCGACGTCGGACTACGTGGTCGAAGCCGCCCACGTGTCCGCCGCGTACCTCGCGGCCGGCCATCTCGGCCCCGTCAAGACGATCTGGACGCGCGAGGACGATCTGCGCGGCGGCTATTACCGCCCGATGGTGCTGCATCGCGTCGACATCGGCGTGGACGGCAGCGGCGCCGTGCGCGACTGGCAGCACGTGGTCGTCGGCCAGTCTGTGCTGAAGGGCTCGCCGCTCGAGCGCACGACGATGCTCAAGCGCGGCACCGATCCGAGCCTGACCGAAGGCGTGACGAACAGCCCGTACGGCTTCCCGATGCAGGTATCGGTTCATCAGACCGAGGCCGACGTACCGGTCCAGACGTGGCGCTCGGGCGGCAACTCGCATACGGCGTTCGTGATGGAGACGCTGGTCGACGAGCTCGCGCACTCGGCGCGGCAGGATCCGGTCGCCTACCGGATGGCGCGGCTGGCCGGCCCCGAGCACGCCGCGCATCGGCAGGCGCTCGCGCTGGCCGTCGACAAGTCCGGCTACGGCGCGCGCACGCTGCCGGCCGGCCACGCGTGGGGCGTCGCGATGCACGAAACGGCCGGCTCGGTCGTCGCGTACGTGACGGAAGTGTCGATCGAAGCGCAACAACCGCGCGTGCATCGCGTGACGGCCGGCGTGTATGCGGGCCGCATCGTCAACCCGACCGGCGCGCAAGCGCAGATCCAGGGCGGCGCGCTGTTCGGTCTCGCGACGACGAAGCCGGGCTTCGCGATCGACGTCGACCATGGCGCGGTCCGCAACGCCGGTTTCGCCGACTATTCGCCGATACGCATGCAGGAAGCGCCGCCGGTGGATGTCTTCTTCGTGCCGTCGGACGCCCAGCCGACCGGGTTGAGCGACGCCGGCGTGCCGCCGATCGCGCCGGCGGTGGCCAACGGTGCGTTCGTGCTGACCGGCGAGCGGGTGCATGCGTTGCCGTTCGCCCCGATGCTGGTCGCATCGACCGCCCCCGTGATGCCGTCGGCCCCCGCGGCGTCGGCCGACGAGGATCCGTACGGCGACCTGCCGGCCGGCGGCTGCCGGCTGCCGCACAAGGTCAAGCCGGCCGCGTTGAAGCCGAGGGCCGACCAAAGCCAGGCGGGCGTCGGCCAGGCGCCCGCGGTACCGAAATTCCTGCGGCCCAAGCGGCGCGCCGGGATTCCTTGTATCGAGGATCTGAAGAAAGGCTCGGTGTGACGTAGACGGTCCGGCAAGCGCCCGCGCCTGGCCCGCTCCACCGGGCCGGGCCGGCGGCCGCATGACCCTCGACACATCGCCGGCGAGCGTGCAGCTCGAGATATGCGTTGATCAGTGAATCGCGCACTCAACGTGCAAGGTGAACCTCGCTCCGCTTGCGGCTACCGGCGCGCAGTCAACCCCGATCTCGAGGCGAGAGCGACATGCGCATTCCGAATCGAGTATCACTCGCTTCAGTCAGTGGCTTATCCGTTTTCCCAATGAAATGCCGTGAATTTAGTCGAAAAGACCGATCAGCAGCCTGTCATATGAATCGATTTGATTTGAATTTGTCGATAGAAATCCACCGATGAATTCACGCTGCCGGTTCTTGTAATCAACCCATTTTTCATCGTGCGAATCGATTGCCTGACCGAGTTGCAACGCACCCTCCTCCGCATCCTGTTCGTTATAAAAATAACCAAGCTCACGGCAGAGGTATGCGTTATGAATCAATGCATACCCGTTCCAGCAAACATCGAAATAGAAGTAATTCAGTGCGAGCCCTGATTGATGGGATATTACGATGTCGGTGAATTCGGAAAGAAATTGAGGGGTGTTGTAATAGCCGACAAAGCTTATTTTCGAATCTCGCACCAGGTCGAGGTGGTGCGCGATACCGATGAATTCGGGGCTGCTTTTTGCAAGATGCTCGGTGTTCGTCGCGTGCACATAAGCTATCTTTTCGCCAAATTTTCGATAGCCCAGTTCTGCGATCAAGAGCGGATAGAGGCAGAACTTCGTCACGTCGATATTCGGCTCCATGATGGAGAGGCGCTTCGGCTGCCCGGTTGGACGATACTCCCCGCGATGCGGGAGTGCTGCCGACCGCTCTTCGACGCACATCGGGTCCCAGACGAACGGGACTTCACGAACCGGCTGGCGCCGTAATACGCTGAAGTAGCTCGCGCTGGTATCGACAACTTGCGGGATGATCCACACCTGATCATAACGCTGGTTGATGAATACCGTTTCCGCATGGCGTCTGCCGAAAATCATCGCCTGCATCATGTGCACGTATTCCGGCCCGCAGCAGTAACTCACGACTTTTGTACCGCGTGCCTGCAGATACGCGGTTTGCTGCTGGTCAATTTGTCCCCCGAGTTCGATCAGCACATCGAGCGAGTCTTTCGCATCGTCGAACGAGCGGATCGGATACTGCGTGGTATCCCACGGAAGTTCCGACGTGATCCTGACGTTCGTGGTATTGACGAGGGTTACCTGATGGCCCAGCGGCGAGTGTTGAAAGAGCTTCATCAGATACAAGGCATTCTGCTTGATGCCGTTGACCCAGAGACTCTCCGCCGCGTGGTGAAGGCCAATTGTGATACCGATGCTGAGCGAGCGTGCCAAACTCATGGGAGGTTCTCCAGGGTGCCCATCCGAAAAGGAGTTAGATCATAGCGCTGCACTCGTCCCGGGCTGTCAAGAACTGTCAAAATATGACAGGCGGCTCGGCACGGTTGACCCTGCTTCCTCGGGCCGCGACCGTTGGCGCCATCAATCCGCGCGTACGCCGGATCGGCGAACGTGCGAGATCCACACCGCGATAGCCTCGTACGGATCATATTTCGTGCCGGAACGGCAATGCCCTGCAGCCAGGTCGATCACGCAGCCTCCACGCGCGCCAACCTCGACAAGGTGCCCGATTTCATCACGGCGCGATATCCCGACGCAGCATGAAAACACGCGCCTACCCGGGACGTTTGTTAAATAGCTTGAGCGACCGCCAACGTGCGAATGATTTGCCGTACTATCCGCCCGTCATCCTGGCTGATGTCGAATGCGGTCGAGCGACCTTGGGCAATGGCCACGGTTTTTTCAACTTCGGGAGCTCGAGCCGGGCGCCGATTTCATTTGAATGCCAGGACCGATCATGTTCCAGTCCCCCGGAGATTCATTCGTCAACGGTTCGTTGCTGGGCTTGTGCGTCGAGGTTCCGCTTGCCGCGATCGTTTCGCTGGCGATGCACGGCGTCGACTGGAACGGGCCGCGCATCGCGATGCTCATCGCCACGCCGGTGCTGATCGCGTGCGTCACCCTGCTGACGCGCCCCGTCGCATTCAGCACGGTATGGAAGCACAAACGCTCGCCGTTCGTGCTCGACGACAATGTGCGCGCATCGATTTACGGCCGGCTGTGCGGGATTGCGATCGGCGTCGTGTTCGGCATCATGGTCGCGACGACGTTCGCCTGATCCGGTCGACCGGATCTCGTGACGAGACTCACTGCAGGCGTGATGCCGGGTTCGCGCGCGGTGAACAGCGCCTTCGAGAGCACGTGTTCATCCGCATCCCCCACTCACTCGGGCGCCTTCTCGTTACGCTCGATCACGTCGCCGCGACCAGCGCATTGAACGACGTATCCCACAGCGGCGCAACATTGGCCGACCCGTCCAGCACACCGATCCGCGCGAACACATCCGCGACCTGCTGATGCTGCGCCACCACGTCGGGCGTCACCGGCAGCAGCGCGTAGTCTTCGCTGCGCTGATCGAACATCGCGACGAGATCGGCGACCGGCACGCGCGTCTCGCTGTTCTGCGCGAGCGCATAGTCGCGGAAATGCCCGTTCGCCCACGCATACGCGCGCCGGAACCGCAGCAGCAGATCGCCCGTTGCCGCGCGACGGCGCGCATCGTCGAGCGTGCGCGGGTTCGCATAGACCGGGAAGTTGCCCGACAGATAGCCCTTCCCCGTCTTCAACACACGTGCACCGTAGCGATTGCGCGCGAGCTGGCCGTTGTAGCCGTAGATCGCCCACGCGTCGATGTCGCCGCGATCGTAGGCAGACAAGCCGTCGCTGGGCGACAGGTTGATCGGCTGGATGTCGTCGAAGCTCAGGCCGGCCTCCGTGAGCTGGCGATACAGGAAGTAGTGCGACGTCGTCGCACGCACGTACCCGACACGCTTGCCCTTCAGGTCTGCAATGCTGCGGATCGGCGTGTCCTTGCGCGCGAGCGTGACCTGGTTGTTCAGGTCTTCGCGCACGCGGGTGATGAGCCGCACGTTGGCCTTCTGTCGCGCGGCGAATACGGCCGGAATTTCGCTGCCCGAACCGATGTCGAGCGCATCCGCGTTGAGCGCCTCGATATGCAGCACACCGTTGTTCAGCTCGCGCCAGTCGATCCGGTACGGTGTGTCGGCCAGCCCGGCCGCCTGCAGCAGCGCGCGCCAGCCGCCCTTGTAGGTTGCGACGCGCAGCGTGGTGCCGGCGAGATCGGTGTTGGCAGCGGGCGTGGCGAACGCGATCTTCGCGGCCCAGGGCGCCGCCGCCACCGCGGCGCCGGCAAACAGCAAACGGCGACGCGCCGCCGAAATTGACGACATCGGATGCTCCTGTCGGTCGATCAAACGGGAAGTGAAAATCGCCGCGTCAATGCAGCACCGGAAATCCGTGGCGTTCGGCCAGCAGTTCGAGGATGCGGCGCGCGTCGGTGACGAAGCGCACGTCGCCGAGCGTCTGTGCGTCGTCCGGCGCCGGCTGGTCGCGGCCGAGCACGAGGACCGGCAGCCCCTGGTGCGCATCGTCGAGCGCGTCGATCACCGCGTGCCGCGGCCGCTCGAAGCCGACACGTTTCACGTCGATTCGACCCGCCCGATCGGGCGCGCTCGCCAGCAGCCCCTCGATCGACAATCCATGCGGGCAGACGAAGCGCTGGCCCGGATGCTTCGGATCGGCAAAGCCCGGTTCCAGCAGAAACAGCACATCGCGACTCATGACAGACAGCTCCCGTGTTCGTTGTTCAGCCGGGATGAATGCGCTTGGGCGCCCTTCTGTTCCCGGAGCATGCCGGCCCGAGGCCGGATGCCCGACTCTACCGTCACGCGTCGCACGGCCCTACCAACGTTTTGCGGAATCGATATGCGGCCGCGCGTAGCGCATCGGGCGCCCGCCGCACAGCGGGCGTTGCGTAAAAACATCGCGCGCCGGGACGCAGGTATTGCGCACATCGAACGATTTCAGCGATCGATATGACGGCGCCCGCGTGTATCCGGTGCCCGACGTTCGCCGTTCGCGCGATACGTTCGCCGCAGCATGGGTGCCGGACGCGATCGCGGCGCACATGCAGGGCTTGCGGCAACGCCTATTGCAAATCGGCCGCGCAGCGATTTGCAAACCACGGATCGACCGTTCGCCGGCACCGCCGTCATCAATAGGATCGTGATCCTCGCAGATGTACCCATAAAAAAGAGGATAGTCATGATCAGAAAATCGGTAGTCCTGGGTTTGGTTTCGATCGGTTCGGTCAGCGCGCATGCGCAGAGTTCGGTCACGTTGTACGGCGTCGTCGATGCCGGTTTCGCTTATACGAACAACCAGGGTGGCGCAAGCAACATCCAGCAGACGAGCGGCAAGCTGAGCGGCAGCCGCTGGGGCTTGAAAGGCGTGGAAGATCTCGGCGGCGGGCTGCAGGCGGTCTTCACGCTCGAAAGCGGGTTCCGGCCGAGCGACGGCGGGCTCGGCCAGGGCGGCCGCCTGTTCGGCCGCTCCGCATACGTGGGCCTGGCCAGCAAGGGGCTCGGCACGCTGACCTTCGGCCGCCAGTACGAGCCGATCACCGACCTCGTTGCGCAGTACTCGGGGTCCGGCTTCTGGTCGCCGGCCACGCACGTGGGCGACAACGACAACATGAACCAGAGCTTCCGCCTGAACAACGCGGTGAAGTTCCGCAGCGACACGATCGCCGGCTTCACGGCCGACCTGCTCTATGCGTTCAGCAACCAGGCCAACGGTGGCGCGGGCACCGGGTTCTCGAACAACAACGCGTGGGGCGCGTCGGCGAACTACGTGAACGGCCCGTTGTCGGTGGGCGCCGGCTATGTCCGCATCAATCATCCGAATTCGACGTCGAATACGAGCGGCGCGGTGGGCGGTGCGACCTCCACCACCGGCAACGATTACAGCGGCGGATTCTTCTACGGGCTGAACGGCGGCGTGCTCAAGCAGCAGATCGGCGTGGTGGGCGCGAACTACGCGCTCGGCCGTACGACGCTGGGCTTCGCGTGGAGCCACACGCAGCTCGACTATCTCGACCGTTCGTCACGCAAGTTCAACAACTACGACGTGAACGCGCGTTACCAGATCACGCCGGCTGCCACGCTGATCGGTGTCTACACGTTCACCGACGGGCGCGCGAGCGGCCTGCCGGGCACCGGCGGCCAGACGCTGAAGCCGCGCTGGCACCAGTTCACGCTCGGGTTCGACTACGCGTTGTCGAAGCGTACGGATATCTACCTGTCCGGCATCTACCAGCTCGCGGCCGGCGATCCGAGCACGGCGACGGCGGGCGGCTATCGCAGGATCGCGGCGATCTCGAACATCGGGAGTGCTTCGTCGACGAACCGCCAGGTCGCGTTCGTCAGCGGGCTGCGCGTGAAGTTCTGACGGTGCGCGCATCGGGCGCGGCGCGGCGTGCGGCGGCGGGGTGCGATAAGCAAAGCGGGAATCGTTGTTTGCCGCGCCGGGTCCGGTTGCCGAGAATGGGCGTTTCCCCGCGCGCTGCCCCGGCGCGCGATACGCGTTCGACCATGACCGACTCCCGTTTCCCGCCCCGCCCACCGCGCAGCGGCCGGCGCGCAGCACTGCGCCGGCTCGCCGGCGGCTGGGCGGCAGCGATGCTGCCTGCCGGCGGCGCGCTGGCGAGCCAGCCGCTCGCCCCGCTCTCTGCGCTCGACGTGCCGCCATGGACCCGCGGTCCGGGCGCGCCGCTGCTGTCGCCGCCCTACGGCATGCCGGGGCCGCACGAGCGCGACGTGATCCGCCGCAGCGCCCGTACGCCGGCGTTGCCCGGCTCCGGCTCGTCGATGACGCCGCTCGCCGACCTGTTCGGCGACATCACGCCGAACGGCCTCGTCTACGAGCGTCATCACGCGGGCGTGCCCGAGATCGATGCGCAGCGTCATCGCATCGTCGTGCACGGCCTCGTGCGCGAGCCGCGCGTGTTCACGATCGATGACCTGCTGCGCTTTCCGTCCGAATCGCGGATCCACTTCCTCGAATGCTCGGGCAACACCGGCAGCGAATGGAACGGCCCGAGCGGGCTGCCCGTTCAGTTCACGCACGGGCTGCTGTCGTGCTGCGAATGGACGGGTGTCCGGCTGTCGACGCTGCTCGACGAAACCGGCATCGAGCCTGACGCACGCTGGCTGCTTGCCGAAGGCGCCGACGGCGCGGCGATGACACGCAGCCTGCCGCTCGACCGGATCCTCGAGCGCGCGCTCGTCGTCTATGCGCAGAACGGCGAACGGCTGCGCCCCGAGAACGGCTATCCGGTGCGGCTGATCGTGCCGGGTTTCGAAGGCAACACGAACATCAAGTGGCTGCGGCGGCTGAAGCTGGTGCGCGCGCCGGAGATGACGCGCGAGGAAACGTCGAAATACACGAACCTGCTGCCCGGCGGCTGCGCGCGCCAGTTCGTGTTCGAGATGGATGCGAAGTCGGTCATCACGCGGCCGTCGGCCGGCCATCGGCTCACCGCGCACGGCTATTACCCGATCGGCGGCTACGCGTGGTCGGGACGCGGCCGGATTCGCGCGGTCGACGTCTCGACCGACGGCGGCCGCACGTGGCGGCCCGCGCGACTCACGGGCGACGTGCGCGATCGCGCGCTGACGCGCTTCGAAGCCGACTGGATCTGGAACGGCGAGCCGGCCGACCTGCAAAGCCGCGCCACCGACGACACCGGCTATGTGCAGCCGACCCGCGAGGCGCTCGTCGCCGTGCGCGGCGTCAACTCGCAGTACCACTACAACGGCATCCAGAACTGGCGCGTCGGCGCGGACGGCGAGGTGCGCAATGCGTAAGCCGCTTGCCTGCCTGCTCGCCGCATCCCTGCTGGTTCCGAGCGCATTCGGCGCGGGCTACGGTCTCGGCCAGCCGGTCGACCGTGCCGCGCTTGCCGCGTGGGACATCGACATCGCGCCAGACGGCAGCGGCCTGCCGCCCGGCGCAGGCACGGTCGCGCGCGGCGCTCACGTGTTCGCGGACAAATGCGCGATGTGCCACGGCGCCGGCGGCGAAGGCGGCGTCGGCGATCCGCTCGTCGGCGGCATCGGCTCGCTCGCGAGCGCCAAGCCGAAAAAGACGGTCGGCAGCTACTGGCCGTATGCGACGACGCTGTTCGACTACATCCGCCGCGCGATGCCGTACAACGCACCGCAATCGCTGAGCGCGGACGACGTCTATGCGGTCACCGCGTACGTGCTCCATCTGAACGGCATCGTGCCCGGCGATGCACGGCTCGACTCGCGCACGCTGCCACGCGTGCGGATGCCGAATCGCGAAGGTTTCGTGCCCGATCCGAGGCCCGGCACGCTATGACGCCGCTCGATCCACTCGCAGGCCCGTCGTGCACGGCACCCGCGCGATTCGCCGCCGCCCGTGCGCGCCGTCGTGGCCCGGTACGTGCCCAATCCGCAAGGAACCTATCATGAGCGACACCTCCCTCGCCGCTCCGGTCGCGCCGTCGCCGTTCGTCGACGTCCGCTCGCCGGCGGATTTCCCCGACAGCCCGGTGTCGCGCGTCCTCGCGCAGCCGCTGATGCTCGGGCTGTTCCTGCCGATCCAGGCCGGCGGCTGGAGCGCGTCGACGCTGCCGCGCACGACCGACTGGACCTTCGACTACAACGCCGACCTGGTCGCGCGCGCGGAGGCGCTCGGCTTCGATCTCGTGTTCGCGCTGTCGCAGTGGCTGCCGAAAGGCGGCTACGGCGGCGTGTTCGACGGCCACGCGCTCGACTCGTTCATGACGCTGGCCGCGCTGACCGCGCGTACCGAACGGATCATCCTCGTCGCGACGAGCCACGTGCTCTACGGCCCATGGCATCCGCTGCATTTCGCGAAGTTCACCGCGACGCTCGATCACATCTCGCGCGGGCGCTGGGGCATCAACGTCGTGACCGGCCACCGCGCGATCGAGCACGAGATGTTCGGCTGGAACCGGATCGAACACGACCGGCGCTACGAAATGGCCGCCGAGTTCGTCGATGCGGTCCAGCAGCTGTGGGCGCAACCGGACAATTTCAGCTACACGCCCGAACTGTCGAGCTGGCGGCTGGGCGGAGCCTTCGTGACGCCGAAGCCGCGCTACGGCCGCCCGCTGCTGATCAACGCGACCGGGTCCGACGCGGGCATCGACTTCGCGGCACGCTATTCGGACATCGTGTTCGTCACGAGCCCGGCCGGCCCCGACGCCGAACGCGCGATCGATGCACTGCCCGCGCATACCGCGCGTGTGAAGGCGGCGGCCGCGGCCCGCGGCCGGGCGATCCGCACGCTGCTCAACCCGCTCGTGATCTGCCGCGAAACGGCGGCCGAAGCACGCGCGTACCGCGACGCAATCGTCGCGCATGCGGATGAAGGCAGCTTTCATCGCTTCGACAGCGATGCGCATGCGTGGCGCGGCGGCTTCGACCAGCGCTCGCAGGCGGCTTCGCGCGCGATCGGCGGCAATATCTCGATCACGGGCTCGCCCGAGGAAGTCGCCGATACGATCGTGCGCTTGCACCGCGCGGGCATCGACGGCATCCAGCTGAGCTTCTACGACTTCAAGCCCGATCTCGACTTCTTCGGCGAGCGCGTGCTTCCGCTGCTGCGCGACGCCGGCTTGCGGCGCTGACGTCAGGCGGCAGTTTCGGCGTAAGCGGCGTGAGCGGCGGTGGCGTGGCGCACGGGCCGCCGCAGCCCCAGATGCTCGCGCAGCGTACGGCCGGCATAGTCGTGGCGAAACAGCCCGCGGCGGCGCAACTCGGGCAGCACCAGCGCGATGAAATCGTCGAGGCCGCCGGGCAACGTCGGCGCCATCACGTTGTAGCCGTCCGCGCCGTAATGCACGAACCGCTCCTCGAGCTGGTCGACGATCTGCTCCGGCGTGCCGACGAGCTGCCAGTGGCCGCGCGCACCCGCAACGCGCAAGTAGAGTTCGCGAATCGTCAGGTTCTCGCGGCGCGCGAGCTCGATCGTCAGCGCCTGCCGGCTCTTGCTGGCGTTGGTCTCCGGCAGCGGCGGAATCGGGCCGTCGAGCGGATAGGCGGACAGGTCGAACCCGCCGGTGAGGCCGGATACGAGCGCGAGCCCGACCGCCGGGTCGATCAACGACTGCAGCGCGTCGAATTTCTCCTTCGCTTCGCTTTCGGTACGGCCCACCACCGGAAACACGCCAGGCATGATCTTCAGCGTATCGGGGTCGCGGCCGAACGCCGCGAGCTGGCCCTTCACGTCCGCATAAAACGCGACCGCGTCGTCGAGCGTCTGCTGCGCGGTGAAGATCACCTCGGCCGTGCGCGCGGCCAGCCGCGTACCGGCCGGCGACGAGCCTGCCTGCACGACGACCGGGTGTCCCTGCGGCGGCCGCGCGACGTTCAAGGGCCCGCGCACCTGGAAGAAGCGGCCGCGATGGTCGAGGACGTGGCGCTTGCGGGGATCGAAGAAACGGCCCGATGCGCGATCGCGCACGAACGCATCGTCGTCCCAGCTATCCCACAGGCCGCGCACGACATCCGCGAATTCCTCCGCGCGCGCATAGCGTTCGGCATGATCGAAATGCGCGTCGCGATTGAAGTTGCGCGCCTCGTGCGCACTCGACGACGTGACGAGGTTCCAGCCCGCGCGGCCGCCGCTGATGTGGTCGAGCGAAGCGAACTTGCGCGCGATGTGAAACGGCTCGTTGAAACTCGTCGACGCGGTGCCGACGAGGCCGATCCGCTCGGTGACGGCCGCGAGCGCCGACAGCAGCGTCAGCGGCTCGAACTGCGCGACGTAGCTGTGCGCGGTGCGGCTCAGGAACTCGACGTCGTCGCCGCGCGTGCCGACGCCGTCGGCAAGGAACACGAGATCGAACTTCGCGGCCTCGGCTGCCTGCGCGAGCCGCACGTAGTGGCCGAAGTCGACGCCCGCGTCGGCCTGCGAATCGGGATGACGCCACGCGGCGATGTGATGGCCGGTCGGGTACAGGAATGCGCCGAGATGCAGGTGTCCGGTGCGGGTCGTCATCGGGAGGGGTTTCCGGTAAAGAGGGCCGCGCGCGCGGCCGGGTCAGAACACGCGGCCTTCGGTCAGGTGCGTCGTCACGCCGTTCAGCTCGTAGTCGCCGATCACGCGTGCCTTGTGCAGCAACGGGTTATGACTGAAGATCGTGCGCAGGTTGCGCCAGTGCCGGTCGAGGTTGTGTTCGCGCGCCGTCGCCGACGCGCCGCCGACTTCGAACAGCCGCTCCGCCGCATGCAGCGCCAGCTTGCTGACGATGAGCTGCGTGCGTGCCGTCGCGAGTGCGCTGTCGAGCACCAGCGCATGCGCATCGGCATCGCCGGCTTCGATCGCGTCGGCGGAACGGTCGAGCGCCCGCGCGTTTTCGCGGACGAGCGCATCGATTGCATGACTGTGCGCGGACAGCTCGCCGACGACCTGCTGGATGAAATGATCGTCGCGCGCGGTCGGCGCCGGGCTGTGCAGCACCGGGCGGCCGTGCGCGAGCACGTAGCGACGCGCATCGGCAACCACGTTGCGCACGATGCCCGCGCCTGTCGCGACGAGATGCAGCTGCCGCAGCGCGCCGCAATGGCGGCCGACGAGCGTCGAGCCGTCGCGCGCGGCTACTTCATCCGCGAACACCTGCACGTCGTTCAGCAACAGGCTGCCGCTCGCGGTCATGCGCTGGCCCATGCCGTCCCAGTCGTCGAGCACCTGCACGCCGTCGCGCGTGACGGGAATGATCAAGGCGACCGCGTCGCCCTGCTCGGTCTCCACGTTGATGCGCGCGAAATCGGCAAACGCGGTGCCGGTCGAATAGTATTTGCGGCCCGTCACGCGATAGTGATCGCCGTCCCGGCGCAGTACCGTGGTGTTCTCGCCGGGCCGCGACGTGCCGCGCTCGGTCGACGCGCCGCCGAAGATCGCACCGGCCAGCGCGCGCTCGAGCTGCACATCGTTGAACGGCGTGCGCGGCGAAAGCCGCAGCGTCTCGATCTGGTCGTAGTGGATCCGCAGCGCGTGCGCGAGATTCGAATCGGCGGCGGCCAGCGTTGCGATCGTGTCGAACAGGTCGACCAGCGTGCCGCCGAGGCCGCCGCGTGCGACCGGAATCCGCAGCACGCCCAGCGCGGAACGCCGGAAGATCACGAAACCCTCGAACGGCAGTTCGCGACGCGCCTCGCGTTGCGCGGCATCCTGCCCGATCGCGTTCGCGAGATCGGGTAGCGCGGCAAGCGCGTCGCGCAACGCGTCGCGCGGATCGACGGCATCACGGGCAGTCATTCGGCAGGTCCTTGTTCGAGAAGATCGGACGCTGCGTCGCGCGATCGCGGCATTCGCGAACCGCCGCGTGCGCAGCATCGCAAAGTATAGGGACGCACCCGGCGCGCGTGAAAAGCCGATTTCAGCTTACGTTATGCGTGCGCCGGGAATTGCCGCGTGCGGTTACGTCAATGCTGGATGCCCCAGCGCCGCACGGTCACGCGTTCGAGCGTGTCGAACACGAGGTTCTCGACGAGCAGGCCGATCACGATGACGGCCGCGAGGCCTGCGAACACGCGATCCGTATACAGCTCGTTGCGGTTCTGGAAGATGTACCAGCCGAGCCCGCCCTGGCCCGCGCTCGCACCGAATACCAGCTCGGCCGCGATCAGCGTTCGCCACGCAAATGCCCAGCCGACGCGCAGGCCCGACAGGATCGACGGCAGTGCGGCCGGCACGAGGATCAGCGCGATCTGGCGCAGGCCCGTGAGGCCGTAGTTGCGCCCCGCCATCTTCAGCGTGGCCGGCACGCCCGCAAAGCCTGTATACATGCTGAGCGCGAGCGGCCACAGCACCGCGTGCACGAGCACGAACAGCAGGCTGCCGGTGCCGAGCCCGAACCACAGCAGTGCAATCGGCAGCAACGCGATCGACGGCAGCGGATTGAACATCGACGTCAGCATCGCCAGCAGGTCGCGGCCGATGCGCGTCGACACCGCGAGCGACGTCAGCGCAAATGCGAAGAACACGCCCAGCGCGTAGCCGCGCAGCAGCACCGACAGCGAGATGCCCGTCTTCACCAGCAGTTCGCCCGATTCGATGCCCTGCACGAACGCGGCCAGCGTCGCGCCGAAGGTCGGCACGAGCAGATCGTTCGCGACGATGCGCGCGATGATCTCCCATCCGGCAATCAGCACGAGTGCGATGACGCTGCGCCGAAACCATCCCGCACCGGCGACGCGACGCCACAGCGGAGCCGGCACGGCACGTTCGGCGTCGGGCACTGCGTCGAGCGTGCGTTCGTATTCGGCACGCACGGGCGGTAGCGGCGGCAGGGCCGGATCGATCGTGCTCATGATGCGGCTTCCTCCGTCGTTGGGGCGCTGGTCGTGTCGGTATCGAACAGCAGGCGATGGATCCGCGCGACGTTGTCGCGGAAGTCGCCGGTGTCGACGTCGTCGAGCGAATGCTCGTGGCTGTTGAGTTCCGCACGCACGCGGCCCGGATGGGGCGACAGCAGCAGGATCCGGTTGCCGACGACGAGCGCTTCCTCGATCGAATGCGTGACGAACAGCAGCGTGAAGCGGAACTCGTCCCACAGGCGCAGCAGTTCCTCTTGCATCTTGCGGCGCGTCAGTGCGTCGAGCGCGGCGAACGGCTCGTCCATCAGCAGCACGCGCGGCTGCATCGCCAGTGCGCGCGCGATCGCGACGCGCTGCTTCATGCCGCCCGACAGCGTGTGCGGATAGGCGTCGGCGAACCCGCTCAACCCGACCTTGTCGAGATAATGCAGCGCGCGCTCCCTTGCTTCGGTGCGTGACAACTTTGCGGCGGCACGCAACGGAAACGCGACGTTTTCGACGACCGTCTTCCACGGCGGCAACTGGTCGAATTCCTGGAACACCACGACGCGGTCAGGCCCCGGCCCGCGCACCGGCCGACCGTCGAGCGCGATCGAACCCGATACGGGCTCGATGAAGCCGGCAATCGCCTTCAGCAGCGTCGACTTTCCGCATCCCGACGGGCCGAGCAGCACGAAGCGGTCGCTGCCGTACACGTCGAAGCTGACCTGGTGGGTCGCGCGCACGATCCGCGCGCCGCTGCGGTATTCGAGGTTCACGCGGTCGATCGCGAGCAGGCGTTCACTGTGCGCGCCGGCCTGCGCGGCATCCGGCGCGGGCCGGCCGGCGACCGGCGCGTCGGGCACGGGGTGGGCGGCAGGCGCCGCGCCGCCGCGTGCCGCATACGGCGGCAGCCAGGTTCGGGGAGAAGTGGCGTTCACGATCGAATCTCTTGCGGGTAAAGCATCAGCATGCGGCCAGCCCTGTCGCGGACCAACCATCGATTCCACATATCGAAACCGCGCCGACGCATAAGCGTCGATTGCGGCGTCGAAGCGGCTCCGGTCAACTGCCGCCGGCCGTCGCCGGATCGTCGAAGAAGTAGTCGCGCCACGACTTCGGTTCGTTGCGGATCGCGCCGGTGCGATGCATGAACTGCGCGAGCGCGAGCGTGTTCTGCGGCGCGGTCTTGAACTGCACCTGCGGATTGCGCAGGATCTTCAGCAGCAGCGCGCGATCGATCTTCGATGCGTTCACGCGGATATAGGTATCGGCCGCGCGCTCGGGATCGGCCGCGATCTGCCGCGCGGCATCGGCCAGCGCGGCAACGAATGCGCGATAGGTCTTCGGGTTGTCGTCGCGGAATTTCTCGGTGGCATACAGCACCGTCGCGGAGCTCGGGCCGCCGAGCACGTCATAGGAATTCAGCACGATGTGCGCATTCGGGTTGCCGGCGAGTTCCTGCTCCTGAAACGGCGGATTGCCGAAGTGGCCGGTAATCACGCTGCTGTTCGCCAGAATGGCGGCCGTCGCGTCCGGATGCGGAATCGCCTGCGTGAGCGCATCGAGCTTGTCGAACTGCTTGTCGCCCCACTGCTTCGCGGCCGCGTACTGCAGCACGCGCGACTGCACCGACACACCGACCGCCGGCACCGCGATGCGGTCCTTCGCGCTCAGGTCGGCGATCGTCTTCACGTTCGGATTGCTGCTGACGAGGTAGTACGGGAAATTGCCGAGCGACGCGACGCCCTTCACGTTCTGCCGGCCGCGCGTGCGGTCCCACACGGTCAGCAGCGGCCCGACGCCCGCGCCCGCGATGTCGACCGCGCCGGACAACAGCGCGTCGTTCACGGCCGCGCCGCCCGACAGCCGCACCCAGTCGACCTTGATGTCGAGGCCGGCCTTGCGCCCTTCCTTTTCGATCAACTGCTGGTCGCGCGCGACGTTCAGCATCAGGTAGACGACGCCGAACTGCTCGGCGATGCGGATGCGGCCTTCCGCGTGCGCGGCTTGCGGGGCGACTGCGCCGGCGAACGCGAGCGCCGCGGTCAGGGTGGCCGCCAGCGCGCGGCGCGCCGGCAAAAACGAAAACGACATCGGAACTCCAGTCAGGATGGGGCGGAAGATTGACGCGGCGGCACGTGGCTCAGAAAGGCGCGTCGCCTTCGATCGTCGTGCGGTACAGCTTGCGGCGCAGGTGGTCGGGCGTGCCGGCGGCGAGATGCATCAGCGAACGGTTGTCCCAGAACACGAGATCGTGCTCGCGCCACTGGTGCCGGTACACATGCTCGGCACGCACGCTGTGTGCGAACAGCTCGTCGAGCAGCGCGCGGCTTTCGTCGTCGGGCAGCCCGACGATGCGCGTCGTGAAATGCTCGCTGACGAACAGCGCCTTGCGGCCCGTTTCCGGATGCGTGCGCACGACCGGATGCACGACCGCGGCAACCTGCGCGATCTGCTCGGGCGACAGGTTCGGCCGCCATGGACTGCGCGCCTGCAGCTCCGCATAGCGTGCGAGATACGTATGCTCGGCGCGCCGCCCTTCCACCGCGCGGCGCAGGTGCGCGGGCAGCGTGTCCCACGCGAGATGCATGTTCGCGAACAGCGTGTCGCCGCCTTCGGGCGGCAGCTCCTGCGCATGCAGCAGCGAGCCGAGGCTTGGTTTTTCCTTGTACGACAGGTCGGAATGCCAGAAATGGCCCGCATCGCCGAGCCCGACCGGTTTGCCGTTCTCGACGATGTTCGACACGATCAGCACCTCCGGATGGCCGGCCAGCGCGAACTGGTGCAGCACGTGGATCTGCAGCGGGCCGAAGCGGCGGCTGAACGCGATGTGCTCGTCCGGCGTGATGCGCTGGTCGCGAAACACCAGCACGTGGTGATCGAGATGCGCGCGATGAATGCGCGCGAAATCGTCGGCGCCGAGCGGTTGCGACAGGTCGAGGCCGATCACTTCGGCGCCGAGCGGTGCATCGAACGGCACGATGTCGAAGTGCTGCGCCGCAACGCGCGGCCGCGATGCGGGCGGATGCCCGGCGGAAAGCGATGCGTCGTCGCGGATGGCGGTAGTCGTCACGGCACGGCCCCAGATTCGGTCAAAAAGCGAATCTACGAGTGCGTGCCGGATGGCGTCAACGAAGCGATTCCGATACGTTTATCTGCTGCGCTGATAAAGATCGCTGCTCCCGCATACGACGCAGTAGCGGGCGGCAGGCTCTCGTGCGAAAACGGCCGGTCGCGGCCGCTGTCACGACTCCGTCGAAGGGTCGGATACGTGCACGGCGCCTTCCGGATACCGGATGTCGACCAGCCCATTCTTGTCGCGGATGCGTAGCGGCGGCACGGCTTCCACGCTCGCGCGGTCGATGCCTTTGCACACGGCCAGGTTCGTGTTCGTCCGGTAGTACACGCGCTGGTCGTCGACCGCGAAGGCCCAGTTCAGGAAGCGCAGGCTTCCGGGGTCGATTCCCGGCAACGGCTTGCGGTAGTTCTTGCCCCACAATACGTGCCCGCTGGCGTCGATCAGCATGTCGTGAAAGACGCCGCGCGCGGTCTCGACATCGACCCGCCCGGGCTTGTCCACGACCTTGCCGTCGTAAAGAATCTGCGCGCCGAGCCGTGCGTACCGGTACCCGAGGCCGACCACGCCGGCCGGATCGTCGATGCCGCGCTTGCGCACGCCGGCGCAGAACAGGTGCTTCGCATCCCGCGCGTACGCGCCGCCGATGTGCGTCAGGGTGGCTACGTCGGCCTTGACGACGGTCAGATGGCATTGGCCGCGATCGGGATCGTAAGGGTCGCGCTCGAAGTAGTAAGCCTGCCGGGCATCGCGGTACCAGTCGCCGCCCACGGATTCCAGCGTGGCGGCATCGCCGTCGGCAATGAGGCCTTCGCCTGCGTGGTCGTAGCTGAACGCGGCGCCGGCCGCGTAGTAGCGCAGCCCCGATGCATCGACGGCAAAGTTGTCGACCAGGTGCCGGAAGCTGGCGAGATCGAAATTGTTGAGCGCGCAATACTGATCCCCGCTGCCGGTGCGCGCCCAGACACGTTCGCCATCGCTATGGAACGGCCCGCCGAGCGGCGCGAGCGGCTCGTTGCGCGTATCGCGCAGGCGCCGTGCTGCAGCCGCCTCGCGGCGCTGCGCTTCCTCCGCGTCGTAGAGGGCCTGCTGTTCCGGCGTGACCTTCGACGCCTCCTCGACCTGCTGCATGTGGCGCGCATGCAGCGACTGCACGGATGCGATGCAGTACACCGCATGCGGGACCGAGCGCAGGTACAGCGCCCAGTCCTCGTCGTCGCACCGGTAGAACCAGTGCACTGCCTCGCCGTCCCACCCGGCCGGGCCGGTGCGTGCCTGCAGCGCGGCTTTCACGTCCCGGACCTTGCAGGGCACGAGGAAGGAAAGGCTGTAGCCGGTATCGCCGACGATGTCGAGGCTCTCATCCTCGAACAGGCGCCGCATCAGTTTTTCGAGTTCTTGCAAGGTCATGGGCTCGTGCCGGCCCGGTGACGGGCCACGGAATGAACGGAGGTGCGGCGGTCATTCTAACCATGCGGACGTGCGCCGACCCGGCCCGTTCATGACATTCGCGTGCTGCACAGGCCAGCCGGTGATGTCTGTCATGCAAGGCTTCAAGCCCACCCGGGCCGGGAGACGAATCGCGAGTCGACGGTACCGGCCCGCAGAATGGGCGTTGTCAGGTTGCGGGCGACAACCTGAGCGCGTCGTTGCATCCGGATTCCGGTCGAGCTGTATCGCGTGGCCTGCGTGCCAAAAGCTACCGCTCCGGCACGGCCGGCGCGCTCACGCTGCTCTCGGAGCACGAACAGGGCAGCATGCAACGGCTTCTGCTCGACGAACTCGAACGCGCTGTCGCCGCCGATGCCCATGCACTCCAGCAAGAGCGCCCGGGCATCAACAGCGCGCCGCAAAGGCATCGATCCCTGTCACCTCCGCGGACCACGCCCACAGACGCACCGCCTGCTCCGGATCGATCGCATGCGGCCGCACGCCCGACTCCTCGTTTCCCTCCGTGACAACCGCGATGTCGCAATCCTCGCAATAGACCCCGCCGATCCCGGCAACGCGCGGCGACGTTGCCGCCCAGACCTGGGTTGCCGCCCCTTGGGCAGGCGTCTTGAAGGTCGGATCGATCGGCACGCCGTGCTCGTCCACCCAGCCCTGAGCCATCATCTCGTCGCGTGTCAGGTGACGCTGCAGCGGTGTCGCGATCTTGCCCGGATGCAGCGAATAGGCGCGTACGCCAAACGGGGCGCCGAGCGCGTCGAGCTGAACCGCGAACAGCGCGTTCGCGGTCTTCGACTGCCCGTACGCCAGCCATTTGTCGTAGCCGTGTGCGAAATGGACGTCATCCCAGCGAATCGGTGACAGCCGGTGCCCAAGCGACGACACCGCGACCACGCGGGCGCCGTCACCCTGCGCGAGCACGGGCCACAGTCCGTTGACGAGCGCGTAGTGCCCAAGATGGTTGACGGCCATCTGCGCTTCGCGGCCATCGCCGACCCGCGTCTCCGGGCACGCCATGACGCCCGCGCTGTTGATGACGATGTCCACGTCGCGGTGCGCGTCGACGAACCGCGCCGCGAACGCGGCCACGCTCGCGAGATCGGCGAGGTCGAGCGCCGCAACCTCCACACCGGCGACGCCACGCGTTGCTTCGCGCGCGGCATCGACGCTCCGTGCGCCGACGATGACGGTCGCACCGGCTTCCGCCAGTGCGCGCGTCGTTTCCAGGCCGAGACCCGAATGGCCGCCCGTGACGATCGCGGTCTTGCCATGAAGGTCGAGATCGGCCAGTACGTCGCTTGCCGTCGATGCAGCGCCGAATCCGGAATGAAGGGGGTGTTGCCTGCTCGTCATTGAAGGCTCCTGGAACGATGCGTGAAGCACGCGCCCGCCTGTCGGCCGCGTCACTGCACGAATTCATTTTCCGGCGATGCCCCCGGACTGTGAATGCAATAGAATCCGGTTTTTCGGCGAGATCGTCCGGAGCGTGAGCGTGGATCCTCTATCGGAAGTGCTGTCGCTGCTGGAAACGCGCGATTCGTATTTCACCGGCCTGAAAGCAGGCGGCGCGTGGGCGGTTGCCATTCCGCCGCCCGAGGGCATCAAGTTCAATGCGGTTGTCGAAGGAAGCTGCTGGCTGAGCGTCGACGGCGCCGGACCGCCCATCCAGTTGCGCACGGGAGACTGCTTCCTGCTCGCCTCGCCGCGGGCATTCCGGCTGGCGAGCGATCCATCGGTTACGCCGGTGCCTGCCGCCGACGTGTACCGGAACGTCGAACGCGGTATCGCGCACCATGGCGCCCCGGTGAACTGCTTCCTGATCGGTGGCCGCTTCTCGTACGAGGAAGGCATGCCGCTGCTGCTGGGCAGCCTGCCGCCCGTAGTCGTCGTGAGCGGGGACTCCGAGCAGGCGGCGGTGCTGCGCTGGGCGCTCCAGCGGCTCGCGCATGAATTCGGCAAGCCATCGCCAGGGGCATCGTTGATGGTTCGGCATCTCGGTCACATGATGCTGGTCGAGATCCTGCGGCGCTACGTGGACGACGGCGCGAGCAGTGATGTCGGGTGGCTTGCCGGGTTCTCGGATTCCCGGGTGAGCACGGCACTTGTCGCCATTCATGCGGAGCCCGCGCGACGCTGGACCGTCGACGAACTCGCGACCTGCTGCCACGTATCGCGTTCGACGTTCGCGCTGCATTTCAAGCGGCGGCTGGGATTCGGGCCGCTCGAGTACGTCCTGCGCTGGCGCGTGCAGCTCGCGATGCGGGAACTACGACGCTCGAACGCGTCGATATCGGCGATCGCACAGATGCTCGGCTACGACTCGGATAGCGCGTTCGGACATGCTTTCAAGCGCATCGTGGGCTGCTCTCCCCGCGCGTATCGCCATGACTTTGCGAGCGAATCCCGCGGTTAGCAGGCCGTTGAAAACCCGTCGGAAATGTGCGGATCGTTTGTCGCTGCAGTTTTTGGGAAACGTGATGACAATATCAGATCGACAATCGATCGATATTGAAAGCGCGTGCAGACCGTCGGTCAACGGTCTGCACTGAATGGATGTGCCGTCTATTGGAATATTGGAAAAGTGGGCGGCCCTCGGAACAAGGTGTAATTGGAACAAAATCCCGCGCCGCTGATAACTGTCAACATTGACAGGGATTGTTCCAATTCGAGTGGCTGCCGGGTCGACGACAGTACCGCCTCGCCGATCCTTTCCGTCCGGAAATGGGCGGATGCGCTTTTACGCGTGACGCCATTTTGCCAATGTAGGCAGATCGCGCTCGGCGGCCGGATCATCCAGACGGATCCAGCTGTAAGACGTGCCGTGCCATCCCGGAACGGGTAGCGGGGCCGCGCAGCGAATGTCCGCGAGGCCCGGCCGATAGGCCTGCGATGGCCAGAACAGCGGCATGATGCGGCGCGCTTCCATGCCTTGGCGCAATTCGGCCGGTCCGCCCGCGTCGGACACGATATCGCAGTGAAACGCCCAGTCCTCTTCGCTCCAGGCGAGAAATACACTTGGCGCGCCGGCGGCATCGAACATCAGCACCGCGTCCTGATTGGGGCGCCAGTAGTATTCGACGATGCCTTCCCGCGCGGCCACCTCGTCGATCAGTTTGACGATCCGGGGATCCTGGTAGGTCGCCCCCGCCTCGTGCAGGCTGATGTGCCCGCGGGCCGCGCAGCACTTGCGTTTCGCGTCGTCCAGCGCGGTGGCCAGCTTGCGCGCCATCTCGACGTCGGTTTTCTTCAGATAGCAATCGATCAGCCCCGCGTTGAACGCGGCCACCGCCTCGCGCTCGTCGGCGATGCCGGTGAGCAGGATTTTCGTGCAGTTCGCGTTGCGGATGGAGGTCAGAAACTGGATGCCGTCGACCTCCGGCATCGAATAATCGACGACTACCGCGCCCACCGCCTCGAATCGGGCAGGATCGGCGAGCGCATCCTCGCCGATCGCATTCCCGCCTGTTTTCTCCGCACCGAAATAGTCCGCGGCCGTTGGTGGCATCTCCGTGTCACGCGACGACACGAAGTCGAGCGCCGCCTGGGGGTGCGTAAAGAAGTGGTTCAGGCGTTCGTCCGGAAATGCGCCCCGCAGCGCCTGCAGGAAATCCGGATTGTCGTCGACAAATACCACGGACACGGGATAGAGCACCGGCTGCCTAACAAAGGGTTGCATATGAGTCTCGATAAATCAGCAGAAAAAGAAACGGTATCGGAGACGCTTTACCGCGAATGATTATCGCCGCAATTATCCGGTGAAAACGAGACGCACATCAACTGATCCGCATCCGTGAATTCTGCACGTTTCAAACGCGCCGCGCAGCAGAATTGCACGGGGAGAATCGGGCCATTCCTTCTCGTTGAAGGAATGCGCAGCTACCGCCAGTAGCGATTCAAGGAGTTATCCATGTTGACGCGAGACGCGATTCTTCACGTCCTTTCCAACGAAACGGCACATCTGTCCGAGAAAACCTTCCACCACGTGGTCGACATTTACCTCAAGGATTCCAATGCTTTCATGAATACCTATTTCGCACGCTATTTCGAATGGCAGGGCGTGTGCCGTGAACGCTGGTTTCACGAATGCATCCACAACAACCTGATGGCGGCAGGCGGCGCATTCGTGACGAAGCGCGCGCATCAGGAATACATCCACGAGACGTTTCCGTTCCAACGTGTGGATTGCTTTCTCAATACGTTCGAGGTCCGGCAATGTTCGGCCTACCTGCTGTTTCGCTTCTACGTTGACGGCCGGCAGGTGTCGCTGGGGTATCAGCAAATCGTGTTTGCCGGTCCCGACAAGCGGATCCGCCGGTTTCCGCCGGGCATCATCGAGCGGGTCAAGGCGTATGAACTGATCCTGCCGTCCGCCGCGAACTGAACGTGAGACCGACCTACCCGATGCGATAGCGCCGGGGGAGCGCCGGCGGATCGCGCAATGCATGGTCCGCCGGCGCTCCGGGCTCCGGCAGCCGAATCGTGAACGTGGTCCGCACGCCGGGGACGGATTCACACGTGATGGTGCCACCGAGCGCTTCACATGCGCGGCGGCAAAAACTCAGGCCCATGCCGGCGCCGCGCCCGTGCGACTTGGTCGAGAAAAAGGCGTCGAAGATTTGAGGGAGCACATCGGGGGCGATGCCCGGGCCCGTATCGCTGAAACGCATCACGCAGTAACCGTTGCTGCGATGCGCGTCGATCTCGATCTGCCCACGGCCGTTTGCATGGATCGCGTACAGGGCGTTTTTCAGCAGATTGAAGATGACGAAGATCACGAGCGAGTCGGATCCGAAAAACTGGATGTCCGTATCGATCGCGTCGACCGACACGCGGTCCCGCTCACCCGGACGGAAGGGAAAGCGATCCACGGCGGCGTCGACACAGGCCCGTATCGGATAGGCCGCGAAGCTGTGGCGATCGAGTCGGTCCAGCGTAAAGGACGCCAGGGACATCTCGACCACCGTACTCGTGGTGTCGACCTGGCGCCGGATCGACGACGCGAGCGCCGGTAGCCGCTCCAGCTGCCCCGGATACAAACCGTCGGCGCACAACCGGTGCTCCACTGCCAGCCGATACCCGCGCAGCAGCACCGGCAGGACGGTGCGCAGCTCGTCCGCGTGCAGGCCGATCGCCGCCAGCGGCGTGGCCACTTCGTGCGCGACCGTCGCGGCCAGCAGATAGGGGCCCATCAGGCCGTAGCGGACGATCGACGTCGCGAGAATCCCGAGGCTGATCGCGATAAACAGCACCCCCACCGGATAGAACTCGACGCCGTAGTTCACCGCATAGTCGGTCGCCGCGAGCGAGTAGAGGCCGAGGCTGACGAGACATTGCGTGAGCAACTGCCGGACGTCGCGCGCCCGCCCCTCGCGTCTTGCGTCGATCAGGAGCCAACCGCTGCGGACGACCAGGAGTACCGTCTGCACGACGTGCAACGGATGCAGTGGGCCCGCGTTGGGATACGGGCCAAAGAAATGCGGGCGGAATCCATCGACGACTGCGTTGCTCGTGACCAGCAGCACGGCCAGCAGGACGCAGAGTCCGTAGGACGCGAATATGAACGGCCGCTCGCCCCGACGCGACACGACCTCCGTCACGAAATGATAGAAGGTCGTCGGCAGAAAAAGGATGAACAGATAGCCAGCCTTGACCAACACGTTGGCGACGTCCGCGTCGGTCGTCTGGAACAGGAAGGCCCACGTTCCCTGCCAGACGAAGGTCGTCGCGCACATCAAGGCGAACGGGACGGATACCCGCGTGAGGCCCTTGGTGGCCAGCACGTAGAGGCCAAACCCGAGAAACAACGCAGAGACAAACGCAGGCAAGATCGAGTACATATGCGTGAATCCACAATGTTTACTGGTCGCGCACCACTGAACTGTCCTGGCCGGTGCCATTCGCGAGAGTAGCACGCCGCGGCAGGCGAGCGAGCGCGGCGGGTTTGTCCACGGGGCCTCCGCGCATCACCATCGTTGCGCGCGTTGTGCGAAACCCGATTTTGATCATGCAGATCGCGCCATTACGATAAGTTTTCTTATCACAATAGCTCGATTGGAGAGCCGAACTCGCATTTGTGCAAACGCCCCGCATGCAACGAGGCGTTCGCTTTTCACCGCCCGATCGGCAACCCGGTCGGCTCGATCCAGCCCAGCTTGTAAGCGATCAGCAGCGACAGGAACAGCGTGACCGACAGCCCGACGCGTGCCGCGAGCGACCATGCCATCCGCTTGGATTTGCCGCGGTCGTGATTCATGAAGTACAGCGCGAAGATCAGGCTCGCGATGATCATCGCGAATGCCACGGAAACCAGCAGAGTTTTCATTGGTGATGCCCTTGAAGATCGGAATCGGCCTGAATCAGTTCGGCCAGTTTTTGCCGCTCGTCGGCGAGCGCGCCGACGCCCGACGCCGGCCAGTCCAGCGCGACGCCATTGCCCAGCGAATCGCGCACGAGCGCCTGGTAGCGCCGGTCGTTGATCCGGCCGTGGTCCATCGTTTCCGAGATCTCGCGCCGGAACGGCAGCGGGAAACTCGCGTACGCGCGCGACAGCGCCGCATATTGTCTCGCATCGATCTCTTTCGACGATGGTATGACAGTCCAGATCACCACGGCCACGATGGCCGTGAACGGGATCGCCGTGTAGCGCAGAATGAACTTGATCGGGGTCATGAAACGGTGGGCAGAAGTGATCGCGAAGGCGGTCGGCGCGGCCGTGCGGCAGCGAAGCCGCAGGCCGGCCGCGTCGGGTGACATTGTACTGAATGCCCTATTCGACTAACAGAGTATGATAATGGCATTATCATGTTCATCACATGATTCGAGACCCGGCACCTGTACGCAGGCGGCGTGCCCGCCCTGCAGTCCGGTGCCGGTCGTCATGTCCGTGCCCGCGATCCGCGGCGATTGAGCGAAACCCCTGAGCCCCTATGCCAGCGCAGTACTTTCGAAACCTGACGGGAAAACACCGCAGCGCGACCGCGAACCGTCAGCTCGGGTTCTCGCTGGCGTTCGTCGCCGGCGCGGCCAATGCCGGCGGCTACCTCGCGGTCAAGCAATATACGTCGCACATGAGCGGCATCGTGTCGGCGATCGCCGACCAGATGGCGCTCGGCGACGTGCCGCTCGCGCTGGCCGGCATCAGTTCGCTCGGATCGTTCCTGATCGGCGCCAGTTGCTCGGCGATCCTCGTCAACTGGGGCCGCCGCCGCGGGCTGCACAGCCAGTTCATGCTGCCGCTGCTGGTCGAGGCCGCGCTGCTGCTCCTGTTCGGGCTGCTCGGCAGCCACCTCGCGCTGTGGGAAACCTTCTTCGTGCCGGTGACCGTGACGCTGCTGTGCTTCATCATGGGGCTGCAGAACGCGACGATCACGAAGCTGTCGGGCGCGGAGATCCGCACGACGCACATGACCGGCATCGTGACCGACCTCGGCATCGAGCTCGGGAAGCTGTTCTACTGGAACCGGTCGGCAGTCGACGTCGACGCGCATGCGGTCATCGCCAACCGCTCGAAACTGCGGATTCACGCGACGATGCTCGCGTCGTTCTTCATCGGCGGCCTGGCCGGCGCGATCGGCTTCAAGCATGTCGGCTACGTATCGACCGTGCCGCTCGCCGCGGTACTCGTCACGCTCGCGATCGTACCGGTGATCGACGACCTGCTCGTCTTGATCCGCAGCAGGCGCTGATCGCGCACCGGGAGAGCGCTTTCGGCGGTGGTGCCGAAGGCAGATCGATTATAATTTGATTAACATACCGACCACCCTCGCCTCGCAATGGAAACGAAAACCGCCCGCCTGACCGTCCTGATCGACCCCGCGAAAAAAGAAGCCTTCGAGATGCTCTGCGCAGAGCAGGACCTCACGCCTTCGCAAGTCGTGCGGCAACTGATCCGCGAGTATCTCGACCGCCACGGCGTGACGTACAAGACCAAGAGCGCGCTCGGCAAACGCGTGAAATAAGCGTGGCCGTACGGGGCCCGCGCCGGCAGCGGCGCCCTCATGCCGGCTACGCGCCGATTTCCCATCGCGCATGCGGCTGCGCACGCATCAGCAGCCGTTGCGGGTCAACGCCCTCCCCGGCCTTCATCCGCCTCGCCGTTGCCGCCAGCTTGAGCTCGCCGGCCCGTGCGCACGCAAGTGCGCGTTCGAGCAGGATGCGTAGCGACGGCAGCCGGTTGCCGCCCTTCCATGCGAACGCGATGAAGTTGTTGTCGTCGCCGCACGGCACCAGCGTATACGACACACCGAATATCGCTCGCAACTGCTCGAGATGCTCGGGCAGCGCCGGATCGTCGTCCATGAAGTTGATGGCCAGCACGCCGTTTTCGCTCAGGCGCGCGTGACATGCGGCGAGGAATGCGGCGCCCGTACAGCGGCCCCGCATGCCGTCGGCGACGAACGCGTCATGCAGGATCACGTCCGTCCTGACATCCGCCCGTTCCAGATGATCCGCGCCGTCGGCGCACACCACCGTGAACCGGCCGTCGTCAGCGGGGATCCGGAAAACGTCACGCAGCGCGATCACGTCCGGGTTGATCTCGACCGCGTCGATCGTCGCACCGGGCAAGTGCCGGTAGCAGTACTTCGCCAGCGAACCGCCGCCGAGCCCGAGCATGCAGATGTGGGCGGGCTCGGGCTGCAGCAGCAGAAAGCCCATCATCACGCGCGTATAGCCGAGCTCGAGCCGGCCCGGATCCCGCAGCGACATGAAGCTCTGCGTGCCGAGATGGTCGAAATGCAGCGACAGCGCGTGCTGCGTCTCCAGCACGAACGGCCGGCCGTCGTTCAGCGGCGTCGCCAGGAACCTGATGAACGCGTCGTAGGAAATTCGATCCTCGGCCATGAACGGGCAGTCGATTGCTGACGGTGGATTGGAGCGTGCGCGCTCAGACTTTCTTCAGGTAGCAGGCCTTCAGCATGAAGCCGCCCATGTCGGTCTTGCAGTCGACCTCGTGGTCGCCGCCGACGAGCCGGATGCTCTTGACCTTGGTGCCCATCTTAAGCGTGATCGACGAGCCCTTCACACGCAAATCCTTGATCAGCACGACCGAGTCGCCATCCGACAGCACGTTGCCGTTGGCGTCCTTGACGACGTCGCCCGCCGGTTCGTCGCCCGTTTCGGCGCCGGCGCCGGCCGACCATTCATGGCCGCAGTCCGCGCATACGGTCAGCGTGCCGTCGGGGTAAGTGTTGTCCATCGCGCATTGCGGGCAGGCGGGGGCGGCGTTCATTGCAGCTTCCATTCAGGGGGAGTTGAGTCGTCGATAAAAAGGCCGGGCGCGCTGGCAGCGCGGCCCGGCCGGCCTGAAGGCACGCGCCGACGGATCGGCGGCCCGCCTTCGGCGCACACGGCATTATAATGCAATACACATGTCTTGGTTGTTGTATTATAATCAGCGTTTTCACGCCGTTCGCCGGACTTGTAGCCCGTTTCGCCGAGAATGCCGGCACATGCGCGCAGGATATCCATGCCCCGGCTGCGCTGCAGGCTTTCCGGAGTCATGCGAAAAAGTGCATTTCTCGCGTGCCTGGCACACCGCCGGCACGGCGCCGCACACCGATCCCGACGTTCCGTCCAGAGGCTCTCCGACATCGTGGCAACCGTTGTGTACGTTGAAATCGGCGCCGCGTGGAACCGCAACCGCGGCTACGCCGCACGAGAAGCAGCCGTCGATGCGGCGCGCGGCTTCGCAAGCGACATCCTGCTGATCGCGAACGGGATCAGCAGCGATGCGAAGGACAGCGCCGCCGTCGCGGCGCTGCAGGTGCACGGCGGCACGTCCGCACAGGTGCTGGCCACCGGCC